>JBJYXS010000077.1:0-7140 GCA_046260075.1 Anaerolineales bacterium | reverse complement strand
TACGGTTGTGTGCTGCCGTCCGGGTTGCGTTTCAAAGAAATCCTGCCGCCACACGCCAGGGTCCGCTCGACCATCCGCTGGATATCGGCTTCGGGAAGAATGCCCCGCACTGGATTCAAACCGATCCCGTCATGTGATGCGAGGAAATTCAGGAACGCCGTTTGTTTGGACGGCGTGTTCAACCCGCCGGCCCAACGGGCCAGCGGGCCGGAATCGCCGGAGTGAAAGGTATGCAGGATCAGCGGAGGCAAGGCGAAGTTGTATACCAAATGGGCTTCATTGTCGCCGCCGCCAAAATAGGCGATGTTCTGTTCGTGGGGAATGTTGGTTTCCGTCACCAGCTTTACATCCGGCGCCGCTTCCGCAAGCAGAGAACGGAACAACCGGACCATCCGGTGAGTCTGGGGCAGGTTGATGCAGGATGTCCCGATTTCCTTCCAAAGAAACGCCACCGCGTCCAAACGGATGATCGTTGCGCCCCGGGCGACATAGAAAAGCAGCAAATCCGCCATCTCGAGAAGCACCCGCGGATTCCGGTAATTGAGGTCCACCTGGTCTGAACTGAAGGTCGTCCAAACTTTTTTTTCCCCCTCCGCAGACGGAAAGGAATGCAGGAGGGGCGAGGAACGCGGACGGATCACTTGGGAAAGATCCGGGTTTCCCGGCACTTCGATGAAAAAATTTCGGCGCGCTTCCGCGCTCAGAAGGTAATCCTGGAACCAGTCGCTGCCGGCGGAGATATGGTTGATGACCGCGTCCACCATCAAATGAAAGGATTTTCGAATCCGGGAGATATCGTCCCATGTTCCCAAGGCCGGATCCACCCGCCGGTAATCTAAAACGGAGAATCCATCGTCGGAGGAATAGGGGAAAAACGGCA
Organism: Anaerolineales bacterium; assembly: GCA_046260075.1. Classification (GTDB taxonomy): domain Bacteria; phylum Chloroflexota; class Anaerolineae; order Anaerolineales; family RBG-16-64-43; genus JAFGKK01. Next base: position 6,260 of record JBJYXS010000077.1, on the reverse strand, counting down.
GGATATGCAGGCAGGGAATCAGACCATCCACATGCCGTTCGCAGAATTCCGACAACACGCGCAGCGGCGGAACTCCCTCTTCGAGCAGTTGACCGGGATATGTGATGAGTATCGCGTCGTGCTGAGATAAAGCCGACCTGCCGGTTCCCCGCGAGTGGAGGGCGGATCGGTTTTTCCTCAGAATATCGCGTAATCCTTTTTCGATCAGGATGGAATCCTGTTCGTTGAAAATTCCTCTCAGCAACTCCTTCCGGTTTTCGATGTTCGTTTTCGCCATGCGCCCACCATTGGAATACCGCGCTGAATTGAAAAAAGGCGGCCACGACCGGCGACCGCCTTTGCCGCAACGGGAAAGAAGATGCCCCCGGTTTTTCCGTCTTCTTTTCCTGCTTTATGATTGCCAATAACTATATCAAAATACGGCGGCAAACGCCAGTTTGGCAAAGTATAATCGCCGCTATTGGCCGCGCCGTATCCCTGTCGGAATGCATCATCGCGATGCCGGTTGTTGTTGCGTGCGGGGCAGTCAGGGGGAAAGGGTGAGTCCCCCGGGCATCTGATGAAGAGCCGACGAGGACGGGATGCGGCTGTCCGCATGAGCCTTCGCAATACAGTTGATTCTGTGAAGCGCTCACCTTTTGAAGGAGTTGGTGATTGGGATGCAATACGGTGGAAAGATTATGATTTGACTGGTACCTTAGTACTGCATAGAATCGATGGCCATGATATTCGGTAATCGAACTGCCTTCCAGATCAGAAGAAAACGGATCCTTTATCTTCCGGTAAACGGCGGAGAGCGATGCCGCCGTTCTTTTTTTCGGTTGGATTTTATTGCCCTTTTATCTAGGGGATGGTAGTCTCGGAAGGGGTGAAGGTCTGAGTGGGAATCTCGGTTTCGGTCGCTGTCGGCGACGGGGGGATGGGGGTTACTGTTCGGGTTGGCGTCGGCGTCCATTCGGGCGGATAAGTGGGAAAGACCACCACATCCGGCGTCGGGGTCTGATGGGTTGAGATGGATGAGATGACCGGGCCGATGACACCGATATACAGGATGACCGCAAGGAGGATCAGGATGAGAATTGCCGCGCCGATCGAGAGGACGCGGGTCCACCGTTCGGACAGCAGGCGTTTCCTGGGCGCGGCGGGTGCTTCCGGGTTGGCCTCCGGTTCCGGAAGGTCTTCCGATAAGGATAGATCTTCTTCCAGTTCCTCCAATTCCTCCGGCTCGTCCGGTTCGGGTTCCGTCGGTTTCTCAGGTGTCGGTTCCGGCGACGAAACGGCGCTCGGTTTCCCAGACAGCCCGAAACCGGATTTTACGACCGATGGGGCGGACGGTTCCGGTTTCTTGGCAAACAGCTCCTCCGTCCGCCGTCCCAGCAAGTGGGCCAGCTTGGATTGGGCGACCGTGTTGTTGGGGTTGATCTTCAACACCCGTTCCAGGCAGTCTTTCTGTTTTTCCGAATCTGGGAGAACATAGCTCATTAACAGCCAAGCCTGTTCCGACGAGGGATTCTTCATCAGATATTGCATGAGTATTTCCCTGGCCTGATCCAATCGGCCGTTCTTCACCATTTGCGTGGCGGCAGCCAGGGCTTCTGTTTGAGACGGGGTGGAATCGCTCATCGGGTTCTCCCATCCGGAAAGGAACGGGTTAAGTATCGCACAAGGCGGGCGAACTTGTCAAAAGACGATTTTCCCTATGCGGGAACCGGCCTCGGCCATCCGGAAAATTCGCCGGGTTTGATATAATTTTACCCGATCATTATTGCGGCGGCTTATCCGTCCGCGGTTTATGAGGAGAACATGGCGCTGGAAAAAGGGTATTTGCTGTACGGTCGGTATCGGATCGACGTCGTGCTGGGCCGCGGCGGTATGGGATCCGTTTACCGCGCCCTGGATGAGAACCTCGGAATACCGGTAGCCGTCAAGGAAAATTTGTTTACCACTGAAGATTATGCACGCCAGTTCCGGCGGGAAGCCACCATTCTCGCCGGCTTGCGGCATTCCAATCTGCCGCGGGTGACCGACCACTTCGTCATCGCCGGACAAGGCCAGTACCTGGTCATGGATTACATCGACGGCGATGACCTCCGTTCGCGGATCGAAAAAGGCAATCTGCCATCCGAACGGCTGGCCGTGGATTGGGCCCGTCAGATCTGCGATGCGCTGCATTATCTGCACAATCGACAGCCTCCTGTCGTCCACCGGGATATAAAACCCGGAAACGTTCGGATCACCTCCGACGGCCGCGCCGTATTGGTGGACTTCGGCCTGGCCCGGCTGTTGGAAGGGGCGACCACGACCACCGGTGCAAAGGCCATGACCCCCGGTTATTCCCCGCCGGAACAATACGGCGCCAGCCGAACCGATTCACGAACCGATATCTACGCGCTCGCCGCCACGCTGTACACCCTGATGACCGGCTCGATGCCGGAAGACGGCTTGGAACGGGCTCTTGGTCAGCGGACTCTGACTCCCATCCGGAAGCGGAACCAGAAAATATCTCCCGGAGTAGCCGCCGCCATCGAGAAGGCGTTGGAAGTCCTGCCGGAAAACCGCTTTCAAACCATCGCCGAATTCCAGAAGGCGCTCCTGCTTGCCCTGCCTGCCTCGCCTCGCGCGGCCACCGTCTCCTCCGCGCCGTCACAAAAGCCGCCGACGAGAAAACGGGTCGTCGGCACAGGACCCTTGCGGGTGCCGCCTCCCAAGCCGAAAACGCCGGCATCAATCCCCCCAAAGAAGCCTCAATCCCGTCGCGGGCCTCGATGGGGCTGGGGATGCACATTGGGCGTGGTGCTGTTGGGAATCCTCGTGGCCGGTGGGTTCCTACTGGCATACCGCGGAAACGACATCCTGCTGTTTCTGCAATCGGTCGCCAATTTGACGCCGGCCCTCAATGCCAGCGTCCAGACCCAGACGGCCGCTGCGTTGCCCGTCTATACAACCACGACGGACAATGGCACCTCCCAAACACAGGACGCCGGCACCCCGCTATCGGATATGACGGCTACCCCGACGGATCTCTCCACACCCATCGGCCGCTCGCAATCGGTCGCATTCGTATCTGATAAATCGGGTATACCCCAGATCTACTTGATGGACCTCAACGGCGACAGCGTCGTTCAACTCACCACCGAATTGGAGGGCGCCTGCCAGCCGGATTGGTCGCCGGACGGGGAGTACCTGATCTTCACCTCCCCCTGCAAATCGCTGGACGGCCCCTACGAAAAAACCTCCATCTTCCGCATCAACGCCGACGGTTCAGGGAGGACCTCGTTGACCAAGGTACCCGGCGGCGACTACGATCCTGCGTGGTCGCCGGACGGAAAACGTATCCTGGTGACCTCGAAACAGGACAACCGCGAACACATTTATGTCATGGATATGAACGGGGACAACCGCGTCCTGCTCAGCCCGACGGGCGGGCTGGACAGCCAGGCGCGCTGGTCGCCCGCCGGCGATCGGATTGTGTTCGTCACCAAATTGGACAAAAAAATCATTTTCACCGGCAGCGTCAATCCCGATCAGCTGATGCGGCAGGAATTCTCCACGGATCCCAGTCTGGATTACTCAAGCCCCGACTGGTCGGTGAGTGATTACATATTGTATGTTCTCAATTCCAAGGGCCAAGTCATCATTTGTAAAACCGACGCGCGATTCAACCAAGTGCCGTTATCGGATCCCTACCAGGCGACGACCGTCGCCCGATTCTCGCCCGACGGTCAGTGGGTACTGTTTGATATGACCATAAAGGCCAACCGAGATATTTATCTCCTGCCCATCGTCGGCGCCCAGGATCCCCGTCGCATAACATCGGACCGGTCGAGCGAGACCGATCCCGCATGGCGACCCATGCCCGGGTCGTCCTGAGTGACGGCCTTCACCGGCTGCGTTACTTCATGCGGGTAATTTCCGGAACCGCCAAAGGCAGAAAACTGAAATCCGTTCCCGGGACCTCCACCCGGCCGATCACCGACCGGGTCAAGGTCGCATTGTTTGATATCCTCGGCGGCGATGTGGAAGGAGCCGCTGTACTGGATCTGTTCGCGGGAACCGGCGGCGTGGGGATCGAAGCCCTTTCACGGGGCGCCCGACGATCGGTTTTTGTGGATCTCGACCCCCGTTCTGTGCGGACCATCCGGGAAAACCTGGCGGCGACGCGGCTGGGCGATCGGGCCGAGGTGATCCGATCGGATTCTTTCCGATACCTGGAACGCAAAGCGCATGAGGCTTTCGATCTGATCTATATTGCCCCGCCGCAATACCACGGCATATGGATTCGAGCCCTGGAGCGGATCGACCGCGGCGGCGATTGGCTTGCTTCGGACGGCATGGCCATCGTGCAGATCGCCCCGAAGGAGGCCCGGGACCTCACCCTCTCGCGTTTGCGGGAGTTCGACCGGCGGCGGTACGGCAATACGCTGCTGTGGTTTTTCGAACAGCCGGGAGCTTGAGTGTGCGCCTGCAAGGGATACCCAACAAAAAAAGACGCCCTTCCGGGCGTCTTTTTTTGTTGGCTCCGGTTCAGTCTGCCAGATCTTTCACCGCACCGGCATCCTCACCGCCTACTGCGCCGAAATCCGCGAGACTCTTCTGGACGGGAACAGGTTTTATATATTGTTTCACCACATCCTGCGTATCGTTGACCTGTAATTGCTCGTACAGGAAGCCGAACTGCTTTTCCCAGGCCTGCATCAGGGCTTTTCGGTTTTCTGCGGGCATCTCCCAAAAGGCTTTCTTGAAGGGGCCCATGGCCTTTTTACGAAGTTTGTACAAGAACTGCTCTTCGGTGTCTTTCTCCTTGCGTTCGCCGGAAAGGTTTTCCTTGACCCATGCGTTGACTTCCTCGTGCAGGGCGGGGGGAATATGCTCGAAAGCGATGTTTTGGAAATTGGTGGCCAGGTGCACCTCGCAGGTTTCGTACTCGGGGAACTTATGGAAGGCGTCTTGCGGAAGTGTTGACGCCCCGTGTTGCACGGCGCCGCCCATGCCGTAATCCTTGCGGGATATGATGGACAGCTTCTTCAAGGTGTCGAAGTCCACGGCCACCTGGGCGATCGAACCGTCCGGAAGCACGACGCCGCCGTGGGAGGTCCCGGTCTGCAGGCTGACCTTGCTGAGCCCTACGGCCTTGGGGTCCTTTTTCCGAAGTTCTTCGTTGTACTGCTCCAGATAGGCGCGCAGCTCCTCTTCCGTGCTGTTGTGGCCGCCCACTTCGCCGATCTCTCCGCCGACGGATACCTGCACTCCCTCCGGCTGATGGGCGCGGATGAAGGCGGTAAAGTCGGCGCACAGGTTGCTGTTTACGGTTTGCTGTTCCGGGACCGTGGGCTTGCTCAGGTCGACCAACGTGGAGGTATCGATGTCAATGTTGTAAAAACCCGCCCCGATCGCTTCCCGGATGAGATCTTGAATGGCCTTGATCTCCGGTTCCGGATTGGCGGCGAACTTCTTGGCCGATACCTGGAAATGGTCGCCCTGGACGAAAACCGGTCCCTGCCATCCTTCGGCAATGGCGGCCGCCAGGATGGATGATGTGTATTCCGTGGGCCGCTGGTCGGTGTAGGTCATTTCCGAACGGGCGATCTCGAATATCAACGCGCCGACCTTGCGGGCCTTTGCGGCACGCAACGCGGCCCGGGCCGAGTCGAACCCCATGATCCGCAGGTTCATCGCCGGAACGGTGAAGGACTTTTTAATGGATCCTTTCCCGCGGGCGAGATAGAGATCGTTGATCGAGGCCGGCAGGATTCCCAGACAGCGTGCGGTTTCCCAGATCAGCCATTGCGCCTGCTGGCGCTCGGAATCGGATCCGAAGGCGGACGCACGGGCGAGGATTTCCGCCTGCGCTACGATTTTCGCGGAATCTTGGATGACAAGGGCGCCATCCTTGCCGATGGTTGCGGCATCCTGATAATACTTCTTGACAACTTGCTGTGGGCTTGCGGACATCTTAACCTCCGACGAAATGAAAAATCCGACTGGCAAAGCATTTGACAAGGAAATTATACCGCAGGGAAGGGGTTAATCCTCCGAAAGTCCATGACGGGCCAGCAGGTCATGATCCGATAAAACATCCTGTGTGCGTCCGTCGGCGACGATCCGGCCGGCGTCCAGGATAATGGTCCGCGGGCAGATCTCCCGCACGAAGGCCAGGTCGTGGGTTGCCACCAACATGGTCTGTTGCAGTTCCACCAGCAGACGGATGAAGTTACGCCGCGCCTGAGGATCCAAACCGGCGGTGGGCTCATCGAGGACCA
>JBJYXS010000076.1:0-9428 GCA_046260075.1 Anaerolineales bacterium | reverse complement strand
CGCTCCACCTCGCCGCCGAAATCGGCGTGGCCGGGCGTGTCGACGATGTTGATCTTGACCTGCTGTTGGGCGGCTTCGTCCCGCACGCTGATGGCGGTGTTCTTGGCCAGGATGGTGATGCCGCGTTCGCGCTCCAGGTCGTTGGAATCCATCACCCGTTCCGCGACCTGCTGGTTTTCGCGGAAGGTGTGGGATTGCCGCAGCAATCCGTCCACCAGGGTGGTTTTTCCGTGGTCGACGTGGGCCACGATGGCGACATTGCGGATATCGGTGCGTTCCGTTTTCATGTTCGGTTCTCTTTTCCGTGCATGCGCACAACGACCCCGGCGGTCCGTTGCCGGGGTCGCGTTCGACGGCATCATACCAGATTCCGCGGATTTATTGTAGGAAGGTTACCGGAAAACCGGCCGGGAAGCGAAGGACACGGTGCGGTAGTTGCAGTTGGATTGCCAGGCGAACATCGCGGCGGTCGGGCTGCGCGTTTGCCACAGGGTGCGCAGCGCCTTGCCCGCCAGCACCGGTCGGGCGAACATCCGCCGGCTGGAGATCTCCATGGCGCGGGTCAGTTGCTCCGCACTCATGCCCCGCGGCCGGTGGACCGCTTCGCCCATATCGTAATGCTCCCAATCCCGCGGAAAATCCGCGAACAGCAGCCGTCCCTCCTCCCGCAACCGGTCGAACAGGCGCGTACCCGGCAGCGGCGTCAGGAAGGTTTTCTGCATAACGTCGATCCCGCTGCGCATCATGAACTCGGTCCGGCGGCGGAGTCGGTCCGGCGTATCGTCGTCCATGCCGAAGATGAACGCCCCCAGCACGGCGATCCCCGCCTTGTGGATCCGGCGGAACGCCCGCTCGTATCCGGATACCCCGCGCTGCACGTTCAGCCGTTTGTTGACCTCCATCAGCGCATCGGTGTTCTCCGCCTCCAGTCCCAGGAACACCATCTTGCATCCCGCACGCGCCGCCCAGCGCAGCACTTCCTCGTCGTCGGCAAAGTTGATCGACGCCTGGCAGAACCACCATTTGTCGAGACGGCGTTCGACCATGCCACGGAAAATCTCCAGCGCCTGGCCGCGGGATTCCTTTCCGTACCCGATCAGGTTGTCGTCGACGAAGAAGATCATTTTCTGCGGGATGCCCGCCAGTTCGTCGAGCACGTCCGCGGCCGGCCGCCGGCGGTAGCGCCGTCCGTTGAATGCCGTCACCGAACAAAACTCGCAATCCATCGGGCAGCCGCGCGATGTTTGCACCGACGCAAAAACATACGCGGGATGGAACAGCTCGCGGCGCGGATGCGGCAGACCGGCGAGATCGCCCCATTCGCCCCGGTAGACCTTTTGCAGCCTTCCCGCCTCGGCATCGGCGATCACCCGCGGCCACGCCGCTTCCGCCTCTCCGATCACCACGGCGTCGACGTGCCGCAGCGCTTCCTCGGGACATACGGAGGCGTGTATCCCGCCCATCACAATCGGGATCCCGGACTTCCGGAAGAAGGCGGCGATTTCGTAGGCCCGGTTGGCCGACGCCGTGAAGGCCGTAAGGCCCGCCAGCACCCGCCGGCCGTCCGCCGGAAGGTCTTCCGTGCGGAAGGAAAAGGGATCCCAATTTTCGTCCGTCAACTCCACATCCCAGTGCGCCGGCGTCAGCGCGGCGACGATTCCCAATCCCAACGGCGGAAACCGCGAACTCCGGTTGACCGTCAATCCCGTCCGCGCCGGATTGACGGGATTGACCAGGATTAATTTGTTGTTCATCGTGCACTCCTATGGAGGGGATGGACGGGCTGCGTCTCTATTGCCAGGTGAATCCCAGGGCGTGCGAAGCCTTCAACAGCAGGCGATGCAGTTCCCGCTGTTCGCTCTCGCCCAGGTCCGAAAGGAAATCGCGTGTGTATTCCACTGCCCCGTCGACCACTCCCCGGGCGACCGTCGCACCGGCATCGGTGAGCGTCAGGTGCCAATTCCGCCGGTCGTCCGGATCCTGCCGCTTGGACACCAAGTCCATCTCCACCAGATGGTGTACATAGATCGAAACCGCGCCGGGATTGACATCCATCATTTTCGACAACCGGCTGGCGGTGATGGGAGCAAATTGATGCAACAGCATCAGCACCGAGCAATCGGACATCTTCAGCCCCACGTCGTTGCGGGCTTCTTCCTTGGCCAACCGCGATTCGTACGCGTGCGCCAGGCTGAACAACGCCTGGTTGATCTGAAGATAGGTCTTGGCGGAGAGTCCCATGATTTTTCCTTTTTAGTTATATTATATAACTATTTCATTATATAACTATTACTCAAAATTGTCAATAAAAACAGCCCGCCTTCTGAGAAGGCGGGCTGTTCCATGGCCGGTCCGTAATCTTATCCCGTTGAATCCAGTAAATGCGGCGCCCATAAACGGGCCGGATCGGGGATTCCACGATCATTTCCAATCCCTTCTCCCCAGCCTATCCGCCCCCCCCTGGAAGTTATCCCTCCGCCCGTTTTCGAATTCCGGCCGAAAGAAGAATCACCAACACGAGAACGAGCACCGTTGCGGCCACCGACGCGGCCGCCCACGGCAGCCTGCCCGCCACTTCTCTCACCATATCGAGGTTGACCGCGAAATCCACCATGACGCCGACGGTGAGAAACAACGGCCAGATCACCAGCAGGTTGCGCGTCAGGCTGAATATCGATTGCGACATGACGCCTACCCAGAAGAGCTTCCACACCGCAGCCGGTATATCGGATTCCAAAGGGAACTGAGTCCCCGTGTGCCAAAGCACATAAACGGCGGAGGTGACCAGAATCGCCGGAAGGATGCCGAATGCTTTTTCCAGGCGCAGGTGTATGAATCCGTAATACAAAAACAATTCGAACAGCCCCCCGGCACCGGCCAGAGTAAAAGCCGCCTTGGCGACGCTATCCCAGCCGGCAGCTCCCAGATTTCCCTCCATGAACAGCATCGGGATAAACAGGGCGGCCATCACCGCGCTCAGGATAAGGCTGACCCAGCGATGTTCCCGCTTCCAACCCATGGCGGCGGGAGTACCGCGTTCGACGATCAACACATACCCCCAGGGGATGACGGCACCGCACACCACGTAGATCAGCCCGTAATGGATGAGTCTGGATGCGGCGGATCCGGACGGAAAGCACAGCAACGACGCGCTGAAGAAAAAGGCCAGCACCCCCGTCGCCAGGGAAACCCAGGTTTCCCGCGCAGGCTGCCAGCGGAAACGGAATGCCTCCCTGCGCCGCACCACAAGGACAAGAACCAGAAACGCCGAACCGATGATCGAAATATCCATTTGATCCTCCTTTGCCTGCAACCTTCTCCGGCCGGAAACGAGCCGGCCGATGCTACGATTCCTTGATCACCATTACCTCCAGGAACCCTTCCTCGATCCGCCAGTTCTCCAGCCGCGATCGCGACAGGATCGCCTTCAGTTCATCCACGGTATAGGAGGATTTGATCGAATTCCACCAATGCACGCGGAAATCGCTTGGAATCGACAGGCTGATCGCCTTGACGAACATCCACGGCCACCGGCTTTGCAGCCGCTTAGAATCCTTTACGATGCACCGGCCGCCCTTCTTCAACACCCGCGCGATTTCGTCGAATACCGCCAGCGGATCCTCCCAGTGATGAAGGGAGTCGTTTGAGACGACGGCATCGAACTCGCCATCCCCGAACGGCATGGCTTTGTTGTCCCCTTCGCGCCAGGCGAGCATCCCATTCAAGCCCGCCTTCGCGGCGTTTTCCGCCGCCAGTTCCAGCATGGCCGTGGAGAGGTCCATCCCCACCACCCGGCAATCCATTCTTCCCACCAGCTTGGCCGCCTCGATGGCCACAAAACCGGGCCCCGTTCCCAGATCGAGTACCTTCCCTCTCTGCGGCACGCCCAAATCCACCAACCGCTTGGCGAGTAACCGGTACTCCGACTGACGGAAACGGTTCGCTCCCATCAAATCACTGAACCGCCGTGCGTCGCCGGGCTCCCCTATCGTCTCCACTTCCGGAATGCGTTCCATGCTTTCCTCCTTTTTATTTCGGATTGTATATACAAGCTTGTATTCCTACGAAAAAAAATCAGGTTGAAAAATTCTCCAGGCTCTTCAGCAGATCCAAGTCCGCCTTAAATTCCCCCCTTTCATATCCCTCCAACAAACGGCGCGTCCATTCCAGTTCCGCCTGCAGGTGAGCGCGATGGTGGTCGAAAACCGCCGCCACCAGGCGCTTCGGCGTGTGTTCTTCCGCTCTCTGCTCCTTTTCATGAGTGCCGATATATGCCAGCACCCGCTCCAGGCCGGCTATCCGTTGTCGAAGGCTGTCCGTCACCTCCTGCTCGGACAGTGCGCTGATAAAGCTGAGGCCGAGGTCGAATTCGAAGGACTGCCGCTGGACGTTTCTCCACACGCCATGCAACAGACGCATGAACTCCTCGCGCCCGGCGGAGGTTATCTGATAGACGGTCCGTGAGGGACGGCCGGCCTGCTGTTCGGTGCCGACCCTTTCGATGAAACCTTCTTCATCCAGTTTTTTCAATGCGAAATAAATCGAACCGAAGGCGATATCGGTCCAATCGCCCATGACATGCTCGATGCGCTGCTTGATTTCGTATCCGTACAACGGGCTTCCGCGCAGAAAGCCAAGGATCACCATTCGTGTTGACATATAGCCTTTCTTATACAAGCTTGTATATTATAACCTATATATTAGAAAAAGCAAGAGAAAAAGTTGATAATTGATATCTTCGTGCACGGATGAAAAAACCGCCCATTTTTATGCTTAGGCGGTTTCCTACCTGGGCACCCGTTAAAAGCCTCAGCCACCAGGTGCCGGACAGAAATCGAATTCTCCCGCCGGATCCCAATAATCCCAATTGCCTTCAATGAAAACGGTTTCCTGCATGACCACTGTACCATCGATTTTTATGGTCATCGTCCAGGTCCCGGAATGAAACCCCCGATCCTCGATCATGGAGATCCGTTCGATTCCCTCGGACGGGCCGTCCCATACGCAGGCGTACTTCACCCACAAATCTACCCCCAGCGACCATGTCCGTTCGTAGGCCGCACCCGCGGGAACGTTCTGATAGTTCCATTGGGCGTTGATGACCGAGGTTTTTTCCGGAAAAGTGTTTATGCTGTTGAATCCGTTGCACTTCACCAGGCAGATGACGAAATCCCCGAATATCGGAGGCGGAAGCGGTGAAATGCTGGGCGTGGTCACCGGGAAGGTCTCGGTCGGCGACGGCCGGAAAGCCGACACCGTGGCAAGCGCCAGCGCGGTAGCCTGGGCTTCGGCCGTCTGTGTGGCGTGGATGGGAGCCTCGACTTGCATACGCGCATTGATGTGGGAGAGATACGCCACGACAATGGTTCCGGCCAAGCTGATCAGCGCGATGATCACGCCGCGGTCGAGCAGTGTGCGGGAGGGTTTCGGCGATTCGGTCATGGGTTGTCCGTCAGGTGGTTCGCTTTAGTGCCGCGCGGACGACTTCGACATATTCCGGCTTGAGGCTTGCGCCCCCCACCAGGCCGCCGTCGATATCCGCTTCGGAGAGGAATTCGTCGATGTTGGCGGGTTTGACGCTGCCGCCGTACAGCACCCGGATACCCTGGGCGAGTTTCTCATCGAACAATCCGCCCAGCACCGATCGGATCGACCCGGCGATCACCCGGTTGGCGTCCGGGCCGTGGGCCGCGCGTCCGGTGCCGATCGCCCAGATGGGCTCGTAGGCCACAATCGTCTGCGCGGCTTGCTCGGCCGTCAGTCCGTCGTAGGCCGCTTTCATTTGCCGGCCGACGACAGCGTCGGTCTGGCCGGCTTCGTTTTCCTCCAGTGTTTCGCCGACGCAGAGGATCGGAATCAGTCCTATACCCAGCGCCGCTTTCATCTTCTTGGCCACCATCTCGTCGGTCTCGCCGAACAGCCCGCGGCGTTCGGAATGGCCGACGATCACATATTTGCACCACTCCTTTACCATCGCGGGCGACAGTTCCCCGGTGAAGGCCCCCTTCTCCTCCCAATGCATGTTCTGGGCGCCCAATCCGATCCCCGTACCCTGCAGCAGGCCCGAGAGAGCCGGGAGCGCCGTGGCGGGCGGGCAGATCACCCGTTCCACCGCTCCCAGATCCAGCAACCCCGGCAGTATCTGGCGGACGAATTCCACCGCCTCGCCCGAGGTTTTGTTCATTTTCCAATTCGCCGCCATGCAGGGTGTGCGTTTCACTTTGGTTCCCATTTTTCGATCATCCTTTCGACTTCCGCCCTTAGCCAGGGGAGCAATTGATTGTCCTTCAACACTTCTTTTAACATGGTCACGCCGTCGGCCGTGTTCCCGGTCATGCACAGGAATTCACCCATGACCGTGCGCGCCACCGACTTTTCCTCGCCGCGCGCGAGATCCATCCCGGTCCGGATAAACCCCTCTCCCTCCGCCGGGTCCGGTGCAAAATGCCCCAGCCACCGGCCGAGGGTGGAATGCCCGATCGACCAGTCCGGCATCCGGTCCACCGCCCAGCGCAGCAACGCTTCGCCGTCGGGTTCCGACCCCAGGTGGTAGAACACCTCCTGGGCGGCCACGCTCAGGGCGATATCGTCGGGATTCCAATCCAGCCCCTTCTGGCAGAACCGCCCCGACAAGATCCACATTCCGCGCGCGTTTAATTTCTCCACCGCCAGGATGATCACCCCTGCCCTTTCGGCGGGCATCATCTCCAGCGAGATATCGAATTCCTGGTGCGCCGCATCCGGGTTCCCCTCATCCAAAAAAGTGAATCCCTTCTCGAGGTGGAGCCAGGCTTCGCGCGCCTCTTGTGGAATATCGTCCGATTCGGTTGGCCCGACCTCGCGGGTCTTCCCCGGCATCGGAAGCGCAGCACTCGTCTGGGTCTGCGCCTGCGCGGTGGCCGTTTGGTTCTTCCGTTCCTCCCTGGCCCCTAGGGCCGAAACCCCGACCAGACACAGGCACAGGCAGGCGAACACGGCCGCAAGCACCAACAACCACTTTGGAATCCGCTTCCAGAAAGGCGCTTTTTTCCCGCCCGTCCCGCCCTTGCCTTTGGCGGGGCCGGCGGCTTCCGCTTCTTTCAGCTTCACCGTCGAGACGGACGCCTTGGACGGCGGCCCGTTGATGACCTCTTGGATTGATAGGACGAAGGCCTTGACCAGCGAATCCACATCCGCGTAGCGGTCCTTGCGGTCCTTGGCCAGCGCTTTCAGCAACACCCGCTCGACGGATGGCGGAACCTTCGGGTTGATGGCCCGCGGGATCGGCAGCGGGGTGAAGATATGATCGTGGATGATCGAGAACGGCGTGTCGGCGTTGAACGGCACCCTGCCGACGGCCAGTTCATACATCACCACGCCCAGGGAGTAGATATCGGTCCCCGCATCGAGGTTCTTCACCCCTTGGGCCTGTTCCGGCGAGATGTAATGCGGCGTACCGAGCAGCATATCGGAGGAAAGCGTCGATTCGCCGGATTGGGCGATTCGCGCCAAGCCGAAATCCGCCAGGTAGATCCCCCCGTCCGCCGTGAGCAGCACATTGGAAGGTTTGATATCGCGGTGCAGAATGCCCTTGCCGTGCGCGTAGGAAAGCGCTTCGCCGACGGCCTGGATCACGTGCATGGCTTCCTCGGCCGAGAGCGGGTTGCGGGCCAGCCGGGATTTGAGGGTTTCGCCCTCGATGAACTTCATTACCAGGTAGGGCTGCCCCTCATATTCCGAGTAATCATAGATCGGTACGATGTGCGGATGTTCCAGCTTGGCCACCACGCGGGCTTCGCGGGTGAACCGCGCGGCAAAGGACGGATCCTCACGGAACGCCGGATGCAGGACTTTAATGGCCACATACCTATCCAATGCCGCATGATAGGCCTTGAACACCGTGGCCATCCCGCCCTGCCCGAGTTGCTCCATGATTCGGTAGGGGCCTACCGTTTGTCCGATGGTGAAGGGCATACCGCCTTCCTGCTTTCGTCGTGCATTCGCTACATGCAAAGGGCGCCAGATCCGCGGACGGGTCTCGCGCCCTCTATTTTACAGGTGTTTTTCCTTTTCCGCCCGGTCCGTCATTTATCTTGCAGGACTTTTATGCCCGGGAGTTCTTTCCCCTCGAGGAATTCCAGGGACGCCCCTCCGCCGGTGGAAATGTGCGAGATCTTGTCCGCGAGGCCGGCTTCGGTGATGGCAGCCACCGAATCCCCGCCGCCCACCACGGTGACAGCGCCGCATGCAGCGACGGCCTGGGCCAGATCGCGGGTTCCTATGGCGAATTTGGGAAACTCGAACACGCCCATCGGCCCGTTCCACACCACCTGCTGGGCCCCCTGAAGCGCCTTGCTGAAGCGGGCGACGGTAGCCGGTCCGACGTCGAGGATCCGCCAGCCGTCGGGGACGGCGTCCGCCGCGACCGTCCGGGATTGGGCGTCGGCGTCGAACTTGTCGGCCGCCACCACGTCCTCCGGCAGCAGCAACTTGTCGCCGGCGTCGGCCATGATCTGTTTGGCCGTTTCCACGCTCCCATCCTCGACGAGCGATTCGCCGACTGCGAACCCCTTGGCTTTGAGGAAGGTGTTGGCCATCCCGCCGCCGATCAGCAGCCGTTCGCACTTCTTCAACAGATTCGTTATCACGCCGATCTTATCGCTGATCTTGGCGCCGCCCAGGATGACGATATACGGATGGTCGGGGTCGTTGGCGGCTTTGTCGAGGAAGGCGATCTCCTTTTCCATCAGGAACCCGGCCACCCCCGGAAGGTAGTGCGCCACCCCTTCGGTGGAGGCGTGGGCACGGTGGGCCGAGCCGAACGCGTCGTTGACGAAGATCTTCCCAAGCATCGCCAGCCGCTGGGCGAAGGTCTTATCGTTCTTCTTCTCTTCCGGATGAAAGCGCGTGTTTTCCAGCAATACCACTTCCCCGGGATGCAGTTCCGAGACGGCCCCTTCGGCCGCCGGCCCGACGCAGTCCTCGGCGAAGCCCACCGGTTTTTCCAACAGGCCGCTGAGATGCTCGGCGACCGGAGCCAGGGAGAACTTCGGATCGGGTTCTCCCTTCGGCCGGCCGAGATGCGAGCAAAGCACCACCATCGCCTGCTGTTCGATCAGATATTGGATGGTCGGCAGCGCGGCGCGGATCCGGGTGTCTTCACCCACCTTGCCGTTTTTGATCGGAACGTTGAAATCCGCCCGCATCAGTACGTGCCATCCGTTGACGTTGACGTCGCGAACCGTTTTCTTCTGCAACATGTATCCTCCGCGATTCGTTCCGTCCTATAGTTTTTTGGCGACCATCACGGCCAGATCGGCCGCGCGGCAGGAATAGCCCCATTCGTTGTCGTACCAGGAAACCACTTTCACCAGATTGCCGCCCAGCACGCCGCAGTATTTCAAATCGACGATTGAGGAGCGGTCGTCGCCGCGGAAATCGGTGGAAAC
>JBJYXS010000075.1:0-4827 GCA_046260075.1 Anaerolineales bacterium | reverse complement strand
GCGGGGATCTCACCCTGGTGGCCGAACCGGAGGAATTCACCGGCGCCAAGCTTCCGGAGAACCATTATTACATCGGCCCGCTGATTGCGCGGCAGGATTTTCCCCTCCCCGACGCGGTCAGGAACATCCCCCACGACCGGCCGTTGATCTACTTTGCCATGGGCAGCTCCGGCACGCCGGAGATCGTCGCCCGTATCGCGGAAAGCTTCGCCGGCAAGCCCTACCGGGTGATAGCGCCCATTCAGAGCCACCTCGACAAAGTCCCCGGAGTCCGCATCCCGCCGAACGTCCTGGTGACCGGCTGGCTGCCGGCGCTAGAGGCCAACCGGCTGGCCGACCTCTCGCTGATCCACGGCGGAATTGGGACGGTGATGACGGCGGCCTACGCCGGCAAGCCCGTGGTCGGCGTTGGCATGCAGCCGGAACAGACGGCCAACCTCGCGGCCCTGGTGCGCAAGGGGTTCGCCATCCAGGTCGCCAAATCAAGCGACCCCTCGAAAAAGGTGCAGCGGGCCATCCATCAGTTGCTGCATGACGAAGCCGCGAAACGGAAGGCGGAAGCATTCGCGAAGATTATGGAAAAATGGGACGGTCCAAGGGCAGCGGCGGAATTGCTGTACCGGACATTCGGGGCGTGAGCAACCGGCCGTCCGGGGCGATGGCTTGGTTCCGTCAAGCCCTGTACGGCGGGTTCCAGTAAAAAACAAACCGCAGCGCCTGCAACCCGGCGCCGCGGTTTTTTCCATTCGAGCCTTCGACCCTTTTCTCCTGATCCGCCGCCCTGCATCTTTGGTATCTATTTTCCGCCATCGACCTTCACACGGAAGGACGGCGGCCGGTAGTCCTTCGGCCGGTGCTCCGGCGGGATCGTGACGGTATTTCCGTCGCGGACGGCGCTGAAGCTGGGGGAGAGGATTTCGATGCCGGCCTCATTGAAGGAATCCTGGATGTTTTGATGCAGATTGGAATAGGTGACGGCCATCTTCACCGGTTCGCGGGTATAGGCGTTGATCTCGTAGCTGACGTAGGAATCGTCAAGGCTGGTTTGAAATACAAACGGCTTCGGGACGGCCAGGACGTCCGGCGTGGCGAGGGCGGCGCGGATCAGGGCTTCGTGGACCGCCCGCCAGGGCACATCGTATCCGATCGTCACCGTGGTGTGCAGTATCAGTCCTTGTTGATGCGCCACGGCGCTGTAGTTGATGATGTGACTGGCCAGGACGATCCCGTTGGGGATAGTGATGTCCTCGTTCTTGATCGTCCGGATGCGTGTGGCGATCAGCCCCTTGTCGACCACGTCGCCCTCCGTATCCGCGATCCGCACCCGGTCCCCGACCCGGAAGGCCATGGCATAGGTCAGGATGGTGCCGGCCACGATATTGCCGACGACGGACGTAGACCCCAGCGAAATCAGGGCGCCGATGAAGATCGAAATGCCCTGGAACGCGGGCGAAGACGAGCCCGGCAAAAAGGGAAAGGCGATGACCAAAGCCAGCGCCACGCTGAGAATGCGCACGATCTTGTAGGTGGGCTCCGCCCACTCGGGATCGAAGCCGGCCAGGGAGATCGTTCCCTTTTCGATTTCCCGGAAAATGAAATGCACCAGCCGCAGGCCGAACGTCGTCACCACCACGACGACGACCAGCGAGAAGAAATTGGGGAGGTAGTCGACGAAGTCCTTCCATCCATTGGCCAGGATCTCCGAGAAGGCCTGGATGCTTTCCGCGACGACGCCGCGCGTCTGGGGGAAAATGCTGAATACACCCATCAGATACAGCAGGCCCAGGAGCAGGTTGACGGCATAGCGGAAGTAGCGGCTGGATAGGAGCAGAAAGTCGGTCGCCTGATCGGCGGACATCAACTGCAGTCTTTGGATTTTCCAGCCCCCCAATCGCTTCCCCCGCTCCCCCTCGATGACCCGGGCGAGTTCGTCGAACCGCCGCCTGACCCACCGCAAGATCCGGGTCAGGACCAGGGTGGCCAGGAGGATGAGCGCCACATCGTACAGGAAGACCACAACCGGCAGCGTGAGGGCTTCCCCTACGGCCGACCACAATCCCTCGACGAAGCTGACGATTTCCGCATTGGCGGCCGTCATGCGCCACGCCAACCACAAGCCGAGGCAGAAGGTGCACCATCGCACCACCCGCCGGATCCACACAGCGATCTGCTCCGAGGTAGAAAAGCGGACGATTTCGGGCAGCCGTTCGTACAGCGAAACCCGGGCAGCCATGCGGTTCGCCAGGCGCGAAAGCAGCCCGCCCAGTATCCAGCTCAGGAACACAACGACGGCGGCGAGCGCCAAAACCACCCACGGATGAGCCAGCAAATCGTTTATCAGATCGATCGGGATCATGTGGTTTTATCCTTTTCGCGCCGGCTCAAACCGACGGCGCGAAAGTATTATATAGGATCATCGTCCCGGCGGATCACCCTACTCACCGATGATTTTCACCAACACCCGTTTGCGCCGCCCGCCGTCGAATTCCCCATAGAAGATCTGCTCCCAAGGTCCGAAGTCCAATTTTCCATCCGTTACCGCCACAACCACTTCCCGTCCCATCACCTGACGCTTAAGGTGCGCGTCGCCGTTGTCCTCTCCCGTGCGGTTGTGACGGTAGTGCTCCAGGGGTGCGTGCGGCGCGAGTGCCTCCAGCCAATCCTCGTAATCCGCATGCAGGCCGGATTCATCATCGTTGATAAACACCGAGGCGGTGATGTGCATGGCGTTGACCAAAACCAATCCCTCGCGGACCCGGCTGTCGGCCAGCGCACCTTCGACCTGCGGGGTGATATTAAGAAAAGCCCGACGGGCGGGCACGTTGAACCATAATTCCTTGCGATAGGAAAGCATAATTCCTCCTCGAGGTTGCCGCAGCATATCTCCGGTCTAACGGCATTTACTCTGGATCTTCACTCTTTCCCTATTGGGAAGGGCAAGGTGGATCACATATTCGTCCAAGTTAATCTCTCCCGGGTAAAGGAGGTCGGGATGGCAAATGAATTCCCACCACCCTTGTCTAAAATCCTGCTTGACGGTATCCTTCCCGCCGGAGCAAAAAAATGGCGTTGTCGCGGAGAAGATTTTTAAAACTTGCCGCACTCGGTGGATTGTACCCTCTCTGGTCAAAGGCGGCGCTGAAGCCGTGGCAACAGGCTGCCGTCGATCCGATCGATGAGTGGAAGGAAAAATATTCCCCCGGCACACGGCTCGGCCGTGTCCTGGCGACTCTTGCTCTGCGCCAACGGCCGGACGCCGATTCGGCGGAGTTGGGCAAAAAATACCAGGATGCCGTTGTGGAAATCCTGCGCGAAGTCGTCGGCCGGGGTCCTTCCTACAGCCCGCACAATCACCGCTGGTTCGAGACGCCCGAAGGGTATCTCTGGGCGCCGTATGTGTTTCCCATGGAATTCCAGGTTCAGGATCCATTGACGGAAATCCCGGACGGCAAGGTGTGGGTCGAAGTCAGCGTCCCCTGGGTCCAGGGCCGGATCGCCCCGTACGATACCGCGCCCAACTTCGTACTGCAGCCCGGAGACCGGCCGACGACGCTGTATTACGCGTCGATCTATCCGGCCACGAAGACCGCCACCGACGATCAGGGCCGGGTATGGTATTTCCTCGACGAACTCGAGGCCCCGATGTACGCCCGCGCCGAAGGTCTGCGGGTTATTTCCGCCGAAGAAGTCGCCCCGATTTCCCCCGACGTCGACGACAAGCTGATCGTCGTGTATTTGAATCGGAACCTGCAATACCTCCTGGCGCTGGAAAACGGCCGGGAAGTGTACTACGCGGTGATCTCCTCCGGCGGGAGAAATCCGGAAACCGGGCACTGGTCGACCCCATTGGGGGAGCATCCGATCTGGCACAAGCGGATAGGGATGCGCATGGGCGGCGGCGACTTGGAGAGCGGTTTCGACCTGGTGGGCGTGGGATGGACCTGCCTGTTTTCGCGACTCGGCGAAGCGGTGCACTCCACCCACTGGCACAACGACTTCGGCATCCCCAAATCCCACGGATGCGTCAACGCCCGTCCGGAAGACGCCAAGTGGCTGTTTCGCTGGACGACTCCCACTGTGGACTATCCCTTGGGCGACAAACAGGTGGCCATGCCGGGAGGCACCCGGGTTAAGGTCGTAGGTTAACGGACAACTAATGGGTGTTTCGCCCTTCCCTCTCGGATGGATCTGGCTGGCCGGCGCGGTCTCCTTCCTCTCACCCTGTGTGCTACCGATCCTGCCCGGCTACATCGCCTACCTGGCCGGACATGCCGCCGGCTGCGATCCCTCTAAAGTCGAACGTTGGCGGGTGTTCCTTCATGGGGCGGCATTCGTCTTCGGTTTCAGTGTGATGTTTATCGCCTTGGGGGCCACCGCCTCCGTGCTCGGCCGTCTGCTCATCCAATACCGTTCGTGGATCGCCCGTATCGGCGGAGTGTTGATGGTGATTTTCGGGCTGCAAATGGCCGGCGTGATCCGCCTGCCTTTTCTGGAGTATGGCCTGCAGCCGAAGGTCAACCCTTCGCCGCGCTGGGGGATTGTGTCGTCCGCAGTGATGGGACTGGTTTTCGCCACCGGCTGGACTCCCTGCATCGGACTGGTGCTGGGATCGGTGCTTACCCTGGCGGCGTATGAGGGGTCTTTGGCCCACGGAGTATTGCTGTTGGCGGTCTACTCATTCGGCCTGGGTGTGCCGTTCCTGGCCATCGCGCTGCTGATGGACCGGATGGGCAAAAGCATGCGACAGCTGATCAAGGTCTCCCATTGGGTATCTATCGCCGCCGGGTGTCTGTTGGTCATTTTCGGCGTCCTGTTCGCCACCAACCA
>JBJYXS010000074.1:0-5191 GCA_046260075.1 Anaerolineales bacterium | reverse complement strand
TAGAAGGGACGCACATGATACGAGCCGTTTTTCCAGGAACCTTCGATCCGATCCACTACGGACACATCGATATCGCCGAACGAGCCGCCCGGCTGTTCCAGGAAGTGGTGATCGCGGTCTACGACCGTCCGATGAAGAACCTGCTGTTTGGCCCGCAGGAGCGGATCGACATGGTGAAGCGGGCTTTCGCCGGAAAGCCGCAATTCCAGGTGATCGGTTACCAAAGCCTGACGGTCGACTTGTGCCAGAAGATCGACGCGCAGGTCATCGTCCGCGGATTGCGGGTGTTCTCCGATTTCGAGCACGAATTCCGAATGGCGCTTGCCAACCATCGCCTGGCGCCGGATATCGAAGTGATCGCCCTGATTACCAGCGAAAAACACTCCTTTCTGTCCTCCTCCACCGTACGGGAAATCGCCTCCTTGGGCGGCGACGTCGAAAGCATGGTTCCGCCTCATGTGGGCAAGGCGGTGGTCCGTAAATTCCAGGAACTCGGAAAGGACGACCCGCGGGCTGTCTCGATCACCTCGCTGCGGGATTAATCCGGGGCGTTTCGAATTGACGGGAATCGCTCTTCGGTGTACCCTTCGGTACGGAAGTTGCAACGCATCCCGTCACCCCCGGGCGTACGGCCCGCGGGTCTCGGAGGAGCAGATGGACATCCTTCACCTGGTGGACCGGTTGGAGGAGCTGTTCAACAGCGGATTTCATATTCCCCTGACCAATGAAACGGTGGTCAACGAGGATCGATTCCTCGAATTGATCGATCAGCTTCGAATTGCGGTTCCCGAAGAGGTGAAAAAGGCGCAGCAAGTCGTTTCCCAAAAGGAACGATACCTGGCACAAGCCCAGGAGGAAGCGCAGCGAACGGTAAACATCGCCCGCGAGCGCGTGGAATCCCTGGTGCAACACGATTCCATCACCTCGGCAGCCGAGTCCCGCGCCGAACAGATCGTCCAGCAGGCCCGCAACGACGCCTCCGCCATCCGCGGCGAAGCCGACGATTACGTGCTCGAATCACTTTCCCGTTTGGAAGCCGAGATGGCGCGACTACTCCAGCAAGTGCGCAACGGAATCGCCAAACTCAACGAAGAGCGAACGGGACAATTGGAATAAGCCGTTCCGTGAACAGCTTCAAGCTGAAGCAACTCAAACCCTCGAAGGAAGCGCCTTCGAGGGTCTTTTATCTTCCGAATGCCCAACAGCGCGTCCACCGCGCCGAACCCCTGGGGGCGCGCGTGTTCCGGATTCACCCCGCCCGCCCGTCTGCACTGGCCGAGGGATCCGTCTCGGCCGGCGATCGCGCCAAAAGCAACCGGCAGGCGAATTCCGACAACCCGCGAACGTCGCCGGCCCGATCGGCGAATCCATCGATGATCAACAGGGATAGGCCGTGCGACATCGCCCAAAAGCTGTAGGCCAGCCGTACTGTCCGCCCGGCTGGCAGCCGGCCCGTCGCCTGCCCCAGTTTCACCACAGCCATCAATTCCGCGAAGGCTTGTTTTGCGGCGGCGGCCAAACCCGGGTAAATGAATAACCGCTTGATCCCGCGTCCGAACATCAGGCGATAGTGAGTCGGATGGTCGGCCGCAAAGGCCGTATATGCGAGGAAGCACCGTCGGACCGCGCGGGACGCATCCCTTTGGTTGTCGATCCGCGCCTTGCGGATTTCCTCTTCCAGACGTCGAAAACCCTCTTCCGCCACCGCCGCCAAAAGGGCCGCTTTATCCGAAAAATGCCGGTATGGCGCCGTCCGGGAGACTCCACACCGCCTGGCCAGTTCCCGCATGGTTAACGCGTCGGATCCTTTTTCTTCAATCAGAAGGATTGCGACTTGCAGCAGTTTCGGCCTCAAATCACCGTGATGATAGCCTTGTTTTTTCGCGGTCATGCCGCCTCCATTCCCAATAATGAATTTATCAAGTAATGTTGACATTGTCAACATTACACGGTAGAATGCAGCCGTATGTAGACGCTGTCCACATTTATAAGGATCCTCGCCTTCGTGCCGCTCCGATTATCCATACGCACGGCAAAGGAGAACATGCAGTGCAATCGAAAAATCAACCCGAACCGTATTTGGTTGTCTATGCGACAAACTCCGGATCGACGGCGGATATCGCCCAATCTATCGCGCAGGAATTGGCACGGACGGGAACGCCGATCGACGTCCGCCGGGTGGATGAGGTAATGGGAGTGGAACCCTATGCTGCCGTGGTGATCGGCGGGCCGATGATGATCGGATGGCATCGTGGAGCAATGAGATTTCTCAAACGCAGCCGGGAAGCCCTTGTTCGCATTCCTGTGGCCTACTTCTTCACCGCTCTGTCGCTTACGGCTCCGGAAAACGGCGCCTTCACTCCCCTGCCGCTTTTCCTGGATCCGGCTTTGGCCAAACCGCCGCGTCATCCCGACCGCCTTAGTTTTCGGGAACGCTTTACCTCCGTAGAAAATTATTTGAATCCGGTCCGCGAAGCGGCGCCCCGGGTCCGCCCCGTCAGCGCCGCCTTTTTTGCCGGCAAACTGGATCCTTCGCTGTTGAACCCCTTCCAGCGTTTGTTTGTGCGATGGATCATTCAAGCCAAGCCATCGGACCGTCGGAATCTATCGGCGGTCCGATCATGGGCCGCCGGTTTGCGCACCCTTTTCTCGGAACCCCGGCCGGTTTAACCGACCGATCCCACGGCCCAAATAGGAAAGCGAATCCCATGAATGTCCTGCTCGTTTCCACCAATACGCCCCCAGCTTCCCCGTCCGGACCGGCATACGTCGCCGGTGCGGTCCGCGCCGCCGGGCACGAGGTGACGGTCTGCGAGTGTCCGCCCGGCGGGGGAGCGGAGCATATCCTGTCCGCCGCCCTGCGGGACGCTCAGCCGGATGTGGTCGGGGTTTCGATCCGGGTGGTCCACGGCGATTACCCAGATCCGGAAGCCCCTCTGGGGACCCGGCACGTGGACTTACGGCCTGGCATCCGGTCCATTGTGGATACCATCCGGCGGCAATCCCCGGCTCTGGTCGTCTTGGGCGGGCCGGGTTTTAATTATTTCGCCGGGGATTGGTTGTCGTATGTGGATCTGGAGTACGGCATCCGCGGCGAAGCGGAGGAGTCGTTCCCGCTTTTCCTCCAACGGTTGTCGGAAGACAGGGAAATCGACTCCGTGCCGGGCTGCGTCCGGCGAAGTGATGGCCGTCTTCACACCGTTCCGCCCCGCCCTCCCCGAGGTTGGGAGCAAGCCGCGCTGCCCGCGTATGATCTTTTCGACATGACAACGGCCGACGGAACGTGTATCGAGCCCGCCGTTTTCACCAAACGTGGTTGCGCCTTCCTCTGCACCTTCTGCCCGTACGGGAAGCTCGAAGGTAGGGGATACCGGCTAAAAACCCCGCAGCGGATCCTGGCGGAGATCCGCCATATCCTCCGCCACGCGCCCAACAACCGGATCCTCTTCTGCGACAATAGTTTCAATGTGCCGCGCCGGCACGCCGAGGCGATCTGCCGAGCCATCCGTGACGAGGGGCCGGATGTCGCCTGGGGGACCGGAGACCTTAAGCCGATCGGCGTGACCGATGATTTCTGCCGCCTGATGGCGGATTCCGGCTGCACGTACGCCAACCTCGCGATCGAATCGGCCTCGGAGTCCATATTGAACAGCATGCGGCGCGGCTATACCGTGCGCCAGGTGCGCGAATCATTGGATGCCTTGTCGCGGTCCCGGCTCCCTTTCGGCGTGTCGGTCCTGGTCGGATCGCCGGAGGAATCGCCGGAAACGGTCGCCGAAACCCTAAATGTGCTGGACGATTATGCGATCCCTTGCGGAGTGTGGGTGACCGTCGGCGTGTATTTATGGACGGACGACCAGGACATCGTCGGTTACGCGCGTCGGAAGGGTTTCTTATCGGATGACCGTCGATTGTTTTCCGGCGCGGTGTATCTTTCGCCGCAGCTTTCCAAATCCTATCTGGAGGAATGGATTCCTATGTTGCGCGCCCGGCCGGGATACACAGTCCAGTTCAACAAGCCGCGGGACGATTGGACACCCGATTAAAACGCGGAGTCGTGCCGCCAGAGTGGGGAAGGCGGATTCTCCGCCGACGAACGGCGCGGAAACCGCATGGACGGTCCGTTGTTGCCGGCGAAACCGTAACACCATCGGAGGATTCGATGCAAAAACTGAACGTGCTCATTACCGGGGGAACCGACGGTATTGGAAAAGCGATCGCCCGGCGGTTGGCAACAACGGGGGCGAATCTGATTCTCGTCGGCCGAAACCGGGCCAAGGGGGAGGCGGCGGCGGGTGAGATCATCCGTGCCAGCGGGCATCCGGCGATCGACTACCTGCAAGCCGATCTGTCGCTGCTCAGCGAAGTTCGACGGGCCGCAGAGCGAATACGGCGGTCGTGGGGCCGAATGGATATCCTTGTGCACAGCGCGGGCGGCGCATTCCCGCTGCGCCGCACCGTCACCCCGGAAGGGTTGGAATTTGTGTTTGCGATCCAATATTTCGCGCGTTTTCTCCTCACCCGGGAGCTCCTGGATCCGTTGGGCGCCGCCCACTCCCCGAAAGTGGCAAGCATCGCCGGCGGGGGCGGAAGCCACCGGATGGACTTTTCGAATATCCAGGGTGAGAGAAAGTACGATATGTTCGGGGCCATAACCAGAGCCGGTGCGCTGAATAATCTGCTTACCCAGGATCAGAGCGCGCGGCATCCCGACATCACCTTCTATAATTACGGCCCGGGCATGGTCCGGACGGCCGTCATGAAGAGCAATTGGCTCATGGCCCTGGTGTTCAACACAGCGGGACGGTTGATCTCTCGGACGGCCGAGGAAGCCTCAAACGATGTGGCAAGGCTTCTGCTGGAAGAATGGCCGGGTGGATTCTACGGGCCTTCCCTGCGGCGGAATAAGGCTTCCGCGTCCGCGGAGGATGTACTCCGGTTGAAGATTTACAGCGACCGACTGCGGGAAAGTATCTCCGGCTAACCGGCGAAGATCCTTTCCGCCCGCCGATCCCCCGCCATCCATGGGTGGCGGGAACGACGCGGCATGCCGGCCGCTTGGCAGGAGGTCCAGGCGGAAAAACCGCTCCCCTTTGTCTTCGGTTTTTTCATTTCCGTCCGAACCGTCTGGCGAGCAGATCCATCGGCAGGTGGATCATCGTCGGACGGCCGTGCGGGCAGGTACGGGGCG
>JBJYXS010000073.1:0-2427 GCA_046260075.1 Anaerolineales bacterium | reverse complement strand
CCCGTCCGGCGACCACGTCGGACCGTCGGCGAACCCATGCACCAGCTCGACCGGCTCCGATCCGACGGGGCGCCCGCCGTCGAGCCCCACGTCCATCACCGCAATCCCGCCCCCGTCCATGGTGATTTCCTCGCGGATCGCCAGCTTGCTGCCGTCAGGAGACCACACTGGCCGGTAATACTCCCCGTCGAACGACTCGGTCAGGCGGGTCGTCTCCCCGCTTTCCAAGTCCATTAAAAGGATCTGCGAATCGTTGTTGAATGTGGAGGATCCGTATGCCAGCTGTCCGTGCGGGCCGGGGACGGGCGTGGCGGTGGGTGTGAACGCAGCCGAAGGCGTGGCGGTGTCCTCTGCGCCCGGAAGGAAGGGAATGGAGATGGTGCACGCGAGCTGCAGCAAAAGCAGAAGGCCGATCGGAAATAGCGGGCGAAGGGTTCTATTCATCGTAGGGATGTCCTCGTAGGGTGTTTAGGCATCGGCGGTTTCATATTGCAGCGGACAGCCTCCCCCGCATTCCGCAAGCAATTCGCAGCCGACGCATTTCGGCGGAACCTTCCGCCGTTCGCGCAGCGACAGGGCCAGCTCGTGGTTCCAGATCGCGGGCCACTCGTCGAGCAACAGATGGCCCAATGGCTGGTAATAGGATTGGCACGGGAGCACGGCGCCGTCGGGTTCGACGCACATGTTATAGAGTGCGGCGGTGCAGCCCTTCACGCCCAGCTCTTTTTGGACGGGGTCGAGGCGGCAGTATTCCGTCGGGGTGTACCAGATCAGGCGCTGCCCGCGGGCGGCGGTCCGCTCGCGGGCCAGTTCCAGCAGCGGAGCCAGCTCCTCCTCCCGCAATCCGGTGCCGACGGTCTTTCCCCGCCCGGAGTAGATCAGGGCGTTCAATCCTACTGTCGGGACGCCCGTCCCGGCCAGGAAATCCAGCGTGTCCCGGAGCCCCGGGCTGTTCGGCTTCAGCAGGGTGGTGTTGGTCATCACGTACAAGCGGGTATCGAGCGCATTGCGCAGCCCGGCCACGGTCTGGGCCCACGCACCGCGCGCTCCGACAACGGAATCGTGAATCGCTTCGTCGTGGCTCTCGAGCGTAATCTGCACATGGTCGAGGCCCGCCGCGACGAGGGATGCCGTGTAGGTCGGATCCTGAAGGGCGCGGCCGTTGGTGTTCAACCCGGTGATCTGCCCTTTTCCCTCGGCGTAGGCGATCAACGCCGGCAGATCCTTGCGCAGCGTGGGCTCTCCGCCGGTGAACACGATGTGCGGGATGCCGAGTTCCCATAGCCGGTCTATCATCCGCTGCCAATCTTCCGTCGGGCGTTCGGGAAACGACCGCGGTCGGGCGTTGTAGCAATGGGCGCAGTCGTTCTGGCAGCGGTAGGTGAGGGCCAGATCCATGCGGTAGGGGGCCGAGGGCGTATGGCTGAAGGGCGCGCGGATATCGAGTTCGAGGTCGCAGACCGGGCAGGCGCCGCCGGGGCGGGTCAACTCGTCCACCTGCCCGGCGAGGATCTTGTAATCCGCGCGCGCACGGGCGGCGGAGATCCGGTATTGCCGCGCGATAACGCGGGCGGCGTGTTCCGGATCGGCGCCCTCCAGCGCCAGGTAGGCCATTTGTGCTGCGGTGGGATTGAGGTGCAGGATCCGGGCGGCGTCGACGACGAGCGTCCCGTGCCCGTCGGCGTCCACCCGCAGATGCGATCGGCAGCGGCCGCCGTCTTCGGAACGCTCGTAATGATAGAGGCCCGGCTCGGGCAGAACGGCCCCTTCCCGTTGCGCCGGAAGAAACGGCAAGCGTAGCATCGTCCTACCGGCCGCCGCCCGCGCAGGCGCAGGCGCATCCCGCACAGGCACAGGCGCAGGCGCAACTATGACCGCCGCCGCCGCCGCGGTAGCCGCCGGAGGAACGCGTCACCGGAACGGGATTGGTCTTGGCCGTCACGTTGCCGGTGAAGGCGGTCAGATCGCCGATCACGTTCCTGGAAAAGGATTGCACGCCGCCCACAACCGACGCGGCGAAATCCGATCCCGGAAGGTGCGGCAACGAGGCGCGCGTCGGTCCGAATGAGGGGGCGGGCGCCCGGCCGCTTCCCCGGCCGATCGCCGGGTCGTATCTCCCCCACCAAACGGGGACGAACACCGGTCCGCGGCTGAAAATAGTGCGCGAGCGTTCGTCGAAATCACGGTCCAACATCGTCCATTCGAGGTTGTCGTCGATCGCCTGGGCCTTCACCTCCGGAGTGCCCGCCGCGGTCACCTGGGCCCAGGCCTTTTCGGTGATGGTCTTGTAGTAGGCGATGGTCTCCTTGCGCGAGAAGCCTTTCATCTTCTCTTGCAGGCTCTTGATCAGGCTGATCGTGACCCCCTGCAGAGCCTTGCGCCGGGCGACGAGGTTTTCGGATTGGAAGGCTTTGAGGAATTCCTGCT
>JBJYXS010000072.1:0-2861 GCA_046260075.1 Anaerolineales bacterium | reverse complement strand
CCGCTTCATCACGGCAGCGCGCGGGTGAAGACGCGGTGGGCCATGAACTGGTCGCCGCTGACGTTCTTGTAGTAGGTCAGCTGGACGTAGCCGTCGATCGGCTGGCTCGACGATTCGATCCGCAGCGAGCCTTCCCAGCCGTTGGGCAGGCCGTTTTCCGCCTCGGGGCTGGCGGTGCCCGTGCCCAGCCGGTGGTTGCGCTGCAGGCTGCTGCCGCCGGGGATGATCAGCCCCTCGATGATGATCGTGTCGTCCGCGTCCACCACCCCGTCGTCGTTGATGTCGCAGTTGGCGACGGGGCAGTTGCCGTTGGTGGCGGGGATGTAGACCAGCCGCAGCACGGTCTGCGCGTTCCCCAGGTTGCGGATCCCGACCACGCTGGCGAATCCGTTGGGCAGCACCTTGGCCACCAGCGGGATGAACATCACCGTGTCGGCGCCGCCGGTGCGCACCGCCTCGTAGGCGCAGGCGCCGATGTTCCCGGTCGGCGAGTTGTAGTAGCGCATCTGGACGATGGCGGCCAGGTTGGCGCCGGACGCCTCCACCTCGCAGGTGCCCGCCCAGGCCACCGGATAGAGCTGAGCGTCACCGATCGGATTGAACGAATACGAACCGTCGGGGGCGATCGCCGTCGGGTTGGTGAAATCCAATTCCGCCGGCGAGTTGTCCCAGATGGTCGTGCAGTGCATCGCCAGGCCGCCGGCGGGAATCTCCGCGCCGCCGATGTTCTGGACGGTGATCACGGTGCTGAGCCCGTTTTCCAGCCGCGAGAAGAAGATCGGCACGATCCAATCCGGCCCCAGATCTTCCGCCGGGAAGGCATTGAAGGTCTGGAGGATGTGAGGCCCCTGGAAGAAATTCGCCACCACGCCGATCCGGCCTTCGTTCAGGGCGGTGACCACCGCCGAGCCGATCCAGCCGTCGGGCAGGTTCGTTTCGTCGGAGATGTCGTAATACTGCGAGACGCCGGGCGGGATGTCGGCGATGGTGCGGGTGTAGGATCCGGTCGTGCCCGCGTTGGGGACGAAGTCGACCGTGACGGTGACGGGCACGGCGTCGGCGTTTTGGATGATGATCTGGCTGTTGCCGGTCCCGCTGAGGGTGAAGCGGTTGCGCGTCACGAGCGGAACGTAGAAGACGGACCGGCCCTCGAGAAAGCCGGTGTAGGCTCCCTGGGTGGGGGTCTGGCCGCGGGCCTGGATCTGTACGATCGCGCCCACCGGCCGGTCGGAGGCGATGACCACCGATCCGCGTCCGGCTTCCATGGTCGGATCGAAATACTGCTTGATTTGGATCGAGCCGCCGTTGGGCGCGATGTTGAAGCTGAGGTTGCCGGCCGACACCCCGGGCCAGGCCGCGCCGCTTTCCAGCAGGTAGGAGATGGCGCCCGACGCGGGATTGTCCTTGTCGAGGTTGACCAGGGTGAAGTTGGTGCTCAGCTGTTTGTCGGTGGCGGTGGCATGTACCGTACGCGGCGCAACGAGGGCTGATGCGGCCAGCACCGCCGCGGCGGCCAACAGGATCTTCCGGTGATTTGACGGCCGGTGGATCATGTGTTCCTCCTTGGAACCAGTGCCGGCGGATTGCACGGCGTGTCAATTATGTCATTGCGAGCGCCCGAAGGGCGCGAAGCAATCTCTTTTTCCATAAAGGCGGGAGATTGCTTCGGCTGCCCCTGCAGGGCAGCCTCGCAATGACAGGGACCATAATCTCCCACAGCCTGTTCAAACATATCACACCTGCCGGGAATTTCCCACTTGCGAACGATTCGAGTCGCCGGTTTGCTCATACACCGCCAACAGCCGGCGGGCGATCACCGGCCAGGCATAGAGCTCGCGCACGGCGGCCGCGGCGGCTTGGCCCATCTCCCGCCGGCGATCCGCATGATCGAGCAGCCCCAGCACGGCTTTACCCAAAGCCGTCGCATCTCCGGGCGGGACCAGCTCGCCCCATGCGGGGGAGAGCAGCTCGGGAATCCCGCCGGCGGCGCCGCCCACGCAGGGCGTGCCGGAGGCCAGCGCTTCGAGCAATGCCACGCCCTGGCCTTCCTCGAAAGAGGGCAGGACGAACAACTCGGCCCGGCGCATCCAGCGGGCGACTTCTTCCGGGGACAGGCTGCCGGTGAAATGCACGCTTTCCTGTGAATGCCGCCGCCGGGCGATGGATTCCAATTCCTCGCGCTGCGGGCCGTCGCCGATCAGCACCAGGCGGTAGGCGGGATGCCGGCGCCGGACGTACGCCATCGCCTCGATCAATGTGCGGACTCCCTTGCGCTCGATCAACGAACCGGCGAACAGCACCACCGGCTCGCGGGGATGGCCGTTGGGCGCGAAGCGCACGGCGTCGACTCCGTTCGGGATGACGGTGATCTTCTCCGGATCGACGCCTTGCGCGGCGGCCGATTCGGCCAGGGAGCGGCTGAGCGCGATCACCCGTCGCGAGCCGCGCAGCGCGGCGCGCCCCAGGGCTCCGAAGACGGGAAGCCGCATCGCCCGGTACACGTCGCTGCCCTGGACGGTGCACAGGAACGGCCGGCGGTGAAGCGGGAATCCGATATGGGCGGCGAACGCCGAAAACGTCCAATGGGCGTGGATCAGATCGCAATCCCCGGCCAGGCGGGCGATCGCCGCGGCGTGAGCCAGAAAAAACGGCGCAAGGGTCCACCGGGCGGCGCGGCGGTGTTCCCACAAGACCGGCAGCCCGCCGGGCGTTTCCAGCAGGGATTCCCACCGCCCGGGAAGATAGCGCGAGCGGTGGATCTCCACGCCTTCACATTCCTCGCGGGCCGCGGCTCCCGCGGCGTGCGGGGCGACGACGCGCACCCGAACGCCGAGCGCGGCCAGGGCGCGGCAGCCTTCCCA
>JBJYXS010000071.1:0-5487 GCA_046260075.1 Anaerolineales bacterium | reverse complement strand
TTCCTTGTACGGGGTATTCGGCAGATGATACCCGTTTAGCTTTACCGCCTGCCGAAACGAGCACGATATCCATGCGAGGCCGAGGGACGGCGGCCATGACGATCCGTTCATCCCGCCGGTGGATCCGGATGCCCATCACTCCGGCGGCTCCCCACCCCGTATTGCGCACGTCTTTTTCCCGGAAGCGGATGCTCCTTCCCGTGCTGGTGGCCAGCAGAATATCATCCCGGCCGGAAAGCACCATAGTCCACCCGACCGAATCCTCGGAGCCCACTTTCATCGCTTGCCAGACCTGAGATGTGCCGGCAGGCAGATCTTTCGCCGAAGTTTTCTTCAACATGCCCTTCCGAGTCACGATTAGAATATTCCGTTTCTCTTCATTTTCCGCCTCGGAAGGCGCGATCGCAACACCGGCGATGACCCGGCTGCGGGCTTCCAGGGCGCATAGTGTGGCAAACGAGGTACCGTCCTTGGGATGGTTGCGTGCGGGGATATTGGCGACAGGCAACGTCGCGGCACGTCCTTTCTCCGTGAACAGGCACAACAGATCTCGCGAGCCCGCATGAAGGACGAATTTCGGCGGGTTGTCCGCATAATCCAGCGGCGGGTCCGTATCCTCTATCCGCGACAGTTCTCCGCCCCGCAGCATGACGACCCAAGCTTCCGTTTCCGGGACGGACCGTGCGGCCTTTGTCGGCGCTTCCGCTTCGGATTCCCATTTGTGAACAATCACGCTTCGCCGCGGATCGGCGAATTGCTTTTTCACCCGCAACAGATCATCGATCAGCGCCTTGCGCAGCAATCGCGGCGAGGCGAGCATTTTTTCCAATTGCGCGATCCGCGCCTTTTTCTGTTTATATTCCAGATCGATCTTCTCCCGTTCCAGGGCCGCCAAACGCCTTAATGGCATATCGAGGATGGCGTCGGCCTGGAGGATGGTCAATTTAAACCGCTTGCGCAATTTCGCCTGCGCTTCGACCGCGTCTTTCGCACCGCGAATCAACCGGATGACCTCGTCGAGGCGCCTCAACGCGATCCGCAGCCCGGCAAGGATATGAGCCCGTTCCTTGGCGCGCGCCAATTCGAACTCGCTCCGTTTGCGGATGATGTCCATCCGGTGGTCGAGGAAAACGCGCAAGGCTTGTTTTAGGGTGAGCATCCGCGGTTCATTGTTCACCAGTGCCAGCAGATGTATGCCGAACCGCGATTCCATCGGGGTCTTCTTGTACAGACGATTCAGCACTTTGCGGGGATCCGCCGTGCGGGCCAGTTCGATGACGATCCGCATCCCGCGCCGGTCCGATTCATCGCGCAGGTCCGTTATCCCCTCCAGGCCGCCGTTTCGGACCAAGTCGGCGATTCGTTCCATCATGGCGGCCTTGTTCACCTGATAGGGAAGTTCGGTCACGAGGATTCGCGAACGGCCGCGGGTGGTCTCTTCCACCTGAGTCCGGGCCCGTACGGTGATCTTTCCGCGGCCGGAACCATACGCCGCGGACAATCCCTCCTCGCTGCCGGCCGGATCGAGAATCAACCCGCCGGTGGGGAAATCCGGTCCGGTGATGTGGCGGGTGAGATCTTCCACGGAAATACTGGAAAGCCGCCGCCACGAACGCAGCATGAACACCAGCGCGTCGCAGACTTCGCCCAGGTTGTGCGGCGGGATCGATGTGGCCATTCCCACCGCGATGCCGGTGGCTCCGTTTATCAGGAGGTTGGGAACCGCCGCCGGCAGCACATCCGGCTCCTGCAGCGATCCGTCGAAGTTGTCCGAAAAACCGACCGTATCCATGTCCAGGTCGGCCAGAATATCGGTCGACAGCTGGGTTGGGCGGGCTTCGGTGTACCGCATCGCCGCCGGCGGATCCCCGTCCACCGATCCGAAGTTGCCCTGGCCGTCGACCAGCGGATAGCGCATGGAAAACGTTTGCGCCATGCGCGCCATCGTCTCGTACACCGCCATATCCCCGTGAGGATGGTACTTGCCCAGCACTTCGCCGACGATCCGGGCGGATTTTTTAAAGGGGCCGGCCGGTGAAAGGTTCATGTCGTTCATCGCGTACAGGATCCGGCGCTGGACGGGCTTCAACCCATCGCGGGCGTCAGGCAGAGCCCGGGCCACTATCACGCTCATCGCGTAATCGAGGTAGGACTGCTGGACCTCACGGTCGATGTCGATTTTCCGTATGTTTTCGGAAGGCTTTTTCAAGGGGACCTCGCTTTACTCGAATCGGCGAACACGGTTTGGATCGTGAGCGGGTATGCAACCGGCGCGAATTCGGCGGGGGAATAATACGGGATGCTCCGGGGCGTGTCAACGCATCTACCAGGAAATTCCCCCTCGCGCTATAATCCCCCTGCCGGGGAAGTGCTGGAACTGGCAGACAGGCATGACTTAGGATCATGTGCCGCAAGGCGTGAGGGTTCAATTCCCTCCTTCCCCACACCGCCGGCTCACGCCCGGAGCCGACGTTTGGACACTCATCCCCCAGGAAGGACACATTCCATAATGAAGATCCAGGTCGAGCAGAATGAAAATTGCGAAGCGCTCCTGACGGTGGAGGTGGATCCCGCGACCGTTGAATCGGCGATGAAAAAAGCCGCGCGCCGATTATCGGAGAAGAAATCCCTGCCCGGTTTCCGAAAAGGGAAAGCGCCCTACTCCGTGGTGCTCCAGACATGGGGAGAGGAAGCGATCCTGGACGAGGCGCTGGACGCCCTCGGCCCGGAGGTCTACCGAAAGGCACTTGAGGATAAGGAACTCGAGCCGTCCGCCGTCGGAACCATGAAACGGATCATCAGCCGCGAACCGCTGACGCTCGAATTCCTGGTGCCGGTCCAACCGGTCGTCGACCTGGGCGACTACCGTTCGGTCCGGATCCCGTTCGAAGAACCGTCCATATCCGATGAGGATACAGAAAAAGCGATGGAGGAATTGCGGCAGGAACAATCCATCCTCGAACCGGTATCCCGGCCGGCGCAGAAAGGCGATGTGCTCTCGGCCGACATCGTTTCCGAAATCCTATCTGAAGACGGGAAAGTGGAACCGCTGGCTTTCGAAGGAGTAGAGAACCCTCAGGAAGTGGATCTCGACGACAACCTCGGCGGGCTTTATCCGGGCGCCGGAGACGGCTTGGTGGGAATCACCGAGGGGGAGACCCGGACCGTCACCATCCGCTATCCGGACACCTTTCCGCTCGACCGTCTGCGGAACCTGAACGTGCAGCTGACGGTGAAGTGCCTGGGCGTGAAAATCCGCCAGGTCCCGGAATGGAGCGAAGAGTTGGTGCAATCGTTCAGCGTTTTCTCGACGGTGGAGGAACTACGACAGGAAGTGCACGGCCGACTGAAGCAACAATCGGTCGAAGCTCAGGCGGAAAAATATGCGGATTCCGTGATCGAAAAAATGGTCGAAAACGCGAAGATTGTCTTTCCGCCGGCCCTGTTGGAAGAGGAACTTGATGACGAAATTCAAACTCTGGGACGGCGGATGCAGCAGCAGAAAGTATCGATGGAAGTGTACCTCAAGACGGTCCCGGACGGCATGGCCGGTCTGCGCAAGAAGCTGGAGCCGGACGCGCGCCGCAAGCTGGTCCGCCGTCTGCTCCTCACCGAACTGGTAAAGCAAGAAAAATTGACCGCTTCGGAAAAGGAAATCGATGCGCAGATGGCGAGGTATCGATCCATGTTCGGAGATGACCGGACCGCAAAATCCAAGAACAAGAAAGCCATAGAAGACACGCTGCGGCAGCTGGCGACAAACGACGTGCTGTCGCGGATGATCGTCAAACGCGTGGTCGAAATCGGACGGGGAAAAGCCCCCGAGCCGGCGGCCGCCGAACCCTCAACGAACGACGGAGGAGAGTAATGACCAAGCGTGATCCGAAAGCCGAAGGAGTGCCGATTTTCGTCCCTCACATCATAGAGACCAACGCCCGCGGGGAACGGGCATACGACATCTTCTCCCTGTTACTGAAGGAACGGATCATTTTCGTCGGGACGCCGATCAACGATGTGGTGGCCAACCTGATCGTCGCACAGCTCCTGTTCCTCAATCACGAGGATTCGGAACGGGAGATCCACATGTACATCAACAGCCCCGGAGGGCAGGTGTATTCCGGATTGGCCGTCTACGATACCATGCAGCAGATCCAAATGACCAATCCGATCTACACCTACGCCATCGGCGTGACGGCTTCCTTCGGTACGGTCCTGTTGGCGGCAGGCACCAAGGGATACCGTTATGCCCTGCCCCACGCAACGATCCACGTTCATCAACCGCTGGGCGGCGCACAGGGGCAGGCCACGGATGTCGAGATCCAGGCCAAGGAGATCCTCCGTCTGCGCAGCGCCTTAAACCAGATCCTCGTCAAGCACACCGGCCAGCCGTTGGAAGTCATCGAGCGCGATACCGACAGGGATTTCTACTTGGATGCGCAGGCCGCGATTTCCTACGGATTTGTGGATCAGGTATTGACCGCCGAAAAGGCCGAAAAAGCGGCCAAATCCACTAAGTAGCGGCCGGTTGCCGATGGCTGCGACGTTGCGTTCCGCCCTGGCTCGTGCGGGCGGGACTATCCTGGATATGGACGGTGTCCTCTGGCAGGGGAATACTCCCCTTCCGGGACTAAAAGATTTTTTCGATTTACTCCGTCGGCGTGGGATCCGCATTCTGCTGGCCACCAACAATGCCAGCCTATCCCCGGAGAGTTTTCAACAAAAACTCAAGCGGATGGGTGTCGCGGTCTCCACGGAGGAGATCCTCACTTCAGCCCTGGCCACCGCGGAATACCTGCGGGCCGACGCCCAGCCGGGGGATAGCGTGTACGTCATCGGGGAAGAGGGGTTGATCCGGGCGGTCGAATCGGCCGGATTAACTGTGGTCGATCCGGACACGGTGGACGCCCGCTACGTTGTTTGCGGCATGGACCGCAACCTGACATGGGATAAACTCGCCTGCGCGACGATCTGCCTGCACCGCGGGGCGGTCTTTATCGGCACCAACTCCGATGTCACCTTTCCCACCGAGCGGGGCATCTCCCACGGAAACGGCGCTATTCTTGCGGCGTTGACCGCCGCCAGCGGGATCCGCCCGAAGGTGATCGGAAAACCCTTCCCGTCGCTGATGCGCATGGCCGTCAACCGGCTGGATCTTCCGAAGGCCCGGATCATCGCCGTGGGCGACCGCCTGGAAACGGACATCCTGGGCGCCCGCCGAGCCGGGTTGAACAGCATCCTCGTGTTGACCGGTGTGACTAGCCGGAAGGATTTGCATAATAGCCGGATCCGTCCAACCTGGGTTGTGGAGGATCTACCCGCCCTATCGGCGGCGTGGACGGATGGATCGGACCGGGACGGCGGATGATATAATGCTTTCTTCTGCCTGTTGTGGAAATAGGCGGTTTTCCCCGGGCAGATATTTTGCTGTTTGGAGGCGGAACGAATGAGTAGGACGATTACCTGGGTTTCCGTGTTGATCATGGTCCT
>JBJYXS010000070.1:0-2761 GCA_046260075.1 Anaerolineales bacterium | reverse complement strand
GATTGGGTGGCCACCTTGCGGGAGTTTTACGAACCGTTCTCCAGGGATGTCAAACATGCGGAAGAGGAGATGCCGCAGGTCAACGAAGGGCCGGAAGAGATCGGCCGCGATTGCCCGACCTGCGGGAAGCCGCTGGTGATCCGGTATGGACGGTACGGCAAGTTCATCGGATGCTCCACCTTCCCGGCTTGCCGCTATGTGGAACCCTGGCTGGAAAAGATCGGCGTGGCCTGCCCGAAAGACGGAGGCGATCTCGTCGAGCGCAAGACCCGCAAGGGACGAACCTTCTATGCCTGTTCAAACTACCCGGCATGCGATTTCACATCCTGGAAAAAGCCACTCCCCACCCCCTGCCCGGTCTGCGGCGGGCTGTTGGTGTATGGAGCCAAACAAACGGCGCAATGCGTCGATTGCAAGGCCAAGTTCCCGGTGGATTCGATCCCGGCCAAGCAATCGGAATCCGCCTGAATGAGGAAGCGGCGGCGCTCCGAAACGATGGGCGCCTGATTTGCCTTCCGATGGGAAGAGCGGATACAATCGGGTGGCCCGTCGTCGGGTTTTCCAACAGGTGAAACCGTATGGCTCAATCGGATTCCATTCGACATGCCCTGCGATCCTTTGTTCGCCATCCCGGGTTTCTCAACGGGGCGATTTTCCTGTTGGGCGCGGTGTTCGGGTTGGTCGTCTTGGGATGGATCGTCTGGCCGGTGCAGTACATCGACACCACTCCGGATATGCTCCGGTCCGATATTCAATTGGATTACCTGCGCATGGCGGTCGACTCCTACAGCGTCAATGGGGACGACACCTTGGCCCGCAGCCGGTACGAGGCATTGGGCGAAAACAACCTGGAATTGCTGGCCCAATTGCGCGATGACGGCCTGACGGACCCCGATCGGTTAAAACTATTCGAGATTCTGATCGCGAATTTATATGTCCCGGACGCGGAGACGCCGCCGCCGCCGGCGGCGACGCCTGAACCGTCGGGGGTCGGTTTTCAGAATGCACTGTCCGTGCTGGCGATCGTCGGCGTTCTCATCGGCGGTGCCATCGCCTTGGTGTTGGTTCTGAACATCCGTCGGCAGCGAAACGCCGCCGAGCAGCGGCCCCGGGAAACGGAGACGGGATCGCAAGAACTATCCCTTGAGGCGGAAGAGGTCTTGACGGATACCGCCGCCGCGGAGTCGGAGCACGGTGATGACGGCGGAAAAGAGCCGCTGGAGCAGTTCGTAACGACTTACGTATTGGGCGACGACCTATACGAAGACAGTTTTACGATTAATTCGCCAGGCGGGGATTTCTTGGGCGAATGCGGCGTGGGAATATCCGAACCGATCGGCGTGGGCGATCCAAAGAAGGTTACGGCGTTCGAGGTGTGGCTCTTCGATCGAAAGCCGAGCCGCACATCGACGACGGTCCTGATGAGCGAGTATGCCCACGGGAAGGAAGATGTATACTCGGTCTTGGTGCCGCGCGGGCAACCGGTCATGGCGATCCCCGGAGCCGATTTTTGGATGGAAACACCCGGCTTGCAGCTCCGGGTGATGATCCGCGAGTTGATTTATGGAACCGGTCCGTTGCCCCAGAATTCCTATTTCGACAGGTTGACTCTTCAGTTGGAAGTGTGGGCCAGAACGGAATAACCGCCGTCTCCGCCGAATCTGAAAACCGGCCCCGTTATGCGATGTCGACGATGTGAAAGGTGATGGTCCCGGAGGGTGTGGGAACCTCCACCGTATCCCCCTGCTTGTGGCCCATGAGGGCTTTTCCGATCGGCGATTCGTGGGATATCTTTCCGGCCCGGGAATCCCCCTCTTTGTTCCCGACAATGTGAAAAACCTCCACAACGTCGTCCGTATCGCGCACCGATACCCGGCTGCCCAGCGAGATGATACCGCGCGGCGTGGAATCCGGGTCGACGACCTCGGCATTCTTGATCAGCGCTTCCAGCTCCAGGATGCGGCCTTCCAAAAAACCCTGTTCCTCCTTGGCGGATGTGTAATCCGCATTTTCGGAAAGATCCCCCTGCTGGATGGCCGCTCGCAGACGGGCGGCCAAAGCCTGGCGGGCCGGCCCTCTTAATTGCTCCAGTTCCTCGCGGATTTTCCGGGCGCCTTCCGGCGTCAGCAGCTTTTTCTCCATCGGACGTTCGTCTCCGATCATGTCCGCCCCTATGGTCGGGTGTGCGGATCGGTTAATTTCTCGTATTCTTCCAATGCGAATCGGTCGGTCATTCCGGCGATGTAGTCGCAGGCGACGCGGTGGATATCCTCCTCGTCGCATTTCCGGGCCGCCGGCGGAAGGATGTCCGGATTCGCGATATACATGGCGAATAACTCCGACAGGAATTTTTCCGCCTTAACGGCCATGCGCATCACCCGCCAATGACGGTAGAGTTTTTCGAACAGCCGTCCGCGCAGGGCTTCCAGCGGAGGGGCGAAGGCGTCGGAATGCCGGATGACGTTTTCGGAAAGCCGGCGGATGTCGGCCTGCGATTGAACTCCTGCGTCCGCCAGCCGGCGTTCGGAAGCGCCGGCGATATCCTTCACCGCCAAACCGATGAACGCGCGGATCATCCGATGGCGGGTCAGTTCGTCCAAGGGCCCAGATGTCCACCCGGCGCTTTCGCGGAGCATCGTCCACAATGCCAGATCGGTGAGATCCTCCGGCAGCAGCATACCCGACCGCAGTCCGTCGTCCAAATCGTGCGAGGTATAGGCGCATTCGTCGGCGACGTTGGCGATCTGGGCTTCCAGGCTGC
>JBJYXS010000069.1:0-3414 GCA_046260075.1 Anaerolineales bacterium | reverse complement strand
GGCCGGGAACGTGGCCTTCAGCTTCGGTGTGACCGGCAGCTTCGCCATGGCCGGCCTGGGGGCTTACGGCCTGATGCGCAATGTGCTGATCCTGAAGGCGGGCGGTGGAGGGAAGACACTTCTCGAATCGAAAGAAGCCGAATCCGCCGCCGGCTGGAGGAAGAAACCCGGTTTTTGGACCTCGCAGCACTTATGGCTTCCGCTGTTGGCGACGTTCATGCTGGTCTTTATGGGCAACTTTGAGGGAAGCCTGGAGATTCTCTATGCCCAGCATGTCGGCTGGGAAGACGGCCAGGGGGAGTTTTGGAAAGCGCTGGATATCACCGATATCAACGTTCCCCCGTTCGGCGAAAAAAGCCTGACTCCGACCCGCAACGGTTGGTGGTGGTGGGCTGCCTCGCGGGTGGTTCACGATCAACCGTTGGGTGATGATTCGATCGGGGCCAGCATAGAAATCATCGACGAATTTCCGGCTTTTTCGATCATCATCGGGGACATGCATCCGCATGTGATGGCGCTCCCCTTCCTGTTGTTGGCGATCCTGATTGTGCTGGAGATACTCCTGCGGGGCGGCGGGACAGCCCCGGAACCGGGGATCGAAAGCGGTTTGCTGATCGCCTTCAGCGCGCTGGCGTTCGGCAGCCTGCTGTTCCTCAACACATGGGATATCCTTATTTTCGGGATGGCCTTTGTCGCCGGATGGGTCGGATGGCGGCTGAGCCGCAAGGCGATCGCCTTCGGCCGGCTGGCGGGATCGGAAGCCTTCATTGCCCGCTGGGCAGTGACCGGCATTTCCGCGGTCATCCTCTTCGTGCCCTTCCTGATCGGTTTTTCCTCGCAGGCCGGCGGCATTCTCCCGAATGCCTTGTTTCCGACAAAGGGCAGCCATTTCTTCGTCATGTTCGGTACGTTGTTGATACCGGTGTTCGCCTGGCTGGTGATGGAACTCGGATCCGGCGGGTGGAAGCCGGATTGGCGGAACGGATGGATGCTGGCCGGCGGCGGGTTGGTTCTATTGCTGGTCGGATCGCTCGTGATGGCGGTCATCATCTCGCTCGATATGGATGTCATGGATTTTGCCAGTGCCGTCTTGAGCGGATACGGCAGATTCGAAGCCCTCTCGATCGTGTTGACGCGCAGGTTTACCGATCCGCTGGCCACCCTCGCTCCTATCGCCTTGATCGCAACGGCCTTGGCCGTGCTGTTGGGTTTCCTGCGGGCAAAATCGGCGGCTTCCGTGGAAGGTCCGGCATCGGAACCCCCCGCCATCGGCCCGCCGCCGGCGGACGTCTTTGTGCTGATCATCATGCTGTGGGGCGCGTTGATGGTTCTGTTCCCTGAATATTTCTATCTCCGGGATTTTTTCGGCAACCGGATGAACACGATTTTCAAATTTTATTTCCAGGGTTGGACGCTGCTCAGCCTGACGGCCGCCTACGGGGCGTGCCGGCTGTTCCAACGGGTCCTGGGAAAATCGGAATCAAACGCCGCCCGCCGGGCGTATGCAGCGGCGGGATCGGTCGTTGTATTGGCGACGATGCTGCTGGGAGCCGTGTATTTTCCGATGGCGGTTCAAACGAAAACCCACAATGACGAGTTCCCCGACGAACCCACTTTGGACGCATCGTCTTTTCTGCAGTGGCGACATCCGGACGACGCGGCGGCGATATCCTGGATCCTCGAAAACATACCGGGCAACGGCCCGATTGTGGAGGGCTTGGGAAGGGATTACGACCCGTACGCCGGCGTGGTGGGGACGGTTACGGGGATTCCGATCGTCCTGGGCTGGCAGGGCCATGAAGACCAGTGGCGCGGGGCGAACGCCGTGCACAGGCCTCGTATCTACGATATCGAAGAACTATACCGCACGACCGATTGGGATCGGGCGTTGGGGATCCTCGAATTGTACGGGATCCGTTATGTGTATTTCGGTCCGTTGGAACGCGCGGCATACGGTGAACGCGGATTGGAAAAATTCTTCATTCACCTGAACGTCATTTACCAAACCGATCAGGTGGTGATTTTCGAAAGGGCGGTCCCATGACCGGACGCGGCGCATTGGAGCGTTTCCTGGAAAAATACGATCCGGCGATATACGGCGCCCTGTTTCTGGCGGGTCTGTTGTTGAGGGTATCCGTACTCGACATCGCGCCGCTTGGAGAACGGGAAGCCGCCGAGGCATGGGGGGCGTGGCGGATGTTGGGCGGGGAATCCTCCGTATCGGCCAGCGGGCTGTATTCCTCGCTGACGGCGGGTGTATTGTTCCTGGCCGGTCCTTCACATTGGGCGCCGCGCTGCCTGCCGGCCTTGGCCGGCGCTTTTGCTGTCTTCCTGCCGCGGATTCTGGTTCCGGTCCGCGGAAGGGTCGAGGCGTTCCTGGCTGCATTGCTGATCGGGCTTTCTCCCTCGCTGCTGATTATCTCCACTAAAGCGGACGGCGCGATTCTCGGCCTCCTCGCGGCGGTTTTTTTCCTTTTCTATCTGCAATCCGAAGGGCCGAAACCGCGGATTTCCGGCGCGGCGCTGGGCCTGGTAGCCGCATCCGGCCCGGCGGGGTGGAGCGGGATCGCGATTGCGGCCGTGGTGCTGGCTGTGGATGCGTTGAACCAATGGGGAAGGACACCGGCCGTGAAAGTCGGATGCTGCGACCGGATCCGGAAGTCCTTCGATTGCCTTCTGCATTCGCCGGCCGGTGCAGGCGGTTTTGTTCTGGCGCTGGCCGCGGGTTGCACCGGGATGTTCTTCTTTCCGCGCGGTATCGGCGCGCTGGCGGCGGGGTTTTCGGATTGGTTTGCCGCGTTCTTTTCCGGTTGGCCGCGCATCGGCGAGTTGATCCTTCTGATTGCCGGATATGAACCGGCCGCCCTGATCTTCGGTGCGGCGGGGATCATCCTGGTTGGAAGGGGGCTGCTCTCGGCGCAAGACCGTTTTTGGGCCCGGTTCGCCGCCGTAGCATTGGTGTGGGTGCTGATCCGGCCGGCGGCGTTGCCGCAGGAAACCCTGTGGGTGATTCTCCCGCTGTTGATCCTGGGTGCGGGGGGATTGCGGGCGGCGTTGGAAAGCATCCTGGAAGCCGGGTGGAACCTATCCACCGTCCTGTTTTCGCTTGCCGTCCCAGCGGTCGCGGCTTTCACCGTCCTCAACTTGGCTTCCTTCGAAGCAAGTAAAAACGGGTGGTATCTTGTCTTCCCGTGGTTGCTGGTCATTGCCATGTTG
The DNA here is from genome assembly GCA_046260075.1 of Anaerolineales bacterium. Taxonomy (GTDB): domain Bacteria; phylum Chloroflexota; class Anaerolineae; order Anaerolineales; family RBG-16-64-43; genus JAFGKK01. Next base: position 198 of record JBJYXS010000069.1, on the reverse strand, counting down.
CTGGCGTACTTCATCAGCAGCAGCAATTGGCGTCGGAACGGGATTCGACTGCTGATCGGATCCACTCCGGCCTTGCTGGCCGTTTTTTGCTGCGCGCAGATCGGCGCCGGATGGAACGCCGTCCGGATCCGCGGGGGGGCGGCCAACGAACTGTGGCGGACGGATGCCTTTCCGGTGGACCTCGGCCGACTCCGCTCG
>JBJYXS010000068.1:0-2794 GCA_046260075.1 Anaerolineales bacterium | reverse complement strand
TTCGGCGTGCTCGACGACCTGGCGGCGCAGGGGAAGCTGCGCTATTACGGGGTCAGCGTGGAAAAAGTCGAGGAGGCGCTGAAGGCGCTGGAGTTTCCGAACGTCCAGACGGTCCAGATCATCTTCAACATCTTCCGCCAGCGGCCGGCGGATCTCTTCTTCCAGCAGGCGCAGCAGCGAAAGGTGGGGATCCTCGCCCGCGTGCCGCTTTCCTCCGGCATGCTCACCGGAAAATTTAAGGCCGAGAGCAAGTTTGCGCCCGACGATCACCGGGCCTTCAACCGGAAAGGAGAAGCTTTCGATCGCGGGGAAACCTTTTCCGGCGTCGATTACGCGGCGGGCTTGAAGGCGGTGGAGGGTTTGCGGGCCCTTATCCCGGACGGGATGAGCATGGTTCAGATGGCCCTGCGCTGGATCCTGATGTTTCCGGCCGTCACCTGCGCCATCCCCGGCGGAAAGCGCCCGGCTCAGGTGGAGGAAAACGCCGCCGCCGCCGATCTTCCGCCGCTGCCGGAAGAAACCATGCGGCGGATCCGGTCGTTGTATGAAAAGGACATCAAACCGTTGGTGCACCAGTATTGGTAGAGGCTGCGGCTTCTTCGGACGGCGTCCCCGGATGTCTCCGCGGGACGTTCGGCGGATTTGCCGGAGGATACCTTCTTGCGGTTTTTCCCGACGGGTATACAATTTTACTATCGGCAACCGTCGGATGATGCAGACAAAGGAGGCAACATGTCTACACAGGGAGCATCCGGAACAAAACCGCCCGTCGATAAAGTGAAAACCCGCAAGCTCATGCGGTTTTGGGCAATCGGAACATTCATCATCGTCTTCGCCGCCATGACGACATATGCCAGTTTTTGGACGGGATTTTTAATTTTCCTGGAACCCCTCTACTGGATCGCTATCATTCTGTTTGCGGCGGCCACCGCAGCCGTACTCCTGATTCATGAGTGGTGGCTGCGGCGGCAATAAAGAGATCCGCGGCCGGAGCGATCCGGCCGGCGGGATATCCAGATTTCGATAATGGAAGGCCGTTTGACGGATTCGGAAAGCGCCGGCTGATTAATTCAGCCGGCGCTTTTTTCCCTTTCCACAGCGGGAAGACGGCCGAATCATTGCACCGGCGGCAGCCCCTTCTCTTCCAGGACTAGGTCCAGCAGGTTTAAATCGTAGATCCCGTCCAGGTCCGGTTTTTCTTTCAAAAATCCGGCTTCGTATGCGTATTGCGCGGATTGAAAAAGGGAAGCCGAGATGGGATCCCAGGTGACCGTCATCCGTCCCCAGGCCATGGTCAGTACTTCCGCGGGCAGTCTCTTTCCGGTGAATTTTTCGATCTCTGCGTTGAGCAGTTCCCGGGCATCGGCCGGATGCTCCAGCTCCCATTGGGTGATTTCCACATGCGCCCGGATCCAATCCTTGACCACTTCCGGATGCGCGGTGAAGAACTTCGTGCTGACGATGATCTGGGCGGTGATGAATGCCCCGCCGGTTTGGGTCCACAGATCGCGTTCGTCGAGGAAGAGCTCGCCGCCGCCTTCGATGATCAGGCGGCTGGCCCAGGGCTCGGGGACCCAGGCTCCGTCGATTTCGCCCAGGCGGAGCATATCCAGGATCAGGGGATTGCTGGTCGGGACGACTTCCACGTCGCCGCCCTGTTCGCGGGTTTTCATCCCGTTGGCGAGCAGGTACGTGCGCAGCGCCACATCCTGAGTGTTGCCCATCTGCGGCGAGGCCAGCTTCTTCCCCGCCAGATCGTCCGCGGTGCGGATTCCCGAATCGGCGCGGACAACGAAGGCGGCGCCGCCGCTCGTCGCGCCGCAGACGATGCGCAGAGCTTCGCCCTCCGATTTGATGAATCCGTTGATGGCCGGATTGGGGCCGATGTAGGAAAGGTCGATCTGTCCGGCGAACAGGGCTTCGATCACCGACGGCCCGGCGTTGAACATCGTGGGCTGGATCACCACCTCTTCCCCCAACGCGTCCTGGAAATCCCCGCGGGCCAGGCCGATCAGGGCTTGCGAGTGCGTGATGTTTGGGAAGTAGCCGACCCGCAGGGCGACGGTTCCCGGCGGCGTATCGGCGGCGGAACCGCATCCTGCCGCCAGCAGCAGCGCTCCGATGAACAGCATCCTATAGGATCCAATGGCCTTCATCCGCTCTCCTTTGACACGCTCTCCGCAATCATTGTGCGGGGAACATCCGCGGCCAATGTAATTGTAATTTATTTCACATATGAGTCAACGGAGAGTCTTTCAAGCATCAATATGGGGGATGGCTTCGCCGGGCGGTAAAACGCTCCGCCCTTTCCTGCCGGGATGCCTTGTCAGAACGTCACCCAGTCGATGATCCGCGCGGCGGCCGGCAAGGTGACGGAGAAGGGGATCCAATTCCCGACCTGAACGGCCAGCACTCCGCTGCTGGAGGCATAGACCAGGGTGGAACCGTCCGGACTCCACACCGGATAGTCACCCGGGCCGAGGAAGATCTCCTCGCTCCCGTCGGGACGAATCATCCACAGCGAAGGGTCGCCTTCTTCCGTGCGTTCCTCCGGATTGGCCGTCGCGAGCCAATCGCCGCCCGGGCTCCAGGCCGTACGGCCGCCTTCATCGCCGCTCCCGTCGGCGAGCAGCTGGCGATGGAAAAGCCCGACCGTCATGGAGTCGAGATCGAGGATCGCGGCGGCGCTGGATTCCCCGGCACCCCCCGTCAGGCCGTACAGCCGCCAGGCAATCCGGCGGCTTTCGGGCGACCACTCCGGACCGGCGGCCAGGCGGAAGGATTCCGTGAAGGA
>JBJYXS010000067.1:0-4487 GCA_046260075.1 Anaerolineales bacterium | reverse complement strand
GTTGGGCGATGAATTACCTGGCCGGTCCGCTGACGCGGGCCCAGATCCCGGCCCTGAATAAACTGGCCGGCGCCAAACCGGTCAAGGGGAAGGGGTCTGTCCGCAAAGCGAAGGCCGGACCCACAAAACGCGGACCGGAGAAGTCGCAGGCGGCGGCCGAAACCCGTCCGGGCGTTCCGGCCGGGATCGCGGAGTTTTTCCTGCCGCAAAACAAGTCCCTGGCGGAAGCTTGCCGCTCGGCTGGACGGGGCGTTCCCGCCGAAGGGGCCGCCTGTGTGTGCCGTCCGACCTTATTGGCTCAAGCTAAGGTGCGGTTCCTGGAGCGCAAATACGGGATCGACCGAATGACGGTGCTGACCGCGCTGGTGCAGCAGCCCGACAAGCGCGGGGTGGTGCGTTGGGAGGATTTTCCGGCGGCGGCTGTGGATGAGGATGCGCTTCCGGAAAGTCCGCCGGAAGGCGCCGCCTTTGACGCGCTCAAGGCGCCGCTGGATGACGCCAAGATGCTGCGGAGTCTGGAAAAAGACTTCTTCGATTGGGCATACCGGGAAAGCACGCTGCCCATACGGGTCAATCCCGAGCTGAAGGTCGCCGTGGGCCCCGAGGCCAGTCCGGAGGAGTTCGTCCGCCTGTGCACCGAAGCGGCTACCAAGGGCGTTCGCGGGAAACACGCAAAGGAATTGGCCGCGGTCCAACGGAAAATCGATTCCCTGGAGAAAAAACTCACCCGGGAAGAACGTGAATTGCGTGAGGACAAGACCGAAATGACCCAACGGACGATCGAGGAGGTGGGCACCGCGGCCGACAACATCATCGGCATACTGACCGGACGCAGCCGGCGGTTGACCACCTCGCTGACCAAACGCCGCCTGACGAGCAAGGCCGCCGCCGACGTGCAGGAATCGAAGGAGGTCATCGCGGAGCTGGAACAGGAGATCGCCGATTTGGAGAAGGCCAAGGAGGAACTGGCCGGCGAAATCCGTCAATCGGTGGTCCAGCCGGAAGAACTTATGTTGACGCCGGCCAAGAAGGATGTCTATGTGGAGCTGTTCGGCGTGGCATGGGTGCCGTTCTACCGGATGGCGGATGGGACGGAGCTCATGGGGTATGCGGCTTGAGGTTTTCCTTCTGCCGCGATCCGCTCCGGCTCCCCGATGATCCGCACGCCGTGCAGGATGCGATGAAGTGGCCGAAGGCAGGCAACGGTGCCTTCCGCGCCCGGTGGATGGCGGGACGGCGCGTCGTCCCATGGAAATATTCCACCCGCATGTTTCCGGTCCGTTCGCAATGACAATGCCTCGATAAGATCATGTCCTGGAAAGCCCTCTCCTCTGAAAGAAAGTTCACCGGAAGAATACTTTCTGTCCGGGTCGACCGCCTGCGGATGGATGATGGCCGCGAAGCCTCGCTGGAAATCCTGGAACATGCGGGATCGGTCGTCATGGTGCCCGTGGACGATGACGGCGGAATCTGGTTCGTGCGCCAATACCGGCATGCCGCCGGGCGCGAAATCCTGGAACTGCCGGCGGGGACGATCGAGGCCGGGGAAGCCCCCGCGGATTGCGCAAACCGCGAGTTGCGGGAGGAGATCGGCTTCCGCGCCGATCGCCTGGAACGGATCGGCGGATTCTTCCTGGCGCCCGGATATGCCACGGAATACATGCACGTCTTCCTGGCGGAGGGATTGCATCCGGACCGGGCGCCCGCGGATGCGGATGAGGTGTTGGCCCCGGAAAAGCTTGCGCGGAGCGCGGTGGACGCCCTTTTCGAAAAAGGCGTCTGGGAAGACGCCAAGACCGCAGCGGCATTGGCGATGGCGCTGCGTCGAATCCCCGTTTCCGAAAAATAATCCGGATTTTCTTCCGCGGGAATACCGCTTGTAATGCGGATTCCGAACAGTCGGCATGGGGCTCCGATGGGCGCAGCGTAACCTTGTTGAGCACGCGGCCCCTGATGGCGGATGGATGTGCCTTCACGAAGATCCGCTTCGGGGTGGTGTTTTGCGATTGTCATAGGGTATCCGGGAGGGGAGATATTCCGCGGAATAGATCCGGAATACCGATGCGGCAGGGAAAAAACTTGGTGTTTGGCGGAGGTTTCTGGTAATATCCTTTCGGACATCATTCGTTGCCGAAGGGAAGGAAGCTGTGGGATCCAGAACCGGCAACTCCCGAAACCGGCCGTCGGTTGTGCTGATCACGCCGCCGCGTGCACGCACGACGCGCATGCGGACGATTTTGACGGACGCCGGTTTCCGCGTGCAGGCCTATCCGACGAAGTGGCTGCAAGAGCAAACCCGGCGGCAATCCGCCGCACCGTCCTCCTCCCGGCCGAAACCGACGGAAACCGAGCTGGGAGGCGTCTCCCTTTCCCAATTGCAGCGGGATCTCCGCGACCGGCCCCAAACCATTTCCGCCATGTTGAAGGTTTGCGCCGACCTGTCGCCCGGCATTCAATTGGTCGGATTGGCTTTCTACGACCCCGTCCATTCCTCCTGCATCCGGTACCAGTGCATCGGTCCCCTTGCCCGGCGCCTGCCCAAGGCCATTCCGTGGAACGGCTTTCCGCTGCTGCGAATCGCCTATCAGAAGAAACAGGCGGTGTATGTTTCGGATTCGTCGCTCCTGCCGATGTTGTCTTCCGTGAACGGCAAGAGCTGCGGCGGCTGTATCGCGATTCCGCTCACGGTCAGGGAACCCGTCGCCGTGCTGTTTCTCACGCACGATCGGGCGGAACCGCTGTCGGCTCAGGGATACAGCATCCTGATCTCTCTGGCGCAGGCCATGGAGACGGTGCTGGAAAATGCGATCCTCAACAGCCGCCTGGCGGTGTCGGAAAGCCGCTATCGGAGCATTCTGTTCGCCGCCCCTTTCCTGATCGGTCTGCTGGATTCCCGCGGAACGGTGCTGGAAGTGAATCCCAAAGCGATGCGGGAACTGAGGCGCCAGGGATTTTCCTCCCGTCAGGTCATCGGCCTTAACCTCCTGGAATTTCCGGGGATCCCGGAGGAAGTCCGGTCGTTGATAGCGGAAGGCCTGCAGACCGGTGAAGCGGTCAGCCGGGAAAAGATCCGCGTTTCCCTGCCGCGCGGGGTGGAGGTCTTCCGCGCGCACGCGTTTCCACTGCACGGGCGCGGCCGGGAACCCCGGGAACTCCTGGTCATCGGCGAAATGATCACGCATTACCAGCAATTCATGGATGAAGCCGAACGGACCGAGCGGCTGGCGGCGATCGGACGGGTGGCGGCCTCGCTGGCGCACGAAATCAACAATCCCTTGCAGGCTCTCCGCTCGCATCTCGAGCTCATCCGGTCCTATCCTTTGAGTGATGAGGAGCGCGAGCAGTCGTTTGCCATCCTCGAGCGCGAAGTGGAGCGGCTGGACGAAACCACGCGCCGGGTACTGGGGTTCGCCCGCCCGGCGCCGGATATCCTTCAGCCCGCATCGATTACGGGGATCCTGGAGCAGGCGCTCGCACTGAGCAAAAATTACCTGCGCAACCAGCACGTCGACATACACACTGATATTCCGGAGGATTTGCCGGCGGTGCTGGCCGCCGCCGGACAGCTGATCCAAGTGTTTCTGAACATTATCCTGAACGCCGTACATGCGATGAAAGGGCAGGGGAACCTGGATATCCGGGTCCGGTCGCTGGGCGACCGAGTGGAGATCGCCATCGCCAACGACGGACCGCCCATTCCCTCCGAAAACCTGCCCCGGATATTCGACCCGTTTTTCACGACCCGGTCGGAGGGTACCGGACTGGGGCTGAGCATTTCGCACGCCATTCTGCAACGCCATAACGGCACCATCCGCGCGGCGAATCTGCCGCGCCGGAAGGGTGTGGAATTTGTCATCACCCTTCCGTTCGCTTCCGTCGCGGACTAGATTGGGGAGTCGCATGGACCTGTCGACAACTACTCCGTTGCTTCCCGAAGCCCGCATTCTGATCGTCGACGACGACGCTCATGTGCTGTTGGCATTAAGCCGGGCTCTGCGCCTCAAGGGCTATTTGTACGTCGACGAGGCCCACAGCGGAGCGGAAGCTGTTGAAAAGATCACTCATTTGCCCTATGACCTGATGATGCTGGATATCCGCATGCCGGAAATGGACGGCATGGAGGTGCTGCAGAAGGCGCAGCAGATCCGCCCGAATTTGCTGGTGATCATCCTGACCGGCCATGCGGCCATGGAAAGCGCATTGGCGGCGTTGAAATCCGGGATGGTGGTGGATTACCTGCTGAAGCCGGCGTCCCTGGAGCAGGTGGAAGCCGCCATCCGCAAGGCTCTGCGCAAACGGTTGAATGAACTCCAGCAACGTCATTCGTTGGAGACGGCGATTGCGGCGCTTGAACAATTAAAAACCGAAGCTCCTGCCATCAGCGGCGGAGGCATGCCGCTTCCCCTGGAACGCTTCCTTCACGCCGGACCGATGACCCTGGACCGCGACAATCGCCAAGCCACGCTCCAATGGGAGGGCAAGGCGAC
>JBJYXS010000066.1:0-13420 GCA_046260075.1 Anaerolineales bacterium | reverse complement strand
GACCGCCTCCACCGCCCCGGTGGTTCCCATCATGTGGCCGGTCATCGATTTCGTGGAGGAGACGGGGATCTTGTAAGCTCCCTCTCCGAACACTAATTTAATGGCCTTGGTCTCCGAGAGATCATTCAGCAACGTTCCCGTCCCATGGGCGTTGATGTAATCCACCTGCTCCGGCGCGATCCCGGCCGAATCCAGCGCAAGCTGGATGGCCCGGGCGCTTCCGGCACCGTCCGGGGTCGGGGCGGTGATGTGGTAGGCGTCGGAGGTGGCGCCGTATCCGGCCAGTTCGGCGAGGATCTTTGCGCCGCGCTTCCGGGCGAAGGTCAGGCTTTCCAGCATGAGGGCCGCAGATCCTTCGCCCGCCACCAGCCCGTCACGCTCCAAATCGAAGGGTTTGGGGACATCGATCGTTTCCCCGCGCGTCATGGCACCGATGCGGTCGAAAGCGCCGACCCCCAATTCGCACAAGGTGGCATCGGAGGATCCGGCGATCATGGCATCGATCTCCCCATATCGGATCAACCGCCAGGCATTCCCGATCCCATCCGCCCCCGAAGCGCAAGCGGAGGATATGGTGATCGAGGGCCCCTGGGCGCCGAACTCCATCGCCACCGCAGCCGACGCCGCGTTGGGCATCATCATCGGGATGGTAAAGGGACTGAGTTTCCGCGGACCCTGGTTGAGGAGCACCTTGGCTCCTTCCTGGAGGGTGCGGATCCCTCCGACGGCCGTGGATATCGCCACCCCGACCCGTTCTCCATGAGCGCGGACGTCCAAGCCCGATTGGGTCACCGCCTGCCGGGTCGCCGCCAGAGCGTATTGGGAGAACCGGTCCAGCCGTCGGGCCGTCCGGAAGTCCATGAATTCCTTTGGGTCGAATCCCTTCACCTCGCAGGCAACCCGAACCGACAACCTCGAGGCATCGAATTGGTCGATATAATCGGCGCAGGAGACACCCGCCAGGGCGTTTTTCCAGCTGATTTCCGGATCCAGTCCAAGCGGGTTGATTGTTCCGATACCCGTGATGACGACGCGCTCCATCAGCGAACCTCCTCAGAAAACGAAAACTGGAATATTCGACCCGCGGCCCGGTGGGCAAGACCCCCTTCAGCCCCTTTCCCGCAGCCGCTGCCGAAGACCTGCTATCGGATGTGAAACAAACCGCTGTCGGCGCAGTTAAGTATACGGCCTTATCCAGCGGAATTATACACTGCCGCGGCATTCGGTTGCGGGCTTGCGCCACCCTGATATAATCGGATAAATAGCTGATTCTCCCGGGAGAACAACTCTGAACACTCAACGGATGACCAACTCCCTTCGCAAACACACGGGAGGAACCGCTTCCCTTGTGGTTGGCACCACCCTGGAAAACCGTTATCTGGTCATCCGGGTCATCGGCAGCGGCGGCATGAGTTGGGTGTACCAAGCCCGGGATATGCGCTTCCCCAGCGTCACCCGGCTGGCGGCGGTCAAGGAAATGCTGAACCCCAGCAAGGACGCGACCGTCCGGGCAACCGCCGTGCAAAGCTTCGAACGGGAAGCCAACTTGCTGGCCACGCTGAACCATCCGGCCATTCCCCGGATTTACGATTATTTCACCATCGGCGAACGCTCCTTCCTCGTCATGGAATTCGTCAACGGGAAGGATTTGGAAGCGATCCTCACGGAAAGCAGCGATTTTCTGCCCAGTACGCTCATCGCCCGGTGGGGCGCCGACATATGCGACGTGATTCACTACCTGCACAACCACCAGCCGCCGGTGATCTTCCGCGACATCAAGCCGTCGAACATCATGTCCGACGAGCACGAAAACATCCGCCTGGTGGATTTTGGAATCGCCAAACTGTTCGAACCGGATCGCAAGGGAACGATGATCGGAACCGAGGGATACTCCCCGCCGGAGCAATACCGCGGAGAAGCAGGACCGCTGTCCGACATCTACGCCCTCGGCGCCACACTGCACCATTTGCTCTCGCGGCGCGATCCGCGGATCGAACCGCCGTTTTCATGGCACGACCGCCCGCTGCGCCAGATCAATCCCGGTGTGCCGGAGGGATTGGACCAAGCCATCATGAAGGCGTTGGCCTACGAGCCGTCGCAGCGATTCACAGATATGAAAACCTTCGGCGCAGTACTCAGCCAGTTCACGGAAAGCGGGCGTCCGGTCATCGTGCAGACAACCGACGTCCCGGGAATCTCCGCCGTCGCCGCCCCGGAGGCGGAAACCGAGATCAAACCGTTATGGGTCTTCTCCTGCGAAGACGAAATCCGGGGCACGCCGGTCATCGCCAATGGGATGGTCCTGGCCGGGGCTTATGATAACAACCTGTACGCGCTGAATCCTTCTTCCGGTGAATTCATCTGGAAGTACGCCGCGGAAGGCGGCCTGACCGGCCGGCCGGCCATCACGGAGGAATTAATCATCGCCGGCTCGGAAGACAAGCGGGTGCACGCGGTCAGCCTGAACAACGGCAAAGTGGCTTGGACGTATTACACCGAGGGGGCGGTTCGGTCCTCCCCCCTGCTGGCCGAAGGGCACATTTTCATCGGATCCGACGACGCCCAACTGCACGCCATCAACGCCTCGTACGGCCGGGGCGCCTGGAAGACGGAGGTCGATGGGCCGGTCCGATCCACTCCGCTGGCCATCGGCGAGAGGGTGTTCTTCGGGTGCGAGTGCGGCGACGTCTATTCGGTGAACCTGCGCGGGGAAATCAAATGGAGATTCCACGCCAAGCGGGCCGTCACCTCTTCCCCTTGTGAGGCGAACGGTTTGCTGTATATCGGTTCGGTGGACAGTCAGCTGTATGCGCTCGATATCAAATCCGGCTGGGCGGTTTGGCGGTTCCGGAGCAACCACGCCATCATCTCCTCACCCGCCATTGCGCAGGGAATCGTCGTTTTCGGATCCGCGGACGGCCGCATCTACGCCCTCGACGCGAATTCCAGCAAGGAAAAATGGCATTTCGAAACCGAAGACCAAGTGACCGGAAACCCGCTGATCTATCAGGGGCTGGTGTTTTGCGGATCAGTGGATAAAAACCTCTACTGCCTGGAATTGCTTACCGGGAAACTGCGTTGGAAGTTTCCGACCGGCGGTCCCATCACGGGCGGAATCGCGGCCAACGAAGAAATGCTGGTGTTCGGGTCCACTGACCATAACCTATACGCGCTGCCCTTATAGGCAGGATCACAGGAGAGTTACGTGCCGCCCATTACACGCATCCGATCACGCCGCCGTTCGAAAAAATCGTCTACGGCCGAACTGCCGCACGACATCCCGATGTTCCACACCGGTATCGCCTACGATATCGGAAAGGTCCGCCAGTCCAATGAGGATTGCGTGATCGCGGTTTCCTCGCTGCAGCAAGGAGACGCCGTCTCTCCCTATTATGGGCTGTTCGTCGTCGCGGACGGGATGGGAGGCCATGAACTGGGCGAACGGGCAAGCCTTCTGGCGGCACAGACCTTTTCCCGGGAGGTGATCGGAAAATTCGGCGCACAATGGATGGGTGGGCCGTCGGAGGATTCCGAATCTATCCAGGAAGTGCTGGAATCGGCCATGGTCCTGGCCAACGAGGCGGTGATGTTCAATCTGCCGGGCAGCGGCACCACCCTGACCGCCGCACTCATCTTCAGCCGCCAGGTGTTTCTGGCGCATATCGGCGACAGCCGGGGGTATTTCATCGGGAAAGAGATCCGTCAGATCACCCACGATCATTCCTTGGTGCAACGGTTGGTGGATCAGGGCCACATCTCCGCCGAGGAAGCCGGCCGGTTCGCCCAACGCAACGTATTGCTCAAGGCCGTCGGGCAAGTGGAGGGCATCGAGACCGATTTTCTGACCGTTCCCTGGGAACAAGGATCGCGATTGCTGCTGTGCACCGACGGATTGTGGGGTGTGCTGTCGGATTCCGAGATCCTCCGTATCTCCAAGAAATACCATTCGCCCCAAGATGCGGCTATCGCCATGGCCCGCCAAGCCAACACCATGGGCGGTCCGGATAACATTTCCGCAATCATCGTGGAAATGGTAGGGGAAAAGTGAATCCATCATCCGGCGGACATGAACCGCTGTATATGGAGGTGAACGTCAGCCGCCCCGTGTTGCGGGCGTTGGATGAGGCACAGGTATTGTATGCCATGGCTTCCATCCAGCCCGCACAGCAGGAGGGGAAGAAGGTTCCGCCGCCGCTGAACCTCAGCCTGGTCATCGACCGTTCGACGTCGATGGCGGGCGAACGGCTCGACACCGCCCGGATGTCAGCGGAAAACATCCTCTCCCAGCTTCGGCCGCAAGACAAAATCGCCGTGGTCACGTTCAGCGACCGGGCGGAAGTACTGCTCTCCACCGATGTCGCCCTGCCCTTGCCGGAAGCCCGTCAGCGCCTGAGCCTGATTCAAGCCAGCGGGGGGACGGAGATCTACCAGGGGCTGTCCGCAGGGGTCAATCAGCTGCGGCAAGTCCGGCAGCCCACTACCGTCGACCACGTCATACTCCTGACGGATGGACGGACCTACGGCGACGAAGCCGCCTGTCTGCAGTTGGCCGAAGAAGCCGCGCAAGAGGGGATCGAGATCACCGCGATGGGGATCGGGGAGGAATGGAACGATCATTTCCTGGATTCCCTGGCGACCAAAACCGGCGGGCAGGCGGTCTATATCGATAAGATTTCCTCCCTTGGGCCGTACCTGCAGCAGAAATTCCTTGGCCTGGGCCAAGTGCATGCCGACCAAGTGGTTGTCGAGGTGGAGACGACGCCCGGCGTCACCCTGCATTCGGCATTTCGCGTCAATCCGGCGCCTATGCCGCTGCATGAAGGGCATATGTTGCGGCTGGGATCCCTCTTCGCCGGAAACAACATCACCTTGCTCATGGAATTCCTTATTCCGCCGATCACCCCGATGGATTCCTACGAGATCAGCCGGCTGCACCTCGGCGCCCATCTGGCCGAACGGGCATCCAATCTGCGGACCACTCTTTCTCTGAGCCTGCCGGTCGTCTCGAAGCCGGTCCCGGCGCCGATCCCGGGCGCCCTGCTGTCCGCCGTGCGGAACGTCAACCTGGCCCGGCTGCAGGAGAAGGCATTGGCCGACGCTCAAACCGGGCATCTCAACCTGGCCACGACCCGGTTGGAACGGCTGGCAACCCGCTTGTTTGAAATGGGCGAACCGGATTTGGCCAATACGGTCCTGAGCGAATCATCGCAGCTTCGCCGCAGCCATTCCTTCTCGGAAAAAGGCAAGAAGACGGTTAAATATGGAACGCGCAGCCTGGTGGATCCCAAACACGGGGGTGCCTTGCGATGATCTCATGTCATGTTTGCCATGCTTCGGTGTACTACGGTACGCTGTTCTGCCCGGAATGCTGCGCGCGGGTCAGCGAGGATGCGTCCGCTCCGACCAATGCCTTGCCGATCAATAAAGCAAAGGACAAGATCTCCTCCCGATCCACGGATTCCTCCCATTCCCCGCTGACATCCTCCGACATGATCGCCCTGAAGGTGGCGGGAAACAACGTCGGCATCCCCCTGTTCGGGCAACAGGAATACATTTTAGGAAGGGCGGAAAAGGGACAGGCCGTCATCCCCGATATCGATCTCAACCGCTTCGGAGCGCACGAAAAGGGCGTATCCCGGCTCCATTGCCACTTGCGGTTCGAAGGCGACCTGCTGCTGGCGATCGACCTGGGCAGCGCCAACGGAACCTTCATCAACGACAAAAAGGTGCTGCCCGATCACCCGGCGACCCTCTCGGACGGAGACATTCTCCGTCTGGGCAACCTGATTATCGAAGTCACCCGTCAAACTGGAGGAAAATAACCGCCATGGCCATTTCCGTCCTGGTTCACTTACAGAATGAAGACGCCGTAATGGGGGAAGTGGAGGAACTACCGGCGGCGAACGCGAATTTCATCACCGTATCCAACCCCCGGCGGCGGGATGGTAAAGACCTTCCCTACCTGCAATCCAATGTCAACACAGTAATCTGGACCATCAGCCGGGTGTCTTTCATTGAAGTGATACCCGGTGAAGCAGAGGAAAAACTGGTCACCTTCGTCCGGGAATGATATTCCATGGCCGACACCTCACGCCGCCGGGTGCTGGTGGTCGACGACGAACCGCGGATGGTCCGGTTCATCCGGCTCAATCTGGAGCAGGACGGCTTTGACGTCGTCGAAGCGCACAACGGCATGGAAGCGCTCGATCAAATCCGGAATACGATGCCGGATTTGGTGCTCTTGGACATCATGCTGCCGGACATCGACGGGCTGGAAATCCTCCGCATGGTCAGGGAATTCTCGCCGGTGCCGATCCTCATGGTCACCGCCAAGGGCGAAGAGGACGATCGGGTGCGGGGATTGGAGCGCGGCGCCGACGATTACATCACCAAACCCTTCAGCCCGCGGGAACTCGCCAGCCGCATCCGCGCTGTTTTGCGCCGCGACGAAATGCCCAGAATCACCATCCACAAACCCATCGTGGTCGACGACCGTTTGACGATCGATTTCGATAAACGGGAGGTGCGCGTAGAGGGTGAAGTGATCGTCCTGCGCCCGACGGAATACCGCCTGCTCTATCATCTGGTGAAAAATGCCGGACGGGTCGTCACCCACGATCAACTTCTTGCGAAGGTGTGGGGATACGAATACCGGGAGGAAACGCACTACCTGCGCTTGTATGTCAACTACCTGCGCCAGAAATTGGAAAAGGATCCCTCCCATCCAAAATACATCCTGACCGACCGGGGCGTGGGGTACCGTTTCGTGGACTATCATACTTCCGGAAAGGCGGGCTGACGGACCGATCCGTCCTTGCGGAAGCCCGCCGGGATATTCGTAAAAAGGAAGCCTGCATGCATCTGATCGTCGCCTTGATCAAAAGCCTTCGCCCGCGGCAATGGCCGAAGAATGTTTTCTTCTTCGCCGCCCTGGTATTCGACCGGCAGTTCTTCCAACCCGAACCCCTGCTGCGGACGGTCACGGGCTTCGTCCTGCTGTGCCTGGCGTCCGGCACGGTGTACTTGGTGAACGATATCGCCGATCGCGAACAGGACCGGCTGCATCCCGTCAAGCGCCGCCGCCCGATCGCCTCCGGCGCTCTGCCCGTACCGGCGGCGGCGGCCGCCGCTATCGTCCTGACGGTCGTCACCATTTCGTCGGCATGGCTCCTGGAACCGTCCTTCGTCCTGTTGATCGCCGTCTACCTGGGTTTGAACCTGGCCTATTCGTTCTCCCTCAAACACATTCCGCTCGTGGATGTCCTGACCGTGGCGTCGTTCTTCCTGATGCGCGTCGCCGGAGGGGTGCTCCTGATTTCGGTCGAGCGGTTCTCCCCCTGGATGTATGTCTGCATGGTCCTGCTGGCGCTCTATATTTCCTTCGGCAAACGGCGCTCTGAACTCATGCTGCTGGAAGATGGGGCGGTCCATCACCGCCGGGTGCTCAGCGGATATTCCATCCCTCTGCTCGACAGCTACATTCACATCGTATCGGCCGCCACGATCGTCGCCTACTCGTTCTACACGTTCTCCGCCCCCACTCTGCCGGACAACCACGTCATGATGCTGACGATTCCCTTCGTCCTGTACAGCATTTTCCGCTATCTCTACCTGCTTGAAATCGAGCAAAAGGGCGGATCCCCGGAAGAGCTGGTATTGACGGACCGGCCCCTGCAAATCGCCATCTTCGTCTGGGGATTATCGGCCATGCTCATCCTCTACATTTGGAAATGACGCCCCGCGCTTCCGCCTGCGCCAAAATCATCCTGCTGGGGGAACACGCCGTTGTCTACGGATTTCCGGCCGTCGCCGTACCGGTCCGGTCGTTGCGGGCAACGGCGGAATACGACGCCGGACCGCCGCCCCTGCGGATCGAAGCCCCCGACATCGGCTTGCGGGCGGTTTTAGAGGACCTCCCGGCGGAAAACCCCCTGGGGTTCTGCGTCCGGCACACGCTGGACGTCCTGCATATCCCCCTGTCCGGCGGCCGCTTGCGAGTTACGTCGGACATCCCCGTGGCTTCGGGCATGGGCTCGGGTGCGTCGGTATCGACGGCCGTCGTACGGGCGCTGGCCGCCGCCGCCGGCAAAACGGTGGATGCAGAGCAGGTCTCAGCGATCGTGTATGAAGTGGAACGGATCCACCACGGAACGCCTTCCGGGGTGGACAACACCGTGATCGCCTATGAGCAGCCGGTGTACTTTGTCCGCGGAAAGGATCCCGATATCCTCGCGGCCGGCGGTTCGATGCTGTTCCTCATCGCCGACAGCGGCGTGCGCAGCGCCACCCGCGATGCCGTCGCCGGCGTGCGCGAACGCCGCAACAAGGATCCCGAACGGTACGATGGGATATTCCAATCCATCGGCGAACTCACGGATGCGGGACGCGCCTGCCTGGAAGCCGGCGACCGGCGGATGCTCGGCCGGGCGATGTTCGAAAGCCAAGGCCTGCTGGATGCCATCGGGGTCGGCGCTCCCGGCCTGACCCGGCTGGTGGACGCCGCCCGGAATGCGGGCGCATGGGGCGCGAAACTCTCCGGTGCGGGACTGGGGGGGAACGTCATCGCACTGGTCAAACCGGAGAGCGCGGAGCCGGCGGAAGCCGCGCTGCGTGCGGCCGGCGCCGCCGCGGTCTTCCGGACCGTCCTGGAACATGGAAACCACCCCCCGCCGCAAACGAAATCACCGCACGGGACGTAGTTCGATGATATGATGGCGGAGGATAATCATCCCCGACAGCCCGGCCTTCGCCGCGCTTTCGGGGACTGTGGAGCGCACCGTTTCCATATGGAAAAAACCACACTCGCATCGCAGCCCGTCAAGCTTCCTTTTTGGAAGAACGTCCTGCCGATTCTGGGACGTATCGGCCTGCTCCTGCTGGTCATCGCCCTCACGATCGGCATCTACCTGCTGCGG
This sequence comes from Anaerolineales bacterium, assembly GCA_046260075.1. Taxonomy (GTDB): domain Bacteria; phylum Chloroflexota; class Anaerolineae; order Anaerolineales; family RBG-16-64-43; genus JAFGKK01. The sequence goes on along the minus strand of JBJYXS010000066.1, from coordinate 4,505 downwards.
GACCAAGCCCGTTGGCTGGCGCGGTGGGGGTATGTCGGCATCTTCCTCTTATCCATCCTGGCCAACGCCACGATCATCCTGCCGGCCCCCGGCGTAGCCTTCGTCTTCGGACTCGGCGCGCTCTTTAATCCCCTTCTGGTGGCGCTGGCCGCCGGCGCCGGAGCGGCGGTCGGCGAACTGTCCGGATACCTGGCCGGGTATTCCGGCAACATCGTCATCCAAAACCGCACCCACGCCGACCGGATGACGGAGTGGATGAAAAAGTACGGCCCGTGGACAATCCTCATCCTGGGGTTCATCCCCAACCCCCTGTTCGACCTGGCGGGGATCATCGCCGGCATGTTGAAGATGCCCCTATGGAAGTTTCTCCTGTTCTGCATGGTGGGGAAAATTTTAAAAATGCTGCTGTTTGCGTACGCCGGCTCGCTCTCCATCCCCTGGCTGGCGCCGGACTGACGGCGACGCCGTCCTACAGTCCTTCGAGCACTTCCCGACCCCGGACAATGAATTTGACAAGCGTGCGGATGCCGCGCCCGCGGTGAAGGTAGCCGATCGCTTCCCGCATGCCGGCCGGTTTCAATCCAAACAGCCGCGAAAGGCTGCTGGCCTCGCACGTGCTGGGCACCGACAAGTAATCCATCCAGATCGGGGTGAAGGGGGAATGGGGAAGAAACCATTCCAGGGCCGAAAGTCCGAAGCGGGCAAGCGGCGGCCATACCCGCACGATCATCCGGGGCGCCCGGATCGCATCCAGCACGTACTCGACGATTCGCTCGAACGCCAGATGTTCGGGCCCGCCGACCGACAGGACCTCGCCGAAATACCGGTCCTCGGCCAGGCTGTATTCCATGCAGGCCGCCAGATCCTCCACCCACAACGGCTGCAAATGGGTGTCCATTTCCGGAACGAAGATGATCGCCGGGAAGACCCGGGCGAAGAACGCGATCGCGTTGGTGAAGGAATCGCCGGCTCCGTACACCAGGGAGGACCTGAGGATGAGGGAAGGAATACCGCTCTCGCCGATCGCATGCTCGGCGATTCCCTTGGCCTGCAGAAACGGGAACGCCGAACCGCGGTCCGCGCCCAGATGGCTGAGGTAGAGAAAGCGCTTTACGCCCGAAGCCTTGGCCTGCGCCAGGAGCATCCGGGTGCCTTCCACGTCGACGGCGAACAGGTCGCGCCGGCGGCGTTCGCCTTCGGCGGTGGCGAGGTGGATGACGGCATCGACCCCTGCGGTGGCGGCGCGGATCCCGCCCTCATCCTCGAAAGACGCCACCACCGCCTCCGCCCGTTGAACCGGAAGGCGTCCGATGCGCTTGGAAGGACGGATCAGCAGCCGGAGGGAATATCCGCGGCCGGCCAAAACCCGGGCGACGACCCTGCCGATAAAACCTGTGGCGCCGGTAAGGAGCACCTTGGGGGTCATGAAGGGACGCCTACTCTCCCAGCCAACGGGCGGCGCGCTCCGGAAGCAGCTCCAAGCTTCCCTGTTCCCGCGTGCAGTCCGGAAGCGAATCGATGAACGACCGCCCGTAGGATTTGGTCAGCACCCGGCGGTCGAAGATCACCACGATTCCGCGGTCGGTCTTTGTCCGGATCAGGCGTCCGAATCCCTGCCGGAAGCGGAGGATGGCCTCCGGGAGCGAGTATTGGCGGAATGAGTCTTCGAAAGTCTCCCCCCGTGCGGCGACGATCGGGTCGCTGGGTACGTTGAACGGCAGTTTGGTGATGGCCAGCGCCGAAAGCGCCTCCCCGGGCACGTCCACCCCTTCCCAGAAGGAACGGGTTCCGAGCAACACCGCTTGTTCGGCCGATTTGAAGGTTTCCAGCAGCGCATGCCGCGAAGCGCCCTCCCCCTGTTCGTAAACGACGATTCCTTCCCTCGCCAGCGGTCCCTGGATGGTCTGCGCCGTCTGACGCAATTGGGAATAGGAAGTGAACAGCACCAGAGCCCGGCCGCGCGTTGCCTTGCAGAGTTCCGTCAGGCTTCGATTGAGAGCATGTTGGTAGGCCCGCAGGTTTCCCGGTTCCGGGATGTCGCTTACCAAGTACAGCAAGGCCGAGTTCTCGTAATCGAACGGGGATCCCACAACGAGCGTGTCCGCCTCGTCGGCATTCAACCGTTCGCGGAGATAATCGAACTCGCCGGCCGCCGTGAGGGTGGCGGAGGTCAGCACCACGGAATGCTTCGTATGCCACAAGTATTTCTCGATCAGCGGGCCGACATGCAACGGGGCGGAATACAGGGTAAGTACGTCCCGATTGCGGGGAATCTCCACCCAGTGGATCATGCCCGGGGTCGGTTTGGCGACAATCTGGTGAATGGCTTCCACGGTCGATGCCGTGCGGGATGCCCAGCCGGCCAGGAGGAGCGAGAGTTCGTTGGGGTTTTCCTCGTCGCCGCCGTCCTCCTCCCCGCTGATGCGTTCGGCCAATGCGGCGGTTATCCGGGCGGCTTCGGAAAAAACCGCCCGCATGTTTTCCCAAGCCTCTTCGACGGCCTCCCAACCCGGCTGTATGCGCACGGCGGGGATGATCCGGTATTGCAGGGTGTATTCTTTCGGCGGGCCGTCGATTTGGCTGTTTACGAAATCGTCGATGGTTCGGAAGAACGTCTTTCCGCTGCGCTGAGCGGAATCGACCGCGGCCAACAGCTCGTCCGCCCGGGTTCGGATCCAGTCGGCCGATTCCTTCTGCACATCCTTCCGGCGGATCCGCGAAAGGAGCGTCCCCAGCCAGCCGGAGCGGGAGCCGCCCAATTCGCGCAGCGAACGCTCCAAATCCGTCCAGGCGCAGCGGAAGGAAAGACCGTCGGTGGCCGCCGCTTCGAGCTGGTGACCCTCGTCGACGATCAGGTAGAGGTATTCGGGGAGCACCCGATTCTCGGCCGCGACATCCGCCACCAGCAGCGCATGATTGACGATCAGCACATGGGCGCATTCCGCCGCCTGCCGGGCGCGAAGGAACGGGCAGGACTTGCGCGCGAACAAGTTGCAGCCTTCCGGGGAACACAATTCATCCTCGGCCGAAAGTTGCGACCATACCGCCCGCTCCGCCGGACCGCTGAGGTTGATTTCCGAGCGGTCGCCGGTGGCCGTTTCCGCCAGCCAGAGGATGGTTTTCGACAACACCCGCAATTCGTCGGCGTTTTCCGGACCGCGCCGGCGCAAAGCCTCGAACTTCCGGGGACAGATGTAATTACCGCGTCCCTTGAGCACGGCGGCGCGGACATCCACGCCGAGGATCCGGACCAGATCGGGGATGTCCTTTTGCAGCAGCTGGTCCTGCAGATTGATGGTGTTGGTGGAGACCACCACCCGCTGTCCGTTGCGCAGCGACCAATGCACCGCCGGAATCAAGTAGGCCAGGCTCTTTCCGGTGCCGGTGCCGGCCTCGACCAGCAAATGCATGGATTCCGAAAACGCCTTCGTCACCGCCGCCGTCATTTCCACCTGCTGCGGCCGGCGCTCATAGCCCGGGAACTGCGCGGCGAAAGGGCCGCCGGTATCCAACAATGCAGCCATTTCGTCCGGATTGAGCGCCTGCGGTTCCCCATGCGGAGCCAGTTTCTTCGCCGTCGGGCCGAACAGCGGTCCGGAGTGGAATATCGGGAAGCGGATTCCGGGGGTTTTCGCCAGCGCCCCTTCCTCCCGCAACCGAGCGGCGTACGTGCCTTCCATCAGGGCGGCCCCGCCCCACTCCACATCCTGTCCGAAACGGACCATTTCCGCAAGGTAGGCGGTCGGCAGGGAGCAGGCGAGCTCCTTCAGGCGCCGGTACAGGCCGAATGCCGCCAGCGCATCATCCAGCGCCCGGTGCGTCACCGAAGCCGGTATCCCGAGGTGGGCGCACAACGCCCCCAGATTGTAGCGGGGTGCGCGCGGCAGGAGGGCCGACGCCAGCGCCAGCGTATCCACCGATTCCGGATCCGTCCATAACCGGTGCTTGGCGAAAAACGCCAGGTCGAAAGCGATATTGTGCCCGAGGATGGGGGCATCCCCGACGAAGTCGCGGATTTGGGGCAGGAGGTCTTTCATCCGCGGCGCATTCGCAACCATCGAATCGGTGATGCCGGTCAGCTGGGTGATCGCCGGCGGGATCCGCGTGTTGGGGTGGACAAAAGACGACCAACGGCCGTCTTCCCGATCACCGCGGTAGCGGACCATACCGATCTCGATGATGGAATCCCGTTTGGGATTCAATCCGGTCGTCTCGAGGTCGAGTGATACGATGGTTTTCTTTACGGACATTGGGAGGGGACGCTTCCAGTCCTTGTTCCCATGCAGGGAAAAGGTGCGGGGATTATAACCCGGCGGATGGGAATATGGTAGACTATACGACTTAATTCCCCGAGCGTTTGCGTTTCGGCGTATCGCGCGCAAATGGTTTTTCCGCCCCGACGCCCTGGGAGGCATGTATGCGGCCTAAAGTATCCATCATCGGAGCCGGCAACACCGGCGCATCCACAGCCATATGGCTGGCGGCGAAGGATCTGTGCGACATCG
>JBJYXS010000065.1:0-6747 GCA_046260075.1 Anaerolineales bacterium | reverse complement strand
GCCAGCGCCTCTCCGCGGAACCCCAGCGTGCGGATCGAATCCAAATCCTCGATGGCGGCCAGCTTGCTGGTGGCATGCCGCTCCAGCGAGAGGGCGATTTCCTCCGGCGGGATGCCGTCGCCGTCGTCGGCCACCGTGATCCGCCGGCGTCCGCCGTCCTCCGTTTCCACCGCGACCGTCCGCGCATGGGCATCCAGGGCGTTTTCGACCAATTCCTTGACCACCGACGCCGGACGCTCCACCACCTCGCCGGCGGCGATTTGCGATGCGATCCGGGGCGGCAGGATGCGGATCGCCATCTTCACTCGCCGAATTCGAGGTCGAAATCGGTTTGGTCGCTGAAATTTTCCGTGGGGACGATTTCAATTTCGCCGAACAGGTCGGTCTGGCGGGCGATGACATGGCGGCGTTTGACCAGTTCCAGCATCGCCAAGAAAGCCACCACCACCTCGATCCGGCTGCGGACTCCCTGCATCAGGCTTTGAAACACCGCCCGTCCCTCTGTCCGGATGCTGCCGACGATACGACGAATCTGGTCGCGGATGGTCACTGTGGGCGGTTTGACCATCGTCCCCAGCGGCGGCGGCTCCGGACGCACCGCGAGCACCTTTTCGGCCGCTTGCTTCAGCCCGAGCAACGATATCCGGCTCCAATCCAGTTTCAGCGGGACTTTGGGAGGCGGAGCCATGCGCAGGTAGGTATGCAATCCGTCCGAATCCCGCTGGTTCAGCAGCCGGGCCACATCCTTGAATTGCTTATAGAGCCGCAACTGGCGGGCCAGCGCCTCGCCCGGATCCTCCTCCCCGGCTTCACGTTCGGGCGGACGGGGCAGCAGGGCTTCGCTTTTAATTTGCAGCAGCCGTGAGGCGACGACGATAAAAGCGGCCGCGAGATCCATCCGCTGTTCTTCCATCGTATGCAACACCGCCAGGAATTGGTCGGTGACCTGGGCCAACGCCACGCGGGTGATGTCCAGCTCCGCACGTTCGATCAGATGCAGCAGCAGATCGAGCGGACCTTCGAAAACGGGAAGTTGTACGGTCAACGTGGAGGCTTGCATGAACGATTTCGGACCCGCAGATCGGATTTCCGGAAAAGGAACGACCGGTGGGTGATTATACTGCAACCGGCGCCCGGATACCGGATTCGTCAGCAGGATTTACCCAAGCCTTTCCTAGTTTTTCCCTGAACGCGGAATGGACTGGAGGGAACAACGAAGCGGAAAACGTGGGGCCGGCTTCGCAGGCCGTATGCGGATACGGCCGCGAGCGCTTCAAACATCCTGCGTAATGCGCAACAATCCGGGCCAAAAGCAGTGATATACTCGATGCGGATCGGAGCCAGCATGGCCGGCAAAGAAACAACAATCACCGCCCATTGGAAAGGCGGAATGGGGTTTGAAACCGTGAACGCGCAGGGAATCACCGTGCGCATGGATCCTCCGTCGGAATCCGCCTACCTCACGCCGATGGAACTGGTGCTGATGGCGCTGGCCGGCTGCACCGGAATGGACGTGGCCGACATCCTGCGCAAGAAACGCCAGTCGGTGGCGGCCTTGGAAATTCAGGCTCGCGGCGTGCGCGCTGACGACCATCCCAAGGTGTATACCGAAATTGAGTTGGTATTCCTGCTGACCGGCGACGGCCTGGCGCCGGAGGCCATTGCGCGCGCCATCGACCTTTCGGCCGAGAAATATTGCTCCGTAGGCGCAATGCTGGAACCCGCCGTTCCCATCCGGACTTCGTTTCGTATCATCCCCGGGAAAGAAGGATCCGCATGAGCACCGTCCGATTGGATTGGCTTCAGGGAAAAACCTTCGTCGGCACCGACAGCACGAAGCATGCCATTGTGGTGTCCTCCTCCGACGAAGCCAACGGCACGGGGGTCAAGCCGTCGGATCTGCTGCTGATCGGCTTGGCATCGTGCGCTTCGATGGACGTCATCGAAATCCTGAACAAGAAGCGGCAGCCGCCCGATGGCATGGAAGTCCGGGTCGATGGAACCCAGGAACCGGATCCGCCCTGGACCTTTCGGAAAATTCACATGCATTTTCTGCTCCGCGGCGCGCTCCTGCAGCCCGGGGCGGTGGAACAGGCCATCCGCCTGTCGGAGGAGAAATATTGTTCCGTGGCCGCCACCATCCGCTGCGCGGCGGAGATCACAACGTCGTTCGACATCCAGACGCCGCCCGGACAGGCAGCGGCCTGAAGGCAGTCCGCAAGGGAATGCATCCCCGGTCCACGCATGGACCGGCGGAAGACGCCGGAGAAACCTCTCCGCGGGTCCCGATGCCTTCCGATCATCATCCCATCCCTCAGGAGAAGAAACCATGAGCGAACCCATCCACGTCACCGACGCCGAATTTCAGGAGAAAGTGCTACAGGCCTCCCTGCCGGTCATTGTCGATTTCTGGGCCGGCTGGTGCATGCCGTGCCGGGCGATCGCCCCGGCGTTGGAACGGATCGCCGCCGAGTATGACGGCCGCCTGATCGTGGCGAAAGTGGACGTGGACGAGAATCCCGAGCATCCCCAGAAATTCGGGGTTCAGGGAATCCCCACCCTGCTGATGATCCATCAGGGCCGGGAGGTTAATCGAATCGTCGGCGCCTTTCCGGAAGCCACATTAAAAAAGGCGGTGGAGGCTTTCCTTGCGCAAAGCCAGGCCGCCGGGTCCGGCCTTGCCCCGGGGTCCGGCTCGTGATAAAATGATACAGTCTTTCTCGGAGATTCTGTTTTCGGAAAAGTGGGCAACCCCCACTTTTCTTTGACTCTGGCAGGGGGCAACCCCTCCATGGAGCAAAGCGGCAATGAGAAACGAGTTTGCCCTCGCCTTCAATGAAGTCTTGGAACATTACGGCCTGCCGCGCGATTCGGTCCTGCAGGTAGTGCAGGCGGCGATGGTCAATGCCTACCGCAAGGCCGTCAACGCCTCCACGGCCCAGCAAGTGGAGGCCAACGTGGATCTGACCAAGGGTACGATCCAGATCCTTGCGGAAAAGGAAGTGGTGGAATCCGTCGCCGACGAGCGCACGGAGGTGACCCTGGACGTCGCCCGGGAATACAATCCCGAGGCGCAGCTTGGCGATCTGGTGCTGGTGGACAGCACGCCCGAGGATTTCGGGCGGATTGCAACACAAGCGGCCAAGCAGCAGATCCACCAGAAACTGCGCGACGCGGAACGCGAAAAGCAGTACGAGGAATGGTCGGCGCGCAAAGGCGAAATCGTTCACGGCACGGTGCAATCCGTGGGCCCGATGGGTATCACGGTGAGCCTTGGGCGAGCCGAAGCCGCGCTCCCCAAGCGTGAACAGCTTCCCACGGAACGCTACCGGCCGCGCGACCGCATTCGTGCGGTCCTGATGGACGTGAGCAAGACCAGCCGCGGGCCGCAGATCATCCTGTCGCGTTCCGATCGGAACATGCTTCGCCGCCTGCTGGAAGCGGAAGTCCCCGAAATCTATCAAGGAATGGTGGAAATCAAGGGAATTGCCCGCGAACCCGGGCTGCGCTCGAAAGTGGCGGTGGCGGCCATGCAACCCAACCTCGACCCGGTGGGCGCCTGCGTTGGAATGCGCGGCGGCCGGATCCAAGCCATCGTCCGCGAACTACATGATGAGAAAATCGACGTCATCGAATGGAATCCGGATCCGGCTTCGTTCATCGCCAAGGCGCTCAGCCCGGCCCGCGTCTCGGGCGTGTACCTGGACGACGATCCGGTACGGGGCCGGACGGCATTGGTGGTGGTATCGGAAGACCAGTTGAGCCTGGCGATCGGACGCGAGGGAGTCAATGCGCGCTTGGCGGCCAAGCTCACCGGTTGGCGGGTGGACATCAAGAGCGTGGCGGAAGCCGCGGGGGATTCGATGCAGAAGATCGGCAAAGAGGAGATCCTCGCCCCGTTCGTGGAATCCCATGCGGAGATGATCGAACAGGTCCAAACCGCGCTGGCCCGGAAAGCCGAAGGCAAACCGCTGCCGCCGGAAGATTACAGCGGCATGAACCAGTTCGTCACCGGCGTGGAGAAGATCCTCGCCGAACAGCGCGAGGGCCGCCGCAAAGCGCAGGCCCGGCGGCTGGCCGACATCCGGAAGAACCTTCCCGCCTCGGCGTATGAACGCAAGCTCAACTTGCTGAAAGTGCCGGAGGCATTGTCTGCGGCGCTCTCCGCAGCGGGGCTGGAAACCATCGGACAGACCTATGAACAGGTGATGCTGGATCCGGACTCGATCCTCTCCCTTCCGGAAGTGGGAGCGCGCAATTTCGAGCAGTTCAAGGAAGCGTTGGAAAACTTGATCCTCGATTTGCGGTCGGATGAGAAGGCCGAAGCGGAACAAGCGGCCGCCGAGAAGGCCCAGGCGGAAGCCGCTGCGGCTGCGGAAGCTGCTGCGGCTGCGGGGGCGGGTGCGGAAGCCGTCGTAAGTGCGGAAGCCGCTGCGGCTGTGGAAACCGCCGCGGGTGCGGAAGAGACCGCTGCGCAGGAAGAAGCCGCGGTAACGGAGACGCCCGCCATGGAGCAACCCGTAGAAACCATGGAATCCCTGCTGGCCGCCGAGCAGGCCGCTTCCGAAGTTGCAGCCGTTCCGCAAGAAGCCGCAGCGATCGCCGTAGGCGAAGAGGAAGAAGAACTGGAAGAGGAAGAAGAAGAGGAAGATAAGAGTAAAAAGAAGAAGAAAAAGAGTAAGCTTAAGACGATCGTGGAGTTCGACCCCGAGACCGGCATGACGGTTGCCCGACGCAAACGCAAGCCCGGCCGGATGAAGGATTGGAACGAAGGAGAACTCACCGAAGGCGGCTGATCTTGAGATATCCACGCCGTACGGTCCAGAATCCCAGGGACAGGCGATGAGCCAGAAAAAAGCGGCTTCCACCAAGCACGTCCCGACAAGAACCTGCGTCGGTTGCCGGGAAACCATTGCCAAGCGCTCCCTGATCCGCATCGTCCGCGGTCCGGACGGCATTCGGGTCGATCCCAGCGGCAAGGCGTCCGGGCGCGGGGCATACCTTCATCAGCGACGGGAGTGCTGGGAAAACGCCCTGCGCGGCCCGTTGGAGCAAGCGTTGAAGACGGATCTGACCCCGGACGAACGGGACATGCTGGTCCGCCATATGAACCAACTTCCGCCCGACGATGGAAAGCCGTCCGGATCTCCGCATTCGGCCGGAGGAATAGCATGAGCGAAACGGGCCGGTAACAACCCCCAGTCGGCGGCGCCGGGGAGTTCGGAAGCAACGGAGGTGCACGATGGGCAATGACGAAAGAAAAACTGTGGAACTTCCCCCGACGATTACGGTCCGCGCGCTGGCGGAGAAAATCCAAGCCAGCCCGATCGACTTGATCAAGCAATTCATCGCCAACGGTGTGATGGCCAACATCAACCAGCAGATTGATTTCGACACCGCGGCCATCATCATCCATGAGATGGGTTTTGACGCCGAGCTGGAAAAGAAGGCGGAAGAGGCTAAACCGGAAGCGGTCGAAGAGGCGCCTGCTTGGCGCCAAGCCCTGGAAAAGGAAGATCCGAAACTCCTCAAGCCGCGTCCGCCGGTGGTTACGATCCTCGGCCATGTCGACCACGGGAAAACCTCCCTGCTGGACGCCATCCGTTCGACCGATGTCGCCTCCGCCGAAGCCGGCGGCATCACCCAGCGGATCGGCGCCTACCAGATCACGCATAACAAACGGCTGATCACATTCCTCGATACGCCCGGCCACGCCGCCTTCACCGCCATGCGCGCGCGCGGCGCCCAAGTGACGGACATCGTCATTTTGGTAGTCGCCGCCGATGATGGGGTGATGCCGCAAACCCGCGAGGCCCTGGCCCATGCCCGCGCGGCCCGGGTGCCGATCATCGTCGCCTTGAACAAAATCGATAAACCCAACGCCAATCCCGAAAAGGTAAAGCACCAGCTTTCGGAAGTGGAACTGGTACCCGACGATTGGGGCGGCGATACGATGGTGGTCCCGGTGTCGGCGAAGAAGCGTACCGGCGTCGAGGACCTGCTGGAAGCCATCGTACTGACCGCCGACAACACAAAAATCCTCGCCAATCCCGCAGGGAAGGTGATCGGCAGCGTCATCGAAGCCCAGCTCGATAAAGCCAAGGGACCGATCGCCTCGCTGCTGGTTCAGAACGGCACCATCCATCTCGGCGATTCGCTGGTGGCTGGGCAGGTTCACGGGAAAATCCGGGCGATGGAGGATTTCCGCGGCGCCCCGATCGAGCAGGCCGGTCCCTCTGCGCCGGTTTCAGTGCTCGGGCTGTCGGAACTGCCCCAGGCCGGCGATCTGATTGAGGTGCTGCCCAGCGAACGGGAAGCACGCACCCTGGCGGCGGAACGTAAACTGGCGGCAAAGGCCAGCAAGCAACAGCCGCAAAAACCCGTCAGCCTGGAGGAAGTGTTCGCCAAGTTCCAAGCCGGCGAGATGAAGGAATTAAAACTGATCGTTAAAGCCGACGGCCAAGGATCGCTGGAACCGATCGTCAACTCCCTTAAAAGCCTTGGCACGAAGGACCTGAAAGCCACCATCCTATACGCCGAGACCGGCAACATCACAGAAAACGACATCATGTTGGCATCGGCGTCCGGCGCGATCGTCGTCGGTTTTTCGGTCCAAATGGACGCCGCCGCCCAACGCACCTCGGAAACCGAAGGCGTTTCGGTCCGCATGTACGATATCATCTATCGTCTGACCGAGGATGTCGATAAAGCCCTGAAAGGCATGCTGGAACCGGAAAAGAAACCGGT
>JBJYXS010000064.1:0-9118 GCA_046260075.1 Anaerolineales bacterium | reverse complement strand
TTTTCAGGCCGATTCGGCCCTCCGTTGGTACTACGTGTTTGGGAGAGAGGTCCCGGATCGGCAGGGAATCCGCTGCTCGAAGACAGATGAGTCTGGAAGAAAACCAAGACCTTTTTGGTCCGGATTATCCGCCCCCGATACGGCTATGATTCGTCATCCCCGAGCAGATTACCAATACCGTCATCCCCGCGCCTGCCCTCGCGGAGTGTGCAGGTTCTTTTTGCATACCCGCACGAATTCGAAGCGAGGGTGTTCGTAACGGGGACCCATCGTCTTTCGTGCATGAGGAATAAAGACACTGGATCCCCGACTAAGGCACTCGGGGATGACGGGTTGGCAAGAACCCTCTGGGATGACGGTTAGTTCGTCACCCCGGCTACGCCAACCCGCCTTCGGCCGACTTGGCTTCGGCGATCGCCTTGTCGGTGTTCACCAGCGGCAGGAGGACCAGCCCGGCGACGAAGAAGAAGATCAGCGAAAGGATCGCCGGCCGCAGGCTGCCGAACACCTGGTTGACCAGGCCGAAGATCATCGGCCCGATCCACGAGGTGCCGCGCTCGCTGACCTCGTAGAAGGCGTAGAACTCCGCCTCGCGTCCGGCCGGGATCATCTGGGCAAACAGGCTGCGGCTGATGGCCTGCGAGCCGCCCATCACCAGCGCGATGAAGCCGCCCAGGATGAAGAACTCGGTCAGCCGCGATTCGCCGTACATCCCGCCGTAGGCATAGATCACCACACCGGCCCAGATGACCAGGCTGAAGATGATCGAACGTTTGGCGCCGATCCGGTCGGCCAGGCGGCCCCACAGCAGCGCGCCGAAGAAGGCCACGAACTGGATCATCAGGATGACCATCGTCAGATCGCTTTGCTCGATTTCCAACCCGCCGCGCAGCAGCGGGGCCGCGGCGAAGGTGGCCGAGACGGCGATCACCGTCTGGATGCCGTCGTTGTAGAGGAAGTAGGCCACCAGGAACTTGAGCGTCTCGGGGAAGTTGCGCATCTGCCTGAGGGTTCCCCACAGCTGCTTGAACCCCACCGAGGCGTAACTTTCCCCCTTGGGCAGCGGGCGCGCCGCCTGCCGGGCGCGCAGGCGGATCCAGGTGAAGAAGGAGAACCCCAGCCACCACACGCCGGCCGAGGCCAGGTTGATCCGCACCGCCAGGTCGGTGGGCACGCCGAGCGTATCGCGCAGCATGTAGAAGGCCAGGTTGGCCAGCAGCAGCAGGCCGCCGCCGAGGTAGCCCATCGCCCAGCCGTAGGAGGAAACCCGGTCGCGCTCCCCCTCGCTGGCGATATCGGGCAGGAAGGCGTTGTAGAAGACCATCGCCGCGCCGAAGGCCAGGTTGGCGATCATGTACAGCACCCCGCCCATCCACCAGACCGGCTGGGTGGTGAAGAACAGCGCGATCGTCGCCAGCGCGCCGATGACCGCGAACAGCCGCATCATCTGCTTGCGCAGGTGCGAGTAATCCGCGATCGCCCCGAGGATCGGCAGGAAAAGCACCTGCAGGCCGACCGAGATCGAGACGCAGTAGGGGAAGAACGAATCGGGCGCGATCGGGACGCCCAGCAGCCGCGCCATCCCGTCCGGAAAGGCCTCGGCCGCCTGCTCCGCCAGGCTGGCCACATACGGTCCGAGGAACACGGTGCCGACGGTGGTGGAAAAGGCCGAGTTGGCCCAGTCGTACATCGCCCAGCCGAAGATCTCGCGTTTGTCGTTGACAGGCAGGGTAACGGATCGCTCGCTCGCGGACATGGGGGCTCCTTCTTAAAAGGAAAGGATGAGGACGGTACGGGGCGATTGTACACGATTAATAAAAAATAAAACGGCGGGGATTCGGAACCGTCCGCATTGCGGCCGCCGGCAGATCGATCCTGTCGTATCCGGTCCGGTTTTGTTATCATCGTAAGGATGAAGGGAAAGCATGGCTTCTCACCGTAGTATCCCCGTACAGCATACGGGTCTCTCCCGCCTTGCCGCCGCCCTGGCGGCGGTCCTCATCCTCTTCGCCGGAATCACGCTCTGGCTTGTCTTCCGGGATTTGCCGGATCTGGATTCCCTGGATCAACGCCTCGTCGAACCCAGCGTCCGGATCACCGACCGCAACGGCCGGCTGTTGTATGACCTCCTGCCCGAGGAGGGCGGCCGGCATACGGTGCTTTCGATCGAACATCTTCCGGAATGCATCAAACAGGCCTCGATAGCCGTCGAGGACCGCAACTTCTATCGCAATCCCGGCGTGGATCCGGAAGGAATCCTGCGCGCTCTGTGGATAGACCTGCAGGGCGGGGAAACCATTGCCGGCGGCAGCACAATCACCCAGCAGGTAGCGCGCGATCTGCTGATGAGCCCCGAGGAGAAGGCCGATCGTTCGTTGCTGCGCAAGTTGCGCGAGGCGGTGCTGGCGTGGCGGATGACCGAGCGTTTTTCGAAGGACGAGATCCTCGCCCTGTACCTCAACCAGACTTATTTCGGCGGGCTGGCCTACGGCGTCGAAGCCGCCGCGCAAACATATTTCGGAAAGGAGGCCGCCCAGCTCATCCTGCCCGAATGCGCCCTGCTGGCCGGCCTGCCCCAGGCGCCCGGGATCTACAATCCCTTCACCAATCCGGATCTGGCCAAAGACCGGCGGGATACGGTGCTGGGATTGATGGAGAAGGAGGGGTTCATCACCGCCGAGGAACGTGTCGAGGCCGAATCCGCGCCCATCGTCCTGAACCCGACCCCCTATCCGATACTCGCCCCGCACTTCGTTTGGCTGGTGAAGGACCGGCTCGACCGGCTCGCCGCCGACGGGATCATCGATCCCCGGGAAAGCCTTATCGTCCGCACCACGCTCGACCTCGACCGGCAGCAGTTGGCCGAACAGACGATCGACCGCCGCCTGAGTTCGTACCGGGAGGATTCCGCCGGGCTGGAGCGCAACATCAACAATGCCGCCCTGGTGGCGCTCGATCCGCTGACCGGCGAAATCCTGGCCCTGGTCGGCAGCGCCGGTTATTTCCGCGCCGAGATTTCCGGCGCGGTGAATATGGCCGTCGCACCGCGCCAGCCCGGCTCGGCTTTCAAACCCTTTCTCTACGCCCAGGCCCTCGATCCGTTCCGGACGGAACCATGGACCGCAGCCAGCGTGCTGTTCGACGTCTCGACTACCTTCGTCACCCACGACAACCTTCCGTACATTCCCGCCAACTACGATATGCAAGAGCACGGGCCGGTGTCGGTCCGCACGGCTCTCGCCTCCTCGCTGAACATCCCCGCGGTCCTCACGCTGCGCGAGGTCGGCATCGATTCCACCATCGCGCTTGCGCGCCGGCTGGGAATCGCCTCCCTCGAGGATGCGGATGAATACGATTTGTCGCTGGCGCTGGGCGGCGGGCGGATGAGCCTGATGGCGCTGACCGCCGCGTACGGATCGCTGGCCAACGGCGGCGTGTTCGCCGGCAGCACGCTGCTGCTCGACATCCGCGACGCGGACGGAAGAACGATCTACACCGAACCGTCTCCGTCTTCGGAGCAGGTGTTCGACCCGCGTGTAGCTTGGCTGATCAGCGACATCCTCAGCGACGACCGGGCGCGGTCGATCGGCTTCGGGCGCAACAGCACGTTGAAGATCGACCGGACAGCGGCGGTAAAAACAGGCACAACGACAAATTTTCACGACAACTGGACCGTCGGCTACACCCCCAGCCTGGTTGTCGGCGTATGGGTGGGCAACAGCGATTACCGGGCGATGCGCGATATCACCGGCCTGACCGGCGCGGCTCCGATCTGGCACGAGTACCTGCGCGTGGTGCTGCAGGGCCGGCCCGACGAGCCGTTCGAACGTCCAGAGGGGATGATGGAGCGGGAAATCTGCGCCCTCTCGGGGCTGCTGCCCACGCCCGCCTGCACCGATACGCAGCTGGAATGGTTTATCAAGGGCACCGAACCGACCGTTCTCGATGATACCTGCCGCACGGTGGAAGTGGACATCCTCACCGGATGGCCAGCCGATGACGACACGCCGCCGGAAAGGCGGCGGACGGTGACGGCCTTCAACCTCCCCCTTCCCCTCCGCGATTGGGCCCGTGCCCAAGGCTGGCCGCTGCTGGTCGACCTGATCGCGGAGGAAGATCCGCAGCGGCCGCTATCCGCCGAATTGCTGCTGCTCTCCCCGCCGCCTTTCGCTGAGTACCGGATCGACCCCGATTTCGATCAAACGGCGCAGCAGCTTCTTCTCGAGGCGGCCGCCGGGCCGGATATCGTCGAGGTTTCATTCTACGTCGACGGCCGGCTCCTGGCCGCCGTCGACACCGCCCCGTTCCAAGCTTGGTGGCCGCTTGCGGAGGGCGAGCATACGATTTGGGCGGTCGGCCGAACCGCCGGCGGCGCGACCGTCACCACCCCTTCGGTGACGATAACGGTGCATGCGGACGGATCGTCCTAAGGACGCGAGATCCTTCGGCCTCAGGGTGACAGGATAGCATCCCTTTACGGCGTGACGGTGAACACGCTGCCCGCGCTGCGCCCGGATACGTCGGGAAAGTAGAACTCCGCCCCGGTCGCCGGAATGACATTGAAGGTGCCGGCGATGCCCGCCCGTGCGAGGTAGGTATACACATAGGTCCCGGGCGGCAGGTATTCGGCGGAGAGCACCACCTTTTCATCCCGGACTTCCTGATGGTCGAAGAACCACCAACCCCATCCGGTTTCATTGAACTTCCTGACGGTATAGATACTGGGGATGGCGGCGTTCCCGGACAGCGAGGCGTCGATCGCCTCCAGGCCGGCCGGGAGCGGGTCGTCGATGACAACATGGTGCAGCGCACTCGACGCCACCACCGTAAGGCGAACCCGCACCAGCTCTCCGCGTCCGATTTCCGTGATCGGATGTTTGGCATCCTCCAGTGTGTAGTATTCGCGGCGGATGAGGATTCCCCGGTCCAGCGCTTCCACATCGGCCGCCGGAAGAGTGACGGTCATGTACGCTGTGTAGTACAGGTTGCCCGCGCCGGCCCCTCGGGCCAGAACCAGAAATTGGCTTGCATCGCCTGCCTTCGCCGAAACCGACCTCGTCAGGCGCAACGGATAAGCGATGCCCAACGGATCAAAACGTCCGTCCTTCCATAAATCCCCGTTCCAACCGACCGCATAGGAGTAGTCCGTCTCTAGTTCGCGCGTAACTTCCACCCATTCGGCCAGCGCCATCACCGTCCAAGATGTCTCCTGAGTCGAACCCCAACGCCCCTGCGTGCGGTTGGCCATCAGCCAGCGGACCGCCGAGGCGTTAAGCGGGTTCTCCGGATCCAGCCGGATCATTGCTTTCAGCACGATCGCCGTGGTCCGCACGTCGGAGTTCCAATCCCAATAGGCGGCGGTTTTTTCCTCCCAGTGGATTCCCGCCGCGGAGAAGACGGCGGCATTGTTCAGGTCCGAAAGTAATGTATCGATTCGCTTATCGGAGTGGTTCGTTTTCTCCATTGCCAGTGCGAGGAAGGCTTTTCCATACACACCAAGTGATGAGCGGTTTTGGTACAGCGACGCGTCGTCTCCTAACCCGCCGCCGAGTCGGAGGACATAGAGCATGAACGCATACGTGTTCATCATCCACTTCGAATCATCCGGCGTGTGGTCTCTGAGGTATCCGCGCAGGTAATCCAAGCCGTTCTCCATTACACTCTCGCGGACGGAATAACCGGATTTTCGCGCTTCGATCAATCCCAGCATCACATAGGTGGAGGTTATCGGATCACCGGCGTATTCGCTCCACCAACTCCAGCCGCCGTCGAAGATCTGTGACGCATAAATTCTCTGTAACCCGGCGTATACATTTCGGTCGAAATCGTTTTGCCAGCTTTGAGATCCGTATGGCATGGCATCCAATATGCGCGCAGCTATCAGTCCGGGCAGAAACCGCGAAACGGTCTGTTCCAAGCAATGGTATGGGTAATCCATCAGGTACTGCAGGGCACCCATCCAGGAAGCGGTCAGCGTCGGCGAAATTTCAATAGTGAATTCCGCATTACCTCCGGACGGCGGCGGAGTGAATGCCTCCATGACCGAGTCGACTCCATCCAGTATTCCGGATGTTCCCACAGTCTCCTGGAGAGTATATGTGTACACCGGAATGCCATGGTCGGTTAGCGTCCCCACGGCCGGTTTGCTGGCATCGGTGTAGATTCCGCTCTCGGCGTGAGCCGTGAGGTCCACCCGCCGGGCGCCCGGCGCGACGGATGCATCCCAATAGACGTATGCCGTTTGGCCGCCCGGGACGGTGATTTCCTGCCGGGCGGGCGAATGGAGCGTGAGCCCTTCGGCGTCCAGCCACACGTCGATCTTCAACTCGGTCTTGCCATTGTTGTGCACCCCTGCGCCCAGGCGGGCCGTATCCCCGGCGACGAAGAAGCGCGGTGTCTGCAGGGTGATGAAGAGCGGTTTGGTGCTGACGAGTTCATGCTGTGCTTCACCGACTCGGCTTTCATCGGTGATTGCACGGACGGTCATCCGCCAGGTCGTCAGGTTTTCCGGCAAAGTGACGGTAACCTGCGCCTTTCCGTCGGGGCCGGTCATCGTTTCGGCCCGGAAGAAGGCGGTGTCTTGGAACTCCTGACGGACGTCAATTACGCCCATGTCGCCCGCCCCCTTGGTTCCGTCCCCGCTTCCGGATCCCTCGCCGGTGGGTTGGGTTTCCTTGTAGCCGGCCAGGAAATCCTCCGCATTCCAGACGATGCCGAGCGACGTCTGCACCGACAAGGATCGCACGGGATAGAACGCGTTCAGGATGGGCGTGACATTGGAGGGTGTGAGGTCCAGAAGGGCCTTGTCGACCAGCGCCCATGATATTAATGCCCGGACTGGATTTCCCTTAGTATCGCGGGCCTCCACGGTATAGGCAACCGAATCGCCCGGGCCTGCGCTCGGCTTATCAGCAGTGATCGTCACGTCGAGTTCCTGTTCTGTGGTAGCCACCTCGAGCCGGACCACGCCCATCCGGAAATCCGGCGTGCCGTGCCCGCGGGCGCCGGCAATAACCAAAACCGAGATATATTCGGCCGGCGCCATGTCGGCCGTGATCGGCAGGCGGTAGACCGTGCTGTTGCCGTTGAGTTTGACGACTTCGCTGTGATGGATGCGGGCGCGCTCATAGGTGACCAGCGCGTATACCTCCCCTTCGAAAGGCTGGGCAAACAGGATTTCAGCCGTTTCCCCGGGTTGATAGGAATCCTTGTCGGCGATGAGGGTGAAGGAACGGTCATTGGTCATTCGCCAGGGAATGTAGGAAGAGCCCGCAACCCAGATATAGGCGGAAGCCTGTTGGGTGTCTCCTTTCAAATCCCGGACCGTCACCAGCGCCTTGTATACCCCGCCTGAACCGGGGGTGAACACCACCCGCGTCCGGCCGTCAGCATCGGTGACGACCCATGCGAACGAGGCGGCCGGGGTCTCCTTCACCGTTGTCACCCAATGCAGCCTTCCCTCGTCATTTAGCTGCTGCACGCTGTACCAGGTGCGCTTGACTATTTGAACCGACACCGCCTGGTCCGGAACCGGATCGCCGTTCCAATCCAACACCACCAGATCGAGGGCTTGCTCCTCTCCCGCGCGGCAGACGTAACTGGCCGGGCGGATTCCGGCATACACCAGGCTTTGATGCATCACCACCTGAGTGCCGCCGCCGACCAGATTGCCGGTCACATCGGTGACGTTGGTGCGCAAGGAGACCAACCAGTCGCCCTTGATCTTTCCCGGGCTCATCGGCAGGGTGATGTCGAGGTATCCGTCGGCCCCGGTCGTTCCTTCCCCTTCGGCGACGGTTCCGCTCCCGCCGGAATTCGCTATGGCGCCCGTCTCACGGTCCCAGTCGGTGAAGCTATAGGAACGGTATTCGGAGGGCGGAATGAAGAAGTAGGGGGTATATTCCAGGAACCATTCGACTGCCGCATTGCCGACTTTCCCGCCGGAGTAGTATTCCGCCCGAACCCCGAAAGCCACCTTGCCGCCGGGGGAAACCTCGCTCGTATCGGCGGTCACATCCACCTGGAATTCCGGTTTGCGGTAATCCGCAACACGGAAAGATACAAATCCGACCGTCGGACCGTCCGGCCCTTTCCGCATATAGATCTGATAACTCCCCAGTGGAGCGTCTTCGCCGAGAACATAAGCGCCAGTGAAACCGCCGTATGCGGAAAGCGGCATGGTTTCGGTATAGACCGGTTCGCCTTCGTAGTAAATGGAGGTGGTGATCTCGCTGATTTCGGGCAGGGTATAGTGCAGGTCATCTTCGGCGCGCACCACACCGGTGAATTCGACCGTTTGCCCCGGCCGGTACAGCGGCCGGTCGGTATAAATGTAGGCAAAGGAATCCGGTGAATTGCTGTAATACTGCTGCCAGATTCCGAGATCGTTCATTGAAATCCCGCTGCCGAATTGCCACGAAACGAAAGCCGTGTGTCCGCCGGATTGCGCAACGACGTAGTACGGATTCATTCCCGAGTCCCAGTACGCCAGGCCGTCGGAATCGGTCACCGCCCGGCCGAGTTCGTTGAATACCCTGCCATAGAGAACAAGTTCCACCCCAGCCGACGGCTCGCCCGTCTCCAGATCGGTCACCCAGGCCAGCACATCGTTAGCGCTTTCCTTTAAAGTGATGTTGTCGGTTGCGACAATAAAAAGCGCCTTTTGGTGGAAAATGTTCTTCTTTGAAAGTGGGGCGGCACGCAGGCCAACGAAGTAAAACCCGGGCGGTAGGGATTTTCCTGCGCCATCCTCCAAAGAAAATTTCAGGCGAGTCAGCGTGTTTTTCTCCGCTTGGAGGTCGATGGCCCAGGTATTCACCGGATCCGATTTTGGAACCACTTCAACTGCCATTTCTCCTGAGATCCCGAGATCGTACATTTCCCCAGGGGCAATCGGATATACCGTGACGTCAGCAGAATCCAAGTTGCTATATTCAAAAAAGAAATACTTGGGCCCCTCGGCACGATAAATCAGCGGACTACTGGGGAAAAGCATCGCCGCGTACGGATAGACCCGCGGTTCCGGGATGGTGATGCGGTAGTTGTGCCCCTCGGCTATCGTGTGCCCATATATGTCTTTCATGCCCGGCAGGATGCGCACATCGTATCGCACACCCGA
>JBJYXS010000063.1:8337-10528 GCA_046260075.1 Anaerolineales bacterium | reverse complement strand
CGCACGCGCCACAGCAGCGCCTGCAGCTGCTGCGCGTGGTCGTGGCGCAACCGGTCCATGGCGGCTTCCCGCCGGTCCAGCCGTTCCCGGTCGCGCCGGACGGCGACGTGCAGCGATTGGACGACTTCCGACGTGGACCCCTCGCGGACCGGCGGAAGGCCCAGCGGGTTGAGGTAGGCGCTGCGCGCCGCGCGTTTCAGCGTATCGGCGTGTTCGTTGGGACCCACCAGCCAGACGACGGAATGCCGGCGGTCTTCTTCCAGGGTGAGTATGACGAACGGGATCCGCATCAGGCTGGTCTTCAGCCGCTCCAAATTGACCGTGGGAATGACACCCAGAATCGAGAAGACGTAGCGCGAGGATTTCATCCGGCTCAGGTCGATCTCGATCCCGGAAAGCGGTTCCAACTGGCGCAAATAACCGTTCAATTGCTCCAGCCGCCTGCGGTCGGTTGCCAACGCCTCGGCGTTCTTGCGGACTTCCCCGGTGATCCGGTCCACCATCCGGCGGGCGGCGTCGATCTCCACCATCGCCGTCCGTCCGGCCGGCGGCGGCGCGCCTTCCTCGACGCCCAGGGATTGCATCGTCGAGAGCACCTGGCGCTCGAGGGCGGCGTAGGACGCGGACCGTTCCTGGCGGGCGGATCCGCCGCCCGCCGCGTCGGCGGCGGTGTATCCGGTATCGGCCTGATGAAAGACGCCTTCTCCCGCCAGAGCCCGGGTCACCGGAATCAAATCCTTTTCCGGGACTACCAATTCGATCAGCGTCATTTCCTTCGGTAAGAACATATCCTGTCCCCGGGGTCAGGCGGCCTCGGCCTCCTCCCCGCGCAGCAGCAGGTACGGCCGGTACGTCTCCGGCGCCGTATGCATCGATTTGGATTCGACGATCAGGGTCAGATCCTGCGTTTCCATTTCCGCCAGCAGGGCGAATGCCAGGGGAATGCCGAGCTGGAAGGGATACCCGGCCAGCGCCGCCCGGCACTCCCGGGCGATGTGACGCCGCATGCGGACTTCCAGGATCGGCAGTCCGCTGCGCGGCGCCGCCAGCAGGGTTTCCATATCCGCCACTTCCGGATACACCCGGGAGGCGACCTGCGCGATGTCGGCGCCGGCGGCGATGCCGCGGATGTCTTCGTCTTTCACGCGGTATCCGAAGGGAAGCGTATAGTTGATGATTTCCTCCTCCGACAGCCGGTGGTAGACCCGGTAGCGGATGGCCCACAGCAGGTTATTCATATCCATCCACGAACCGATGATCCGGATGCATTGCCCGCGATCCTGCCCGGTCAGACGGTGGACGGCGGTCCACAGATTCCGCCAATAATACAGATCCAGGGCGACTTCGAGCGGAAACACGCTGCCCTCGGCTTGGTAGCGGGCCATGGCGTGGTCGAGGGTCTGGTAGTACGGCGTGCCGCGGATTTTTTCCACGGCGGAGCGCATATCGCCGGAAGCGGACATTTTTTCCCCGGGCATCGCGGAAGCCGGTCCGAAGGGAAACAGCACGAATTGGACCTTCTGCCACGCGGCGCCGGTTTCAACGCCCCGCAATACGGCCTTGAGGTTATCGACCTCGAAGTGCCGGTAGACCCGGTCCAGGACCGGACGGGAGGCTTCGGGCGCCCACCGGATGATCGTGCGGTACAGGTCGGCGATCCGCCCCTGGATTTGATACACGGTCCGGCGCGGCGTGAGGTTCTCCTCCGCCACCCGTTCCAGGTGGGGGCCGTAGACGGTTTCTTTGAGGTAGCCGATCGTCGTCCGCAGGTCCGGGGCTTCCTCCAGGCGGGCCCAGGCATCCGGCGACAGTTGCTCGGAATACATCGCCCGGACGCGCGCGTTCAAGGCCGCAAAGGAGGATACGCCCGACATTACGGCTTCCCTTCTCCGGCGACGGCGTCGAGCACATAATCGACGGCGCGTTCCGATCGTTCTTTGGCGGAGGCTTCCATGCGCTGGATCGCCTGTTCGGATTGGGCCGCGATGGAGGCGCATTCCGTTTCGGCCGTGGCTTCCGCCTGCATCCGTTGGGCTTTCTCGCGCGCGGCGGCGACGGTCTGCTCGAGATGATCCCGGGCTTCCCGCTTGGCCGCCGTCGGTAGCTGCTGGGATTGGCGGACCGCGGAATCGTAGAGGGATTGCGCTTGCCGTTCGATTTCCAGCACCTGCTGGATGCGTTTTTCGACCAT
>JBJYXS010000063.1:0-8237 GCA_046260075.1 Anaerolineales bacterium | reverse complement strand
GTCCGCTTCCAGCGGCAGCCAGAA
The DNA here is from genome assembly GCA_046260075.1 of Anaerolineales bacterium. Lineage (GTDB taxonomy): Bacteria > Chloroflexota > Anaerolineae > Anaerolineales > RBG-16-64-43 > JAFGKK01. The sequence continues at coordinate 8,213 of JBJYXS010000063.1, read as the reverse complement.
GGTGAAGACCGCCCCTCCGCCCGGCGGGTTTTCCGCGCTGATGCTGCCGCCGTGCTGCTGAGCGATCTCATAGCATATCGAGAGGCCCAAACCCAGGCCGCCCGTCTTGGTGGTGATGAAGGGATCGCCCAGGTGGCGTTTCATCTCGGGTTCGACGCCCGGCCCGGTGTCGTGGAACACCGCGCCGGCCCGGCTGGAATCCTCCGAAAGGGTCAGCCCCGCCGTCAAGACGCCGCCTCCGGGCTGCATCGCCTCGACGGCGTTGGTGACCAGGTTGATGAAGACCTGCTGGATGCGTTCCCTGTCGCACCGCACCGTCACGCTCCGCGGGCCGTCCCGGTCCTTCCATTCCACGCCGTTCTTTTGCAGCTGCGGGGCTTCCAGGGCGCGGACATCCCGCAGGATGGCGCCCAGATCGTGCCGTTGCATGGCCTTCCCGGAGCGCGGCCGGTAGAGATCGCGCAATTGGGCCACCAGGTGGACCAGGCGGCGCGTCTCGGAGGACGCCATGTCGATGTATTCCTGGATGGACGGGTCGGCGGGGGCTTCCTGTTTCACCAGGTACAGGCAGTTCTTGATGGTCTGCAGCGGGTTGTTCAACTCGTGGGCGACGGAACCGAGCACGCGGCCCATCGCGGCGAGTTTCTCGCTCTGGACGAGCTGCCGGCGCGTTTTCTGCTCGTCGGCGAGGGCTTTTTTCAGATCGGAATAGAGGGTGGAGTTGGCGATCGCGAGCGCCATGCGGTCGGCGATGGTCTGCAGGAGTGATACGTCCGCGGTTCTGTAGGGCCGGCGGAGGGTGTTCCGGACGACGAGCACGGTTCCGAGGGCGCGGTTTTGGAACAGCAGCGGCACGATCAACAGGCGCGGAGGAGGGGCGGCGTCGTCTTCCGTTTCGCCGGGGCGAAGCAGCGGCCGGCGGGTGCGGAACGCCTTCTCGATCAGGCCGTCCGGTATGCCGGACGGCCGGGCGCGTTCCGATCGGCCGTCCGCCGCCGGATGCCGGGCCGCCTCCTGCAGGCGTCCGTGGGCGCCGGGAAGATGGATCAGACACTCGTCGCCGAGCAACCGCGTGATCCGTTCGGCGATCCCGGGCAGGACCGACCGGTACTGCGGTCCGGCTTCCGCCAAAAGGTGGGAAATATCCGCCATCATTTCCACCCGGCGGGTGTTATCCCGAGCCCGCGATTCGGCCCGGCGGAGCAGGGTGATGTCGCGGGCCGCGGCGAGGACGCCCTTCACGGTTCCCTTTTCATCCGTGAACACCGAGGCGTTGTACAGCACCGGGGTGACGCCGCCTTCGCGGTGGCGGATTTCCAGTTCGTAATTGTGGACTTCCCCTTGTTCGAACGCGCGCCGGTAGCCGGCGCGGGCTTTCTCCCCGTCGGTGAAGCAGTCGGAAAAATCTTTGCCGATCAGCTCTGCGCGCGAATATCCGGTGGCCGCCTCGGTGGCCGGGTTGACGTCGCCGATCTTTCCGTCGGGGGTGATCGTCATCAGCGGATCGAGGCTGGCCTCGATCAGGCTGCGGTTGTAGGCGTCGGCCAGCTGCCGGGCCCGGCCGCCGCGCCGCTTGGCGCCCGCCGGGCGCCCATCCCGCGCCGCGCTCCGGCGGGGGGCGGACGTGTGCTGTTTGGCGGAAGAACGGCGCGTCCGGGCCGGTTTTCCGCCGGCCTGCTTTTTTTTCGCCGTCATGCAAATCCTCCATCATCCGGCGGGCGCGGAACGCAATCCTTGTTTCGGGGAATGCGCATCGGCCGCCGCCGGATTCCCATCTTATTCCTTTTTTCACTTAACCGCCATTTCCCGAGGCCCGAACGGCGGAAAGAAGGGCCGGGGCGGGGCGCATATTGTGCCCCTTCGGCAATGTTGATAGAATGCCAGCGCCTTTCGCCGGATGCCGCGGCATTCCTTTAATACTCACTGCAGCGGCCCTCGCGTTTTTCGTGAATTTCCCCGGTACGGATCCGTGGGCGTCCACAGGGGCAAAGGAGACCGTTGACACAGCAAGGAGCCTCCATCCTCATCGTCGACGACGAGCAGAACCTGCGCCGCTCGCTGTCCCTGATCCTGCAGCGGGAGGGATATCAGGTCACCACCGCCGGGAACGCCGCCGAGGCGATGCGGTATCTGGAGGCGGGCGAGTTCCAGCTGGCCTTTCTGGATATCAAAATGCCGGAAAAGGACGGTATGAGCCTGCTGGCGGATATCCGCGAGGCCTACCCGTCGATGCCGGTGTTCATACTCACCGCCCACGCGACGCTGGACAGCGCCATGCAGGCGGTCCGCGGCGGGGCCAAGGATTATCTGCTGAAGCCCATCGATCCGGAGGTCATCGTCCGGCGGGTGCGCGAAACGCTCGAAGATCAGCGCCTTCCGCGGCGGCGCAAGGAAATCACCTCCCAGCTTCACGAACTGCTGGACGAATTGCAGCACATCGAACATCCGCCCGAGGGCGCGCAGGGCGTCGAACACGCGTCCTCCTCCGAGGAGGCCCGCTATCTGCAGCGGGGGATCTTCACCCTCGACCTTCCCCTGCGGGAAGTGACCTGGGAAGGCCGGACGGCCCAGCTTCCGCCCTCCACCTTCAACTTCCTCGTTTCGCTGCTTCGCCATGCTCCCGAACCGGTCGCCTATCAGACGCTGGTCCGCGAATCGCAGGGGTACGATCTCTCGCGCGCGGAAGCCCGCGAACTGGCGCGCGGGCATGTGCACGAACTGCGCAAGGCGCTGGAACCGGATCTGAAACACCCTCGCTACGTCGTCACCGTACGGGATGTCGGCTACCGCCTGATCGCCTAGGCCCCGGACGGCGCATTCCAACCCTCCCAATTAATCCCCAAGTACCCGAATGCTTTGCGCCCCGTTCGGAAAATAAAATATTCTGGGGGCGGGACGCCCGACCCCGAGAGAGGCCCCGGCGGATGGATTCTCCCAAATCGATCCTGGTTGTGGATGATGACCCGAACCTGCGGCAAACCCTGGTGCTCATCATCCGCAATGCGGGATACGAAGTGTTTTTTGCGGAAAACGCCCAACAATGCCTGCTGCTGTTGAAATCCCGCGGCTATCACCTGCTCGTCCTGGATCATAAGATTCCGGATATGAACGGGTTGTCGCTGCTGGCGGTCATCCGCCGGATGTATCCCGGGCTGCCGGTGCTCTTCCTCACCGGCAACGAGTCGGCCGAGTTGAAAAAGACCACTCTGGAAATGGGGGTCCGGGGTTATCTGGTCAAACCGGTGGATCCGGAGGAGATCCTCGACCGGATCCATGCGATTTGCCGGTAAGGCGGCGAATTCATCATCGAAAGGTTTGCGGAATGGCTGAAATGGGACGGTTGGAATCGGCGGCCGATGCGATCGAAAGACGGGTGAAAGCCTGTCCGGATAACCGGTATCAGCTGGCATTGGCCCGTATGCTGGCCATCGGATTGGACGACGGCGATTGGAAACGGCGGACCGAGAACCGGGAAAAGATGCTGACCCTGGGAAAAGCGGCGCTTCCCGCGCTGCTCCACGCGCTGCGGGATAAGAAGAACCACGTCCGCTGGCATGCGGCCAAGGCGCTCAGCGAGGTCCACGATCCGGAAACCGCGCCCGACCTGATCAATGCGATGGAAGACAAGGATTTCGGCGTGCGCTGGCTGGCGGCCGAGGGATTGATCGCCATGGGGGCGGACATCCTGGAACCCCTCCTGCGGGGTTTGCGGCTGCGGTTTCACTCCCACCGCATGCTCGAAGGAACCCGGCACGTCCTCCACGTGCTGGCCGACGACGGGGTGGGCGGCGAGACGGTCAAGGACCTGCTGCATGTCCTGCAGAAATCCGGATCCCCGGAGGAGGTGGCCTGGGCGGCCGAGCGGGCCTGGGAGGGGATGCGGGCAAAGCCCGGGCGCTCCTCGTAATGTCATCCTGAAGCTGCGTAATCTTCGTTCATTTGTCATCCTGAGGCTGCGGTTTTTGCAGCCGAAGGATCTCGCGCACTCTATGGGTGCGGGTACCGGACGGCGGTGTAGTGGGTCGCTAGATCCTTCGGGTGTGAAGAGCACACACCCTCAGGATGACAAACCCTATGAAGAGCACACACCCTCAGGATGACAAACCCTATGAAGACCGCGCGCCCTCAGGATGACGAACCCAATAAAGACTGCGCAGCCTTAAGATGACAAAGGGAACGGTCGATCGTCGATTGTCGATCGTCCCCTCCCCCCTCACGGAACCGCCGTGATCCGGATCATCAGCGGATCGCTGTATTCCGGCCCGACGCCGAACTGCTCGAAATACGGATCGCGCATGTACCAGCGGCTGTAATAACTGCCCGGCTCGTCCGGCGCGACAAGCTGCAAGGACAGGAACATATTGTTGTTCGGCGGGACGATCTCGGGGAAGTTGACGTAGTCCGGGCCCTCGAAATGGGCTCCCGAATGCCAGTAGAGCATGTACCCAGCGTACCAGGTGCACGTCCCCACGTTGCGCACCACCCAAGTAAGGACAAAACTTTCCCCCGCCTTCACCTCGTCGACCGGCGGGGCGTAGCCGACGAAGAAGGCCGCGCTGCAGCGCGGGGCCAGAGTCCGCGTCAGCAGCGACGTGCCGTCGATGGTGGGGGTGGGGCCGGAGTAGGTGGCGCGCAGGATGCGCGGAGTGGGCGATGAGAGTTCCACCGTGGGGATGGCGCTGGGAGTGACGGGAGAGGGAGTCGGGCCGATCGTGGCGGTAAATGCGTTCTCCGGAAGCGCCTTGGCGGTGGGGGAGGGCGAGGGATCCCGGGCGGCCATTTCCGTGATCAGGCCGCCCAGCGTCTGGGCGGCGTGCGTCGAAGATGCGCCCGGCGCGCTGATGCCGCAGGCGGCCAGGCCGGCGAGGATCGCGCCGGCCGCCGATGCGCGGAGGAGGAAAGTCAGCCGATCGTTCTTCCGGAATATCATCCCGTGCTCCGCCGTGGATTATACCTGCGGAACGGCATGAAGCCTTGTTGATCGGAGAGCACTTGGTGTCCTTCGGCATCTTAAGGGCTTTTCACCCCCGGGTATAATGGCCGCACAGCCTTTTTTGCGGTTCGGAAACGTTCCTGCCCATCGGGAGATGAACCATGCCTACGCCACGTCGCGGGAAGAAGAAAACCGAAAGCCGGCCGGCGGCTTTTCCACCCGAAGACGGATACGATCTCTGGCTGCGGTACCGCGCGGTCGACGCCCCGCGGCTCCTGGCCCAGTACCGCAAGGCCGTCCCCCGGGCGGCGGTGATCGGCGGCGGCGAAACGTCCGGGATCATCCGCGACGAACTCCGCCGGGCTCTGCCCTCCCTGCTGGATTGCCATACGCCCGTCACCTCCGAGCTTGCGCCCGGCCCGGCGCTCGTGGCGGGCACGGCCGCGGCGCTGGCCGCCTCCGGCATGAAGGCGGTGCCGGAAGCTTGCCGCGATCTGGGCGGCGAGGGCTACCGGATCCGCACCGAGCGAACCGGCAAGGATGCGCGGATCGTCATCGCCGCCAACACCGACCCCGCCGTCTTGCGGGGCGTGTTCCACTTTCTGCGCCTTTTGCAGACCCGGCAGGATATCCGCGCACTGAAGATCGCCTCCCGGCCGCGCATCCGGCACCGGATCCTGGCGCACTGGGATAACCTCGACGGTTCGATCGAACGCGGATACGCGGGGTATTCGCTGTGGCAATGGGACGATCTGCCGACCGTATTGGCGGACCGTTACCGGGATTACGCGCGGGCCTGCGCTTCGGTCGGCATCAATGGGACGGTGCTCAACAACGTCAATTCGCAGACCGAAATTTTGCGCGCCGATTACCTGATGAAAACGGCCGCGCTGGCCGACATCTTCCGGCCGTACGGAATCCGGGTGTACCTTTCGCCGAACTTCAGTGCGCCCAGGGAACTCGGCGGCCTGGCCGGCAACGATCCGCGCGATCCGGCCGTCGCCTGGTGGTGGCGCGAGAAGGCCGAGGAGATCTACCGCCTGATTCCGGATTTCGGCGGCTTCCAGGTGAAGGCCAACTCGGAGGGCATGCCGGGTCCCAAGGACAGCGGCGCCAACCACGACGACGGCGCCAACATGTTCGCCCGGGCGCTGGAAGGCGGCGGCGGAAAGGTGCTGTGGCGGGCGTTCGTCTACGAAACCGATATCGATTACGACCGCGCCAAGTGCGCCTACAAGGAATTCACGCCGCTCGACGGCCGCTTCCACCCCGCCGTTTTCGTCCAGGTGAAAAACGGACCGGTGGATTTTCAGCCGCGGGAGCCTTTTCATCCCCTCTTCGGATCGATGCCGCGCACGCCACTGGCCCTCGAACTGCAGATCGCCCAGGAATACCTCGGCCAATCCATCCACCTGGTCTACCTGGCGCCGATGTGGAAGGAAGTCCTGGAATCCGATACTTACGCCCGCGGCGCAGGGTCGAAGGTGTCCGCCGTGGTGGACGGCTCCCTGACGGGGCGCGCGGATTCGGCGATCGTCGGCGACGCCAACACCGGCTCCGACCGCAATTGGTGCGGGCATCATTTCGGCCAGGCCAATTGGTACGCGTTCGGCCGCCTGGCGTGGGATCACACCCTGAGTTCGGAAGACATCGCCGAGGAATGGATCCGCGCCACGTGGACCAACCAGGCGCGGGCGGTGCAGGCGATGAAAAAGATGATGCTCGGTTCGTGGGAGGCCTGCGTCGATTACATGACCCCGCTCGGCCTGAACTGCCTTGTGGCCGAGGGGCATCACTACGGGCCCGATCCGGCCTTCGACGCCGCGCCCCGTGAGGATTGGAGCAATGTGTACTATCACCGGGCGGACCGGCGGGGAATCGGGTTCGACCGCAGCAGCACGGGCAGCGGAGCCGCCGCCACGTACCAAAGCCCGCTGCGCGAGCAGCTCGACGACCTGCAAAGATGCCCGGAAAAATTCCTGCTCTGGTTCCACCACGTCCCCTGGGATCATCGCATGCCTTCCGGCCGGACCCTGTGGGAGGAGCTGGAAGTCCATTACGACCGGGGCATCGCCTTCGCGGAGAAGATGACTCTCTGGTGGGAGAAGGTCCGGGCGGAGGTCGATCCGGCCCGCCACCGCCACGTCGCCGAGCGGCTGGCCAAACAGCTGGCCAATGCGCGCTTCTGGAAGAAAGTGTGCCTGGAGTATTTCGGACGCTTCGCGAAGGGGGAGGACTCGTAGACTGTCATCCCGGATTTTTCCAATGCGTCATCCCAGCGTCCCCGGTCCGAACCAACCGGGGCGGGCTGCCCCCGCTTCTTCATCCCCGCGTCCACACCGCTTCGTCATCCCCGCGTTCACCCCGCTTCGTCATCCCCGCGTGTTTCAGGCGGGGATCCAGTGTCTTTGGTACATGGAAAAAAAGACTCTAGGCCCCCGACAAAACCACTCGGGGATGACGGGTTAGGAAAACCACTCGGGGGTGACGGAATGGGAGACTTGTGGGCATGACGGACTTTCGGCCGCCCAGGCCGTTATTCGTACTTCCGCAACCCCGTCATCTGCAGCAGCACCAGCAGGCCGAACAAGGGGTACTGCGCGTACCGCCGCCACAGGCGGCGCGGTTCGGTGGCCGGCAGGAAGGGCGGTGAATGAATCCTGCCAATCTACAATCCCGGAAAGCGGGTTAAAAGCCGGCTGGCCAGATGTTCCGCTTTTTGCTACGTATAGTAAAATGACGAAAGGGTGGGGTTCAGCGGTTTTCAAACGATCATACTCCTTTAGAGGGTAAGCGTGTGGATAAAAATGCAAATTCTCCCCGGCAAAGGCGGCGCCACGGTGGTCGGTTCGCATGATTCTGTGAAATCGAACATCCGTTTTCGATGGAATCAGCTGGTACGGCGTATGGATATTGACGGACCGCCGGTCTTTATCGTCGGTTGCGGCCACAGCGGAACCTCTTTAATGTTGGCGGTCCTCGATACTCACTCCAGGCTGTACGCCGTCCCGTATGAAAGCTTTATCGCCGGAAAGAATGACGAGCAGGGGTTCCGCGCTGCGATGCGCGAATTCGAGTGGCAAGCCATTGCGGCCGGCAAACACCGCTGGGTAGAAAAAACCCCTAAACACATATATCATGTCGAGAACATCCTCGGGTGGTGCCCGGATGCTCAAATCCTAGTGGTTATCAGGGACGGACGGGATGTCGCCTATTCGTTTCGATCGCGGACCGGCGATCTTCAAGAAGGAATCCAACTCTGGGTTGATGACAATCTTAA
>JBJYXS010000062.1:0-9147 GCA_046260075.1 Anaerolineales bacterium | reverse complement strand
GGAACAGGCCCTCCTGGTCTACGCCGATTCCTTCCTCACCCCCTGCCCCTCTCCCAGTCGATCCCTCTCCCTACCGTCGATCGGGATCGGGACAAGCACCAGGAGAGGGGAGTTAACGGACGAGGAATTCGCGGATGTCATTTAGCACCCAAGGCGGATCGTTTTCAATCCGCCCCATTTCCATACGCAGGATTCGTTTACCCATACGACCAAGATATTCTTCACGAAGGCGGTCATATTCCCGCACAGCTCTTGTCCGATGAACCGGACCGTCGATTTCCACAACCGCCATTTTCTCCAAACAAAAGAAATCGATGATCCATCGATCGACGGGGTACTGGCGTCGGAATGTAAACCCATCCAGACGCCGGTTGCGAAGAGCATTCCATAGGACCATTTCGGAAGGTGTTGATTGTCTGCGAAGAAACCTGGCGTTAAGTACTGAATTCGAAGATGTTGAATGTCTTTTCGTGGACATGATAATCCCCCTTCATTTCCATTTTTTTTACCCGGCCTCTTTCCCCCTCTTCTGGCGCCTATCCTGGCCTCGACCACAGGGAGAGGGAAGGATCAGCCAGGAGAGGGGGATAGGGAGTGAGGATGATGAAGCCGGGATTAACCCGCCCGTCGGGGCATCTGCAGGTAGAACGTACTTCCCTGCCCCAGCTTGCTTTCGCACCAAACGTTTCCCCGGTGCCACTCGGCGACGCTTTTGACGATCGCCAAGCCCAATCCCCACGCCGGATGCTCCGGATCGTCCCGCGGGACGGCGCGGAAAAATTTTTCAAATATCCGCGGTTGGTCCGCCGGCGCAATTCCGATCCCGCTGTCCTTCACCCACACCACCGCCGAATCCTCCGTCAGTTCCGCGCCCACCTCCACCGTCCCGCCGGGCCGGTTGAAGCGGACCGCATTTTCGATCAGATTGCCCAGCGCGCGCTCCAACAGGGCGGCATCGGCCGGGATCTCTGGAAAATCCTCCGGCATGCGGGCGGTGATTTTTATTCCTCCCGCGGCGGCTTCCGGTTTCAGGTCCGCGATCGCCCGCTCCATCAGGGGAGCCAGGGCCACCGGTGCGAGGTGGATCTCCGCTCCGCTCTCCAGGCGTCCCAGATCGAGCAAATCCTCGACCAGCCGGTTCATTTGCTGGGCTGAGAGTCGAATCCGGCGGGCGTATTCCTGCTGCGCCGGATTCAACGGACCGAGCATCTCGATCATGTGCACCAAACCCTCCATCATCGTCAGCGGGCGGCGCAGATCGTGGCTGACGGTATGCACGAACTCGGATTTCAATTCGTCCAGTTGACGGAAGGCGGTCACATCCTGGAGCACGCAGACCTGCCAGACACCCGCGCCGTCGGCGCTGCGCACGCTGCGGGCGACGCCCTGCAGACGGCGTCCTTCAGCTCCGGAGAATTCCAGGCGTCGCGGTTGGATTGCCGATTCCATCAGGAAGGCGGCCAGTTCCGGTTGCGGCACGGTGGCGGACAGTGTGCCGCCGGCCGGGCTGAACCGCGCGCCCAGCATCCCCTCCGCCGCGGGATTGGCATATTGGATCCGGTCCTCCGAATCCACCACCAAGACCCCTTCCGGAATGGCTTCCAGGATGGCGGCCAGCCGCTCGCGTTCGTATTCGGTGCCTTCCAGCAGCCGCGCATTGGTGATAGCCAGCGACGCCTGGTTGGCAAAACCGCTCAGCAGATCCAGCATCCCCACTTCGAAAGCCTGCGGCTGGCTGAACGCGACGGCAAGCGCGCCGTACAGGGCTCGGGTGCCGGCAATCCGGACAAAGACCAATGCACCGATTCCAGGAGGAAGATCCTCAAACAGGCCTTCATCGGCTCCGGAATTCCGATTGGCGGTCCAGGGAGCCTGCCGTTCGCCTTCTCCCGCCGCCGCCAGTATGCGTTCGTCTATCGCTTCCAGCGCCTTGCCGTCTTCGCCTAACGATAGGTTTCCGGCGGGATATTGATCGCGCAGGTCGGACGTCAGCACGAGCCGGACGCCGCTGGCGCCGGTCGCCGTCCGCACACTGTGCAGCAATATATTCGTGGAATGATCGAAATCCAGGGTCGAGGCCATCCCCTGAACGGCTTCCAGCAAAATCTCCTGATCGCGGATCTGCCGGCGCAAATTTCGGCGCATCGCTTCCAACGACCGGCCGAGCCGGCCGATCTCGTCCTGGCTTTCGACCCTCACGGACCGTTCCAAATCCCCCGCGGCGATCAACCCCGCCGATTCGGCCAGCCGGCGGAGAGGCAGCGTAATCTGCTGGGCGATGAACAATGCCAGGGTTTCGATCAGCAGCGCCATCAACAGGGAAAACAATCCGACATGCAATCCCGTCTCCAGCGCGGCCCGGAAAGCGAATTGCTCCGGCACCCGGATGGCGACCTTCCACGGCGGATACTTGAGTGGAAGCAGATAGGCCAACCGCGTGCCGCCGCCGGGCATCGTTCCCAGGAACCACTCCCCGCCGTCTGCATCCCGCTCGATCGGTTCTTTTTCGGTCCACGGCTCGGCATCCGGCGGATACAGGATCTGATCGGCGTCATCGAGGAACACCCCCTGTCCTCCGCGAAGGGCGGCGAAGGCGGCGGGGATTCCCTTCAGCAGCGGATTGTTGTCGAGCGACGTCCGGCCGATGAGCGCGCCGCGGATCTCGCGGTCCGCATCCCAAACCGGCTGGGTGAAGGAGATCCATACCCGGTCGTCGGCATCGGGCGGCAGCCAATCCTCCCAGGCGATCCCCCGCAGAGCGAGCGAACAACCCTGCGCCTCTATGACGCTTTCGCAAAACGGATCGGCCGTGGGCGGATAAACGGCGGACACCGACCCGTCGGGAAGCAGGAAGGCGATTTGTTCGAAGAAGGGGGGTTGACTCAACCGTTGGCCGAGGTATTCCGCCAGCCCGGTCCGGTTGGAGATATTCGCCGGTAAATTGGCGCCGATTCCTTCCAGGAGGGTATGCCCCGTGGTGAGCGCCACGGGCAGGTCGGTCTGGGCGGTCCGGGCTGCTCCCAGCACCTCTTGACGAAGCGTAAGCCGGGCCTGGTCCCGTGCATCGACTACGACGATAGCCGTCAACGCGGCGGCCATGAAGAAGATCGGCAGGATCAGCCACAGGCTGACCTTCCACGCCAGGGAACGGTCGTAGCGCGTATGCCGCAGACGTTTCGGCGAAGGCCAGCTGGACGGGATCGCCAGCCGGAGGATCTCCACGATCACTGCGCCGGCCAGGGCTTCGACCAGGATGGCCGGAAGAAAACCGGGCATCCGTCCCAGCGCGTAATCGATCAGCGTAAGCCAATCCCCCCTGGAATTTCCCATCTCACCGCCGAAGCGAAGCGGGATCATGAACAGGCCCGCGGCGAGCGCCGCTCCCCAGGGCTTCCGCAGGATGGAAAATACGCGTCCATGGTAATCCTGATGCACAGCTTCCGCCGCGATCCAGCCGGCCAGCGAATATTCCAGGATGGTTGTGACCTGGTGGGTATCAAACACCGAGCGGATCGATCCGACCGCCAAGCCGGCCGCGAAGGCGGGCAGTTTGCCGAACCATGCGGCAGTCAGGAGCAGCAGCGCCATGCACAGCAAACCGCCTGCCGGTTTCGCCGCCGCCTCGGAGACTCCGGCCACGATCGAGGCCCCCGTGGCGGGGAACCGCAGGACGGCAAGCCCCCCGGCCGGCATGGCCAGGAGCAGGCTCAACAGCGTCAGCACCGCCCGCGAAAGGCGGATGTCTTCCCGCGGCGGAAGGGAGCGCGCAACGGCGAACGCCGTCAGGAGCACGAGGACGGCCGTCCACAGCAGCTGGGCCGGGAGCAAGGGCAGATCCGCGGAAGCGGAAAGCCAAATCTCAAACGTCATCGGAATTCCTTCATGCCGTGCATCATTCCCGATTATATTGCAGGAATCCTCTTCCCGGCCCCCGCGGACCCCCCGCCACTTGTCTCTCCAGAATAAAGATAGTACACTTTCCTCGGTCCTATACCGAAGGAGAGAACGCGGGATGGCCGAAAAGATTCTCGTCGTCGACGACGATCTGGACACGCTGAAACTGGTCGGGATGATGCTGCAGCGGCAGGGGTACAACATCGTTGCGGCCATCAACGGCGCCCAAGCCCTTTCCAAAGTCCCCGCGGAAAAGCCGGATCTCATCCTGCTGGATGTGATGATGCCCGACATCGACGGATTCGAAGTCTGCAAGCGGATCCGTTCCGACCCCTCGTACGCCGGTATTCCGATCCTGATGTTCACCGCAAAAACCCAAGTGGACGACAAGGTCCAGGGGTTCGAATCCGGGGCGGACGACTATCTGCCGAAACCCACGCATCCGGCGGAATTACTGGCCCACGTTAAAGCCTTGCTCGGACGCAGCCGGGTATCTCCCACCGCCACCACCGTGCCGGTCAAACGGGCCCGCACCATCTGCATGATCGGCGCAAAAGGAGGGTTGGGGGCCAGCACGCTGACGGTGAACATTGCAATTACGATGGCAACCCGCAAGCAGGATGTCATTTTGCTGGAATTGCGGCCCGGCGTGGGAATCGCCGGCGCGCTGCTGGGGATCAACAAACCCTCCGGCCTTACCGCGCTGCTTCAACAGAAACCGAATGCGATCACGCCGGAAGCGGTGGAGAAGGAACTCGTCAGCCACCCCTCGGGATTGCGCGCGCTGCTCGCATCGGCCGAACCCCACGATTACGCGTTGATCACCCGGACGGCCCAAATCGAGGCGATCGCGCATTGCCTGGCCGCCGCCACCCAGAATCTGATCATCGATCTTGGAAACGGGCTGACCGAGGCAACGGCGAAACTGCTGATGACCGCCGAGCACGTGATCGTCCTGGTGGAACCCATGCGCCAGACGGTCGTGATGGCCAAGGCCTTGATCACCGACCTGGAAACCCTCGGCCTGGCGAAATCGCGGATCGATTTCATCCTGGTGAACCGCGAGCGTTCGAGTCTGCAGATGGCCCGCACCAAGATCGATGAAATGCTGGGCCAGCCGGCGATGGGAATGATCACCCCCGCCCCGGAACTCGCCTACCAATCGGCGGAAAGCGGCGTTCCGATCGTCGTCCGTGATGCCAATGCCATGGTCTCCGACCAGATCCGTCAGATCACCGACCGGGTCATGGCCAAAGCCCATCGCTGATTCCCGCCGGCTGCGGAATCCCATGATAGAAAAAGATAAACCCTCTGGTCCGGATACCGCCATTCGCAAATACCCGACCCTGTTGCGGCGGTATGCGAATCTGCTGGAGTTGATCCACCGCCTGTCCTCCACCGTACACCTGGAGGATATCTATACCCAGGTCTTGGAGGGAACCGTGTCCCTCCTGGAATGCAGGGCCGCCGTCCTCTTGCTGGTGGATCCGACCAACGGGGATATCCAAATCGCCTCCAGCGCCAATATCGATCTCTCCGCCTCCCAGCACCGCTCCTTCCCCATCCATTCCAGCCTGGCCGGAAAAGTGGTGAAGGAAAGCGCGCCGATTCTGATCTCCGATTCCGACAGCGCGCAGAAGGACGCACTCCTGGAATTCACCCTCTACGATGCCCTGAAGCCGGAATCCATCCTCGCCGTCCCCCTGCAAAGCAAGAACGCCACGATCGGCGTCCTTGAGGCGATCGACAAACTGCAGGGCGAGTTCCAGCCGGAGGATTTTTCCTCCCTGGAAGCGCTGGCCAGCCAGGCCTCGGCCGTCATCGAAAACATCCGCCTTTTCCGGCAAAGCGATCTGATCGCCGAATTGGTGCACGAAATCCGCACGCCGCTGGCGGCACTGGCGACGGCTTCGGCCCTGCTGGACCGCCAGGATCTCAGTGAAACGCAGCGCCATTCCGTACTGTCAACCTTCCGCCACGAAATTCAGCGCCTGAACGAATTGACCGACGACTACCTCGACTTGGCCCGGCTGGAATCGGGCCGCACCCGGTTGCAGACCGAGTGGTTCTCCGCCGCCGCGCTCCTCTCGGAATGTGCGGAGATCATCTCCCCGCTGATACACGCCCAGGGATTGCGGTTCCGCCAGGAAATCGTCCGCGACTCCCTCGATATCGTCGCCGACCGGGCGAAAATCAAGCAGGTGATCTTGAACTTATTGAACAACGCAGTGAAATACAACAACCCCAACGGGGAAATCATCCTGCGCGCCTACCCCGCTCCGGTAACCACCGGAAAAACGCAGGAGATAATCTGCATCGAAGTATCCGACACCGGCAAGGGCATCCCCGCCGAAAGTTTGCCGCATCTCTTCGAACGGTTCTACCGGCCGCAGGAAGGATCGGGCCTGGCCAGGGGGACCGGCCTCGGCCTCCACATTTCGAAGTACATCATCGAGAGCCACCACGGGCATCTGGAAGTGAAAAGCACCTTCGGCCAGGGGTCGACCTTCGTCATCCGCCTGCCGGTCAATCCGCCCGGCCGCATCACCGGCCCGCTCTCCGGCCAAAAGCAATCGTAGACACCGAGATATCTGCACACAATCAACGATATATACTCCGCCACGCCGGCCCGCCGGCCGGCGGCGATACCGTTCCCTCTATCCACGAAGCGGTTTTTGTTGCTCCAATAAACCGCTCGCGGTCCGCTTTCCCGTCCGCAGGATGTCGAGCACGTCGCTCATCGTATCCACCAGCGCGGCGTCTGAACCGACGGCTTCGGCGAAGGCGCGCGGCGTCATATCGTCCAGCGACAGGCCTTCCGGGCCGCCGAAGAGGACGCTCGGCAGAAGGACCGGTCCTTCCTTTCCGGCGGAAAGCACGGCGTCGACGGCGTCCCGGCCGGTCAGCAATCCGGCGACCGTCACCGTTTCGCCGAAGCAGCGATTGGGGACTGTCACCACGTGGAAAGGAATGCCGGTCAGCGCGGTACACTCCGCCGCGGTCTCTTCCAGCGTGCGGCCGAACAGACTCGCGGTGACCAGGGTCGCTTGTTTGTGGCGGAAACGGACGGTCCGGCCGGCCAGCCGCCGCCGCGCGGCTTCCCAATCCTCCAGAAAAATCCTCACCAGCCCCACTCCGTTTTCGCGCAGATCGATCTGCTCGTAGGAATCAAGCTGCGGAACGGGCATTCCGGCCGCCAAATACCATTCATCGGTCAGGAACGCGAACCGCGATCCGATCCGGGCGAGGAATTCCCGCCGGCGTTCTTCCACCTGTTGGATCACTTCACGCATCGCGGCGGGAGCGTACGGGCGGATGCCGTGTTTTTGATAGCGGGTTACGCCGACCGGCACGACCGAGCAGGAACGGACGGCGGGATGCAGCGCAGCCAGGTCCGAAAGCGTGCGGTCGAGATGCGCTCCATCGTTCACCCCGGGAACCAATACCGCCTGGGTGTGGATCTCGATCCCCCCGTCGGCCAGGAAACGCAGACGGTCCAGGATATCGCCCGCCTTGGGGTTTCCCAGGAGATGGGCGCGCAGTTCCGGTTCGGTGGCGTGCACGGAGACGTACAAAGGCGAAAGGCGTTGCAGTACGATTCGATCCCAATCCCGTCTGCTCAAGTTGGTTAGGGTGACAAAGTGGCCATAGAGGAACGAATAGCGGTAATCGTCATCTTTGATGTGGAGCGTCCGGCGCATGCCCGGCGCCATCTGAACGACAAAGCAGAAGGGGCAGCGGTTGTTGCACCGGCGGATGTCGGTGTCGAAGGTAGGGTGGGAGAAATCCAGACCCAGCTCGATGCCGGCGGGCCGCGCCGCCTTGCCGGAGAGGACCCGGCCGCCGCGGGTCCATTGCAGGCGCAAGACGTCCTCCGCGGCGTGGAACTGCACGTCGATGACGTCCTCGACGGGGTTTCCGTTTACCGCCGTCAGCCGGTCGCCGGGCCGGATGCCCGTCTCGGCCGCCGGGCTGCCGGGCCGAACGGCCGAAATCCATCCGCCGTGTCCTTTCCTTGCCGCCCGTTTTGCGGTCATCGGGAATCGGGCTCGATCGTTTCGGCCGCAGTCCGTCTGCAGTCGGCGTATACGCCGCGGCGTTCCGGCGGCAGCAGTTCGGCCAAACGACACATCGCATCCTCGGTCATCTTGCGCAGTCGTTCGCGCGGAACGCGCCCGGAGACCTTGTGAAAGGAAAACGGCCGGCCGATTCGGATCTTCGCCCCGGGCATAGCCCACCGCCGCGGGCTGATCGACGGGAAACCTTCCATGCCGGTCACGGCGACGGGGATGAGCGGCGCGCCGGTCCGCGCCGCCAGGAAAGCGATCCCGTCCTTGGCCGGGCCCATCGCCGGACGGCGGGTGCCTTCCGGCGCCAGGAGCAGCAATTCACCCGCCTGCAGGACCGATATGGCCTTCTTCAACGCGCTGCGGTCGGCCTCGCCGCGCCGGATGGGGATAGTCCCCCAGAGCAACGGGAAGACGCCCCAAAACGGGACGTTCGTGAAATCAAACCGGGCTACCGGCACCACGTCGCGCGGGAAGGCAAACAGGACGGCCACCGAATCGGCGAGCGAGGTGTGGTTGAAGTAGACGATCCCCGGCCCGCGCGGCGGTACGTTCTCCGCACCCTCAATCGAATCGATCTTGGCCAGGAAGCGGAAGGCGACGCGGTCCATGAGGAAACGCAACACACGCCGGATCGATTTCCGCAGAGAGGGACGGTATTCGGGTGGGATGGACATATCGGTTTCCCGCTGCTTGGCCGGCGCCCGTGAATGCGTCAACTCTACAGTTCCGCCCCCTCCTCCGGAACGAGGATGTCGGACCGCACCCAGAGTATGATCCGCCCTCGTTCGACCGGACCTTCCCGGTACAATAACCATCCGAAAAGATCCGGCGGCCAACCCGACCAAGCCCGCTGCTCGAAATTGGAAAATGCTTGCCCGCGGTAAACAGCCGCCAACTGCGGTGCGACGAGGCCCTCTTCGGATTCCACATACGGCGTGATCAGCATCGGCGGGGTGGAAAACATGTTCACGCGATCGACGTACTCGGCCGCGCCGTAGGTCAGCAATTCCCAACCCACGGCGGATTCTTCCGGCCATTGGATCACAACAGCCAGTTCGTCCTTCACCCCGGTTTCCCAAAGGGAGATGCGTTCGACCGTCGAGCGGAGTCGGCCGAGGTCCACCGGAAAGGCATCCGTCCGCCATAGTTCGTTGGCCGCCCCCCCGCGGATCCGGACGGCGTT
>JBJYXS010000061.1:0-11940 GCA_046260075.1 Anaerolineales bacterium | reverse complement strand
AAACCCGTCCGGTTGCTGTTGCAGGATTTCTCGGGCCTGCCGTGCGTGGTCGACCTGGCGGCGATGCGCAACGCGGTCCAGCGTCTGGGCGGGGATCCGGCGCGGGTCAATCCGCACATTCCCGTGGACCTGGTGATCGACCATTCGGTCCAGGTGGATTCGGCCGGTTGCGCGGATTCGCTGGAGAAAAATGTCCGCCGGGAGTTCGAACGCAATGCGGAGCGATACTCGTTCCTGCGCTGGGGGCAGCAGGCGTTCCGCAATTTGCGGGTCATCCCGCCCTCCACGGGAATCATCCATCAGATCAACCTCGAATACCTGGCGAGCGTCGTGAGCGTGCGGGCCGGTGCGGACGGGAAGCCGGTCGCCATGCCTGATACCCTGGTCGGCACCGACAGTCACACCACGATGGTCAACGGCCTGGGCGTGCTGGGGTGGGGCGTGGGAGGGATCGAGGCCGAGGCGGCGATGCTCGGCCAACCGCTGTATTTCCTCGCGCCCGACGTGGTCGGAGTACGCCTGAGCGGCGCGCCGCGCGAGGGCGTGACCGCGACCGACATCGTCCTGACCCTGGTTCAGGCCCTCAGGAAACACGGCGTGGTGGAGAAGTTTGTCGAATTCTACGGGCCGGGGTTGGATATCCTTTCCGTGCCGGACCGGGCGACGATGGCCAACATGGCGCCCGAATACGGCGCGACCTGCGGCTTCTTCCCGGTCGACGATGAGACGCTCTCCTTCCTCCGGCTGACGGGCCGGAGCGAACCCGACGTTGTGCGCGTGGAACG
The DNA here is from genome assembly GCA_046260075.1 of Anaerolineales bacterium. Classification (GTDB taxonomy): domain Bacteria; phylum Chloroflexota; class Anaerolineae; order Anaerolineales; family RBG-16-64-43; genus JAFGKK01. The sequence continues at coordinate 11,155 of JBJYXS010000061.1, read as the reverse complement.
CTATTGCAAGGAGCAGGGCCTGTTCCGGACGCAGGATTCGCCGGATCCGGAATTCACCTCCGTGGTGGAGTTCGATCTCTCGGCGATAGAGCCCTCGATCGCCGGCCCGCGCCGGCCGCAGGACCGCATTCCGCTTAAAGATTCCCGCAATGCCTTCCGGGCCGCACTGAAGGACGACTTCGGCAAGGATCCCGCGAAACCCGCACCGCCGCCCGGCGACGGCGCGGTGGTGATCGCCGCAATCACTTCCTGCACCAACACCTCGAACCCGCAACTGTTGTTCGCCGCCGGGCTGCTGGCCAAGAAGGCGGTCGAACGCGGGATGACGATCCCGAAGCACGTGAAGACCAGCCTGGCGCCCGGTTCGCGCACGGTGGCGGAATACCTGAAGGCCGCCGGATTGATGGAGTACCTCGAACGCCTGGGGTTCCACATCGTCGGCTTCGGCTGCACGACCTGCATCGGGAACTCGGGTCCGCTGGCGGAGGAGACGGCGGCCGCGATCCGCAAAGGCAACCTAGTGGCGGCGGCGGTGCTCTCCGGCAACCGCAACTTCGACGGCCGGATCCACGCGCTGGTGAAGGCCAACTACCTCGCCTCGCCGCCGCTGGTGGTGGCATATGCACTGGCCGGCAGCATGGATACGGACGTGGCGGCCGGCCCGATCGGCAAGGATGCCGACGGCCGCGAGGTCACGCTCAAGGAGCTGTGGCCGAGCGGGGAGGAGATCCGCGCCGCGATGCAGAACGTGACCCCGGAGATGTTCCGCAAGGTCTATGCCGACGCCGGCCGCGGGAACGAAGCCTGGAACGCGATCCCGGCCGCCGGCGGCGAACTCTTCGCCTGGGATCCGAAATCCACCTACATCCTCGAACCGCCGTTCTTTGCGGGCATGACCGCCGAACCGGTCCCGCCCGAGCCGATCGTCGGCGCCCGGGTGCTGGGGCTGTTCGGCGATTCGATCACCACCGACCACATCTCGCCGGCCGGCGCCTTTTCGGAAGAGAGCCCGGCCGGGCGCTACCTGCTGGGCAGGGGCGTGGCCCGCGCCGATTTCAACTCCTACGGCACGCGGCGCGGCAACCACGAGGTGATGATGCGCGGGACGTTCGCCAACATCCGCCTGAGGAACGAATTGATGGAAGGGCTCGAGGGGGGCTGGACCCTGCACCTGCCGGATTGCGCCCAAAAAACCTTCTACGATGCGGCGATGCAGTACCGCAAGGAAGGCACGCCGCTGGTGATCCTGGCGGGGAAGGAATACGGCACCGGATCCTCGCGCGATTGGGCCGCCAAGGGTGTGCTCTTGCTGGGCGTGCGGGCAGTGATCGCCCGATCCTACGAGCGCATCCACCGTTCCAACCTGGTGGGGATGGGCGTGCTGCCGCTGCAGTTCAAGGAGGGCCAGAGCGCGGAGCAGCTCGGCCTGACCGGCGACGAGCTGTTCTCGATCCGCGACCTGGGCGGAAAGCTGACCCCGCGGATGGAGGTGTCGGTCGAGGCCCTCGCCCGCGACGGCACCAAGACCCGCTTCAACACCATCGCGCGGCTGGATACGCCGGTGGAAGTCGAATACTACATCAACGGCGGCATCCTGCCGGCCGTGGTGCGGAAGATGGTGGGCACAGAGGACACGGAGAAGTAAAAGGATAACACGGAGGACACGGAAAGCCTTTTGTAAATCCCTCCCCGAATCCGCGGCGGAGCGAATTGAAAGAGAAGGATAGTCGATACGGTTTCGGGGAGGGGACATAGGCGTGCCTCTCCGAATCTGCAGATCTCCGAAAGGGAAATCCGCTCTTTTCAGACCGCGGTATCAGGGAAGCCTACACCCGGTTCCAATACCGGGAGAAGGGCGGGATGGTACGATTATTCCGTCTCCCGCACCTCGACGGTCATTCCCCAGTACAGAACGGCATCGGACGGATCGAGCCGGATGCGCACCGGATAGACGACGTCGCCGGTCTTCTCGGAATACACCTGCCCGATTCGTTCGATGGTGCCGCTCAAGGTGACGTGGGGCATCGCATCCGGGATCACCGCCACCGTTTGGCCGACCCGGATGTCGATGACCATCATTTCCGTTAAATCCGTCGTCTCCACATACCAGGGATCCATGTCGGCGAAGATGATCACCTCCTGGCCGGGAAGCGCGGTCTCGCCGGCGGAAATGTCGATCCGGGCCACCACGCCGGCGTACGGGGCGGCGACGTCCAGCTGATCCAGCGCGGTTTGCGCCGCGGCCTGGCGCGCCTGGGCGGCGGCGAGGTTCAGCTGGAGCAGGGCCAGCTGGTCCTTGTCGGGCCCGTCCTCGCGCTGCTGGCGGGTGCGGGTGGCTTCCGCCAGCCGGCCCCTGGCCACTTCGAGGTTGGCCTTCGCCTGGGTGTACCGGTTTTCGATTTCAGTCTGCCGGATGACGGCGTTGTCGTATTTTTCTTGGGCGTTGTCCAGGGCCTTCTTGGTGCGCACCCGGTCCGGGTTGTCCTTGTCCCGGTCGGCGTACTTGTCGAATTCCGCCTGTGCATCTTCCAGATCGGAGAGGGCCGTGGCCACGTCCGATTTGGCTTTGTCCAGATCCTTCTCGTACCGGTCCATGTCGAAGTCATTCCAGGCCTTCAATGCGGCGTTGTAGGCTTCTTGGGCGGCGGCTTCGTCGAGCAGCGCCTGGTAATACGACGAATCCGCCGTGCGCGCCAGCAGGTCCAGCGCCTGTTGGGCGGCGGTCGCGTCCGCCTGCGCGGCGGCCAGGGCGGCTTCGTACGTTTCCCTGTCCCCCAGGCGCAGGAGCACGGCCCCCTTGGCGACGGTCTCGCCTTCGGCAACCAGGACCTCCTCGACCTTGCCGCCGGGACCGGCGTACAGGCTGGCAATATCGCGCGGAACGATCCGTCCTTCGGCGATGACCGCGCCGCCCGCGCCTTCGGGAGTAGCCGCGGGGGCCGGGGTGTCCTCGGACGAAGTGCTTCCGCAGCCGGAAAGCGCCAGCAGGGCGACCGAAACAACGGCGGAGATGCGGATGAAGGTTTGTGTTTTCATGTTTTTACTCCATAGGTTTCATTCGTACGCCAGCACTTCCCGGACGGTCAGCCGCGTGGCGTTGCGCGCCGGACCGACGCTGGCCAGCACGGACAGAACGGCGACGACGACCCCCCACAGGATCACCCCGATCGGCGTGAAGGTGAAGTCCGCCGTCGCGCCGAATAGTGCCAGGATGATGGCGTTCGCCATCATCGAACTCACCGGAATCGCCAGGAAGAACCCGAACAGCCAGCTCATCAAACCGATCAGCAAGCCTTCCACCATCACCAGTTCCATCACCGACCGGTCCGAAGCGCCGATCGCCCGGATGATGCCGATCTCCCGCGTGCGCTCGAGCACGTTCAGGCTCATCGTTCCCGCCAGGCCGATGCTGCCCACGACGGCGATCAGGGTGGCCATCATCAGCAGGAATCCGGTCAGGATGTTCAATCCGCTGGCCGTGGTGGCGGTGATCGAGTGCCCGGCCTGCACGTCGGTGATGCGGTAGCCGCGGGCGTTAAGGCGCGTTTCGATCTCGCGGCCCAGGGCCTTCTGGGCGTTGAGGGTCATCTTTTCTTCGGAACCGACCACCCGGAACGAATTGGCATGGTTGGTCTGGTGGATGACGGCGGATAGGTATTCGTACGTGGTATAGGCCAGGTATCCGGCGCTTTTTCCGGCCATCTGAAAGAAGCCGACGACCGTTACGGTTTTTTCCTTGCCGAAGATTTTCACTTTGATCTGATCGCCCGGTGAGAGGTCCGGGAAGGTTTCCCGGAACCGCTCGTTGACGACCACCATCGCGTCATCTCCCGGGCGGAGCCAGCGTCCTTCCAGGATGACCGGGTCCACCAGCCGGCTGGCGGAGGGCGGGGCCAGCAGGCTGACGCTTTCGCCCGGCGTGCCGTCGGGATTCACCAGCACCGCGGCGGTTGCCGCCCAGCCTTCCACGTGGCGGACTCCCGGGATATCGCGGATCACCTGCTCGATCTCCGATATGCGTTCGCTGTCGCTGAGATCGACGGTCACGTCGGCCAGGAAGTAATGTCCGATGCGTTCGATGTACCGGGTCAGCGCGCTTTGCACGTTGAAGGTGGCGATGAATATGGCGCCGCCGAGCGTCAGGGTCAGCAGGGTCAGAAACAGGCGGCCCGGCCTGCGGAAGGTGTTGCGCAGCGAAAGCAGGATCGGACGCGGCAGGCGGCGAAAGCTGCCCCGGTCGCTCCGGGTGTCCTGGGCCTTGTTCTGGCTTAACCCGCTGAGCGCCTCCACCACCGAGATCCGGGTGCCGTTGAGGATCGGGACGATTCCGGCCAGCTGGGGGATCACCAGCGCGATCCCCAGTTCCAGCCAGACGACGGACGGTTCGATCCGGAAGCCCTGCAGGTCGATGTTGATCGCGCCGGCGAAGTTCCGCATCAGTGCGTACGCGGCCCAACCCGAAAGCGGCAGGGCGATCGCGAACGCCGTCATTCCGTAGATGAAGATCAGCGACATGTAGATGGCGATGATCTGTCCCCGGCGGGCTCCGACGGTCTTCATGATGCCGATGTGATTCACCTGCTGGTTGAGCAGGGCGGCCAGCGTATTGGTGATCAGGAACGCGCTCAGGAACATCACCAGGAAACCGAGCAGGACCAGGACTGCGGTGATCGCGGCCACATAGATGCGGTTGGGGTGGTCGTCGTCCGGCCGGATCTGGGAAAACACCACCACGCTTCCCGCGTCTTCGACCGCTTCCGTCACCCGGTTGGCGACCTCCTGCAGATGGTTCCGGTCGCCGGGATTTTCACGGACGGTCACGTACAGGCGGTTCATGAGCGGCGGGGCGTCGAGCCATTCCAGCATCCCGAAGGGGATATACCCCTGGACCGGCGCGAGGAAGAAGCCGCCGGGCCCCACCGATCCGATGGTCTGATCGTGGGTGACGGCGGCGACGGTGAGTTCGCGGATCTTGCCCGAGGGCAGTTCCACCCGGATAGTGTCCCCGACTCCTCCGGCCACCTCGCCCAGTCGATAGGCGTCGATCGCCACCTGGCGGTCCTGCGGCGGCCAGGTGCCCTCGACCAGGCTCACTTGGTTGACGGACATCGTTTCGATATCCGGGATGGCCTTAAGTTCGATCGGCTGCCATTCGCCGTCGGTGTTGAGGACCCGCAGCGTGATAGTTTGCTCGCCCTCCGCCTCGCGCACGCCGTCGATGCGGCGGACGGAGTCCACCAGATCCCGGCTGAACAGGGAAGCGAATATCTGGATGTTGGCGGGGTTGACCGCCCGGTACCCGGCCTTCATATCCTGGCTGATGATCAGGTTCATGCTGACGATCAGGCCGGCGGCAAAGAGGCCGATGGTGATCGAAGCGATCACCAGCAGGGAGCGGAATTTATGCCCCCAGATATCCGCAAACACCTTCTGCCAGCGCGGGCGCATCACGAGGTCTTCTCCCGTCCCGGCGCGCCGGGCGGATCGTACTTGTGGATCTTCTCTACCGCCGCGCGGCGCAGGATCTGTTCGCCGGCCGGATGAGCGTTCAGGTATTCGCCGAAGCTGGCCAGCGGGACGCACAGGGCGTCCACCCGGTCCTGCGCGCGAAGCGAGAGCCGCATCGGGGGAAGCTCGAGCATCTCCAGCTCGCTGACGTAGTCGCCGGGGCCCAGCGTCGTGATCACCCCGGGCGGGTTGCCGATCTGATTGCGGATCACCTCGACGGTGCCGCGGAGGATGATGATCAACCCGTTGTCGAGCCCGCCCTGCCGGGCGAACACCATTCCCGGTTCGAAACTCCGCGGAACCGAGAGTTTGGAGAGCAGGAGCAGCTGCGGATTGGGGAGCATGGTCAGCGCCCGATGGACCGCCTCGTGAACCAATTCGCCGTCCGAGATGACCACGCGGCGGCGCGCGCGGCGGACCAGGGTGGGGTCGTGGGTCACCAGCAGGACGGTCTTCCCTTGGGCGGCCAGTTGTTCGAAGAGGTCCAGCACGCGGTTGGCCGAGCGCGAGTCGAGGTTCCCCGTCGGTTCATCCGCCACCAGGATGGGGGGATCGTTGGCCAGGGCGCGGGCGATGGCAGCGATTTGCTGCTGCCCGCCGGAGAGCGCGCCCGGAAGCTTGTCGGCCATGCCGTCCAATCCGACGAGGTCCATGCATTCCATGGCGCGGGATACGCGCTGCGCCGGTTCGTAGACGTTGCAGTAATCCATCGGAAGCAGGATGTTTTCAAGCACGGTCAGGGTGGGCAGCAGCTGGAAGAACTGGAAGACGATGCCCATGTTGCGGCCGCGCCATTCGGCCATGCTCCCCTCTTTCATCCGGTACAGGTCAATCTCGCCGATCCGCACCGAACCGGAGCTGGGATGGTCGATCCCGGTGATCATGTTGATCAGCGTGGATTTTCCGCTGCCGGATTTGCCCATGATGATCGTGAATTCGCCGCGTTCGAACGACAGGTCGATGCCGCGCAGGGCCGGAAAATCGCCGGCGGCGGTCTTGTAGATCTTGCGCACGTCGCGGAGTTCTATGAAGGAAGGGGCGGCTGTCTGCACGGGTCGGCTACTCCACCGGAAATTGCGGCTCGCCGGTCAATTTTCCGTCGGCGATCCACAGCACGCGCGAATAGCGCTTGAAAAAACCCGGATCGTGGGAAACCATCAGGATGGTGCGCCCGCGCGCGGCGAGTTTTTCGAAAATGGAAAAGATCGTATCGGCCGTCGCCGAGTCGAGCCTTCCGGTGGGCTCGTCGGCCACCAGGATGTGGGGATCATTGGCCAGCGCGCGGGCGATCGCCACCCGCTGCTGTTGGCCGCCGGAAATGTCGCCCGGCAACTTGGCGGCGTGTTCGCCGATTTCCATCTCGTCCAGCAGCGCACGGGCGGCTTTCCGGCTGCGGACGGGATGGTAGTTGCCGTTGAAGTCCATCGCCAGCATGACGTTCTGCAGCAGCGAGAGCGACGGGATCAGATGGAAGGACTGATACACCACCCCCAGGTTTTTCCCGCGCCAGGCCGCCGCCGGATTTTCCTTAAGCTTGTGGACCGCCACGCCGCCCACCCAGATCTCGCCGGCGGTGGGGTGGTCCGTCGCGGTGATGAGGTTCACCAGCGTGGTTTTGCCGGCGCCGGATTTACCGAGGATGCCGATCAGCTCGCCGGGGAATATCTCGGCATCTATCCCGGCCAAAGCCGGAAACAAGCCGGCGGAGGTCTTGTAGGATTTGCGGACGTCCTGCAGCCGGATGAGCGGTTCGCCCGGAGCCAGGTCCGAAATCCTTCGGCGACGGGGTTGCAAGATGGTGGAGGTCAAGTCAGCAGCCTGTTGCCGACAGCGGTTGTGGGATGCAAAGGGCCAAGCGATATGGAATCCTCGGCCAAGCCGGGGTGCGGCGGGGTGAAACGAAGATTCGAAGATAGACACTCATGCGGTATGTTTTTTTCCGTCTCATATTTGGATGGATTAACCCAAGCCGTGAAGGGGTTAATAGGAAACCGAATGGATTGTACTATGCGGAGCACTGTTGGAATGGTTTCTTAGGGAGGAATTAACCGTCCGCCAAGAAGAATTAACGCAAGGTTTACGGCCGGGGCAGGCGGCGGACGGAAATGTATGGTCGGTTTTTTTTTTTTTTCGAATGGGTCACAGGCAACGAAAGCGGGAGGAGTCCGAACGTCCGATGAAATGAAGGACGATATGCTTTTCTACTCCGGAAACATCTTTCCCGGATTTAGAATGTTCAACGGATCCAGCGCCTGTTTGATGCGCTTCTGAATTTCAACCGACACCGGTCCAAGCGCCTGCTCCAGGTACGACCGCTTCAGCGCCCCCACGCCGTGCTCGCCGGAAAGCGTCCCGCCGAGTGCTAGGGTGGCCAAGAATTCCTCGCCGGCCATTTGCATCACCTTCTCCCGTTGGGCGGGGTCGCGCCCGTCGAACAGGATGTTGGGATGCAGATTGCCGTCCCCGGCGTGTCCGTACATGACCATCGGCATGCCGTTTTTTTCGCCGATCGCCTTCAACCGCCGGACGGCTTCCGGGATCATGCTGCGCGGGACGGTGACGTCTTCCCCCAGCTTGTTGGGCGCCTTGCGGCCCAGGGCCGGCGAGACGGATTTGCGCGCCCGCCACAAATCGATGCGCTGCTCCTCGTTTTCGGCCACCTTCACCCGCCGGGCTCCCATGCTTTGGCAGATCGCCGCCGCGGCTTCGATCTCCCGCGAAACGGTTTCCTCATCCGCGCCGTCGGTTTCGACCAGCAGGGCGGCTTCGATATCGAGCGGCAATCCCAGATGCAACCCTTCCTCGACGCACTCCAGGGCGGTCTCATCCATCAGCTCCAAGGCGGTCGGGACGATGCCGGCGGCCAGGATCGCATACACCGCTTTGGCCGCGTCGTCGAGCGAGGCAAACTCGACCAGGGCGGTGCGGACGGACTTCGGCGGCGCGATCAGGCGCAGCAGGGCCTCGGTGATGATCCCCAGCGTGCCTTCCGAACCGGTGAAGAGCGCTTTCAGATCATAGCCGACCACGTCTTTTATGCACTTGCTGCCGGTTTGCAGAACGCGCCCGTCGGCCAGGACGACCGTCAGGCCCAGGACGTAATCGCCGGTGACGCCGTACTTCAGGCAGCGCGGTCCGCCGGCGTTGCAGGCGATGTTCCCGCCGATCGTCGAATGGCGGTTGCTGGAGGGGTCGGGCGGGTAGAACAATCCCTGCTGTTCCACCGCCGCCTGCAAATCGGCGGTGACCACGCCCGCTTCCACCCGGGCGGTCGCGTTTTGCTTGTCGATTTCCAGGATCCGGTTCATGCGCGTGGTGGCCAGGGCGATCCCGCCATGCATGGGAAGGGAGGCGGCGGCCAGTCCGGACCCCATGCCGCGGGCCGTAACCGGGATGCGATGCTCCGCTGCGAGCCGCACGGTCCGGCTGACTTGTTCGGTCGTGCGCGGCAAAATAACGATCTCCGGCCGGCATTCCTCGAACGTGCCGTCGTAGCCGTACACGGCCAGATCCTCCGGCGATGTGAACACGCCGTCGCGTCCGGCAATCTTCTCGAGTTGGGCGATGGTTTGTTTATCCATTAATTTTGTCATTGCGAGCCCCGCCCCGGCGATGCCGTGGCAAGGCCGGGGTCGCGTTCTTTGCGGCGACGCAATCTCCCTCTTTTCTCTGAATTATCGTCTCGCGCGCTAATCCTTCTCCGCTTCGTACGCCCGGTCCAATAAAACCACCGGATGGACCGTACGCGCCTTGAGCCCGGCATCGCGAATGCCGATGGTCAGTTGCATCCGGCAGACCGGGCAGCCGGATGCCACGATATCGGCGCCGGTAGCGGCCAGGTTGCCGGTCTTCCGCTCCAGCACTTTCCGCGAGGTTTCGTAGTGGGTGATGATCTGGGTGCCGGCCATCCCGCAGCACCAATCCGCCTCGGGCAGTTCGACGAATTCCAGGCCGTCGATCATCCGCAGCAGTTCGCGCGGCTCCTGCCACACGCCCTGGCCGCGGCGCAGATGGCAGGGATCGTGGTATGTGGCCCGCCCCGCGACGATGCCGCGCGGCTTTTCCAGCGGGATGGAGATCAGGAATTGGCTGATATCGCGGATCCGGTTGCTGAAGGCGGCGGCCCGCTCCGCCCAATCCGAATCGCCGGCCAGGAGTGCGCCGTAATCCTTCAGGGCCGATCCGCAGGTGGCGCAATCGGTGACGATCACGTCGACATCCGCCTTCTCGAACAGCTGGATGTTGTGGCGCGCCTGGCGGCGGACTTCATCGAGCCGTCCGAAAGCGCGGGCCGGCATGCCGCAGCATACCGTTTGGCGGGGCGTGATGACGGTGCACCCGTTGCGGGCCAGGACGCGCACGCAGGCCGCGCTTTCACCGGCGTACATCAGGCTTTGGGCGCAACCCAGGAAGAAACCGACCCGGTGCCGGCTTTCGCCGCGAGGTTCGGTGACCTCCGGCAGGATCGGCCGCAACGGCCGGCGCGGCTGGCGCGGCAGCATGGCTTCCATGTCGCGCAGCCTGCGCGGCAGCAAACGGGTCAATCCCAACCCGTGGATAAGGCGGCGAATGCCCAATCCCTCGTATAACCTAAGCGGCCATGTGGCGGCTTCCAGCCGTTCCGGTCTGGCGACGAATTGTCCGAACAGGGCGCGCTTCCAGGCCTGCGGGCGGGCTTCCTCCTGTATCCGGCGCAGTTCCATCGCCAGGTCCGCCGGGCGGATTCCCACCGGGCAGATATCGTTGCAGGCCAGGCAGTCGAAACAGGCCTGCATCTGTTCAAAAAGATTGGGCGAAAACGCCAGCTCGCCTTCGAAGCCTTTGCGGGCCAGCGCCACCAAGCCGCGCGGCGAATCCGTCTCGCGAAGCGATTCGCGGTAGGTCGGACAGACGGCCAGACACAGCCCGCATCGGATGCAGTTCAGGTATCGGTCTTCGGAGGGCGGGGAGGAAATTTCGGGTGGCGGCACGGTGAGTGATCGGCTGCAAGAAAAAGGATTGAAATGGTGGGCGGATTATACACTGACCGGGGACCCCTCCTTTTTCCTCCCCAAATACACTGAGGAGGTGGTTGTGCGAGAAGAGAAAGGAGCGTATTTGGGGAGGGGTTTATATCGATCTTCCTCAAAAATGCTGAGTAGATGGTTTTACAAAAAGAAAGAGGAGCGTATTGGAGGAAGCCTGCCCCGGTGGTTTCCCGGGGGGCAGGGAGGGGTGAGAAAGGAAACGATATTCAGAGCAGGATGTGGGTTCCGGTTTCCCCCAGCAGCGCCCGCAGCATGTTCTCCATATTGGTAATGATCGCGCGCTGGCCGCCGTTGTCGAGGAATTTCAACGCCGCCCGGACCTTCGGTTCCATGCTGCCCTTTCCAAAGTGCCCCTCGGCCAGGTACGCTTCGGCTTCCTGAACGGACATCCGGTCCAGCCACCGCTGGCCGGCTTTCTGGAAATTCACGGCCGCTTTTTCCACATCGGTCGCCATCAACAGGAGATCCGCCGAGATGCTGTAGGCCAGCAATGCGGAGGCGGGATCCTTGTCGACGACCGCTTCCACGCCGACCAATTCACCCTTCTCATTCTCGACGACCGGAATGCCTCCCCCGCCGACGGCAACCACGGTGAATCCGGCCTTGGCCAGGGCGAGGAT
>JBJYXS010000060.1:1415-7107 GCA_046260075.1 Anaerolineales bacterium | reverse complement strand
CTCCGTCTGCGGGTTGATCGGCCACAAGTACACCAATGAGGCGTATGTGGCCACCAAGGGCGCCTTGACGCTGCTGACGAAATCGATCGCCGTCCGCTGCGCAAAAGACAACATCCGCTGCAACGCGGTGCATCCCAGCACGGTGGACACCCCCCTGCTGCAGGCCGTACTCAAGGACCCGAAACGGAAGGCCGAACGCTACGGGGAAGTGCCGCTCGGCCGGTTGGCCACCCCGGCCGATGTCGCAGCCGCCTTTGTGTTCCTGGCGTCCGACGAGGCTTCCTTCATCAACGGCGTCTCGTTTCCGGTCGACGGCGGGGTGACGGCGGGGTGACGGATTGTGTTGCACGTATTAGGGTGGTGAGAGTCCGCGGATTGTGAAAAACAAGGGTGGTGAAGGACGGGGATGACGAATTAGTCATTTTCCCCCGCCTCCCGCATATCGAACACCTTCGAAAGCGCCAGCAGCGTCATCGCATTGCGCATGCGCCCCTCCCGGATCGCCTGCCGCGCCTGGTCGATTGTGAGTTCGTCGCATTCCAGATCCTCCCCGTCTTCCGGATGGGGATCGCCGGTGCGCCGGGCGCCCCGCGCCAGGAAATGGTGCGCCCGGTTGTTGAGGAACGCCGGATTGGCGTACGACCATCCCATCGGAATCCATTCTTCCGCGGCATATCCCGTCTCTTCCCGCAATTCCCGCTGTGCGGCCTGCAGCGGAGTCTCCCCCGGGTCCACCAGCCCGGCGGGGATCTCCACCGACAGCTTCCCCGCGCCGAACCGGTATTGGCGCACGGCGACGATCCGCCCTTCCGCCGTCAGCGCGACCATATTCACCCAATCCGCCGCTTCCAGGATCAGAGCCTGCAGGGTTTTCCCGTTGCGCGGGTTTTTCACCCAATCGTAGCGGGTGCGGAAAATCCTCAGATCGGGACCCTGTTCCGTACGGATCGTCGGCCATTCCCTTCCGCTTCCGGAAAACGGCATGGTTCCCTCCGATAGTAATGGGTTATCTGCGCCGCCGGATGGAAGGCGATGGTTGACCTTCCAGCGGACGGCTTGCGTGCGATTCGAACACACATCCGGGAAATCGTCAAAAGAGCGCTCGTTCTTCGCCCCTCCGAAGAAACGGTGCCATCCTTCCCCCCGAGGTTCTTCTGCTATTCGAGATTGCGGGAGAAGACCAGAACCGCGACCGATGTGACAAACACCGCCAGGAGGACGATCCCGCCGACAAGCAGGAGACGCGTATCCTGCAGTCCTTCCGGCAGACCCGAATGGAGTGATTCTTCCGCAGAGGATGGGGTCGAAGCGGTACCCTGCGCACCCTGTTGAGAAAGACCGATGCCGTATGAGGGGGTCGGCGTCTGAAACGTACTCGGGGTACATGAGGGCGTTCCTGAACCCGAAGTTGATTTTGTGGGCGTCAAGCTCGCCGGGGGTGTCGTCGTGGCCGTTTGAGGGCCCGTCGGCGTGCGGGTCCAGGTCATATAGATGGTCCGGGTGCGAGTCTTGGTGCGGGTCGGCGTCCGGGTGGGGGTTCGAGTACGAGTCCGGGTCGGCGTCCGGGTGGCCGTTCGGGTGAAGGTGGCGCTCGGTGTGTGCGTTTGGGTCGGCGTCGGCGTGATGGTCGGGGTCTCTGTTTCGGTGGGTGTGGTTGTGGAAGTGAATGTCGCCGGCGGTGTGAAGGTTTCAATCGGTGTTTCGGTGTAGGTTTCAGTCGGCGTGGCGGAAGGCGTCACCGCCGGCCCCGTACCGTACTCCGACGCGCCGATGTCAACCTGCTCGTCGTCGTGTTCATCCACAGGGCGGGACATCCCGAAGTAGTCATCCGCCGGCGCCCCTGATTTTGTTCCAGCGTCAATCGCCGGTGAAGCGGCGGTGAGATGGAAATCCGTCCCCGCCGAGACGAACTGGGGATTGCCCTCCACGCCGTTCCCTTCGGCGCTGGTAGCAAATGTCAAGTCGGCCAAATCGGCGTAATGTGCGTCTTTCCAATTGGCGACACCTCCGGTATTGTCCCAATACAGATTGTAATCGGCGATGGTCCCGTTCCACTGGATATCGATCGCCGTTCCGCCGGTGACGGCGAAGATGTTGTTGTAGATTTGCGTATTGAGCGGAAATTCGCCGGGATTCGACGGCCCTTCGTCGAGGACCAGCGCGCGGCCGGCGGTGTTGTAGACCGTATTGTTGAAAATATCCACGCCGTCCGCCGTCCCGTCCTCGGTGTTGACCAAGATGCCGTCGGCCGCCGAGTCGACGATGATGTTGTTTTCCAGCCGCACTCCGTCGGCGCCCATGACCGCGACGGCGTTTGCCCCGGTTTCGGCGATCCAGTTGCGGCGGATGATCGTCCCGGATCCGGACCCGGCCCAGATCCCGTTGCTTTCCGCATATTGGATGAGGTTGTCCTCAATCAGGGCGCCGTTCACGTCGCCGAAATCGCCCGCCTCCCCTCCGGCCAGGACGATTCCCTCATCGGTGTACTCGATCGTGCAATTCCGGACTTCCAGCCCTTCCAGGATCGTTTCGCCGCCTCCAACCTCCAATTGCTCGATCCCCCGGTAGTAATGCGCGATGTGGAATCCGTCCAGGACGATCCAGGATGCGGTATCCAGGAGGAATGCACTTCCGTAGGTCTGAACGGCGATGTCATGGCCGGAAGGATGTGATCCGGTGCTTGTCCATAGATATAATTCCTGGTTATCCCCGTCGTACCACCAAGAACCCTCATTCATCAATTCTTTATCGGAGCTATACATCAGCGGTATATCGTCTTCCCAAAGAATTTCAGGTACCTCGCCTGGTTGGAGTTCTTCAGTGGGAATGTCAGTAATAAAAATATGTTCATTTTCAATGTCGGTAATCCATGAACTAATTCCCGGGTAAAAAGCACCATCTATGAGGGGTTCCTCATCTTCGTAAGCGGCGAGCGTCTTCGGCGTTCTGTTGCTGCCCGCGGTCAGGTCAGTGATCTCTACCGCCTCGTGATAGGTCCCGTCGCGGACGTAGATGGTATCGCCGGGAACCGTGTGGTCCACCGCCCATTGGATCGTCCGCCACGGCCCGTCCGTTGGAGCGGGTTCATTGGGCGCATCCAGGGTTCCGTTCCATCCATCATCACCATTGACGGCATCTACATAGTATATTCCGGAACTTAAGCGCGCGGGCGACACCGCGGCCGCCCCGGTCGTGAATGCGGCCAGGAGGACCGGGAGGAGGATTTTCCATGCATTGCGAGGACCTATCATGTCCGCGGCCAACCTATTTGATGTCGAGTGTGGAGTGCTTTTCTACCCATACGCGCGCCTAATCGATCCGGTCCGCTCCAGTCTTTATACGGCACACCCAATTTTCCGGTTTTTTCCAGTTTTCCTCCCGCCCGAAGACGGAGCCGGATCCCGGCCCGCCGGCGCGAAGGGAGGAAGTGGATTCCCTCGGCACCAATAATACTCCATTCTCCGGGCGTCATCCGCCCGGCATCGCCGACCTTCCTTTTCCCCCTATGACATTCATCATGAATTATGCCGAATCGCAGCCAAATACATGACATCCGACATGCGGCAGCCGGAGAAGTATCACCTTCCACCGGATCTACTTAACGGAAGGCGTCCTGCTCCCTGGGCCGGATGAGTTCCGCAATCGAAGAAGTCCGGAGCGGATACGGGAAACCGCGCACGTGGACGACCGGCAGCGCCTCGTCGGCCTGCCCCATCACCAGCGAAGCGGCCGCGGCCAATTCGTCGGCGGCGGCCACCTGGGTGATCTGCAGCCGGTAGTCAAAGAGATCCATTTTTCCGCGGAGATCGACCAGCGCCGGCGCGCCGGCGACGCCTATCGCCGCCCCGACAGTCCCGTTTCGCCAGGCGCGGCCGTGCGAATCGTTGATGATCACGCCCACATCGGCCCCCGTTTCCTGCCCCAAACGCGCGCGTATCCGCCGGCAGGATTCGTCCGGATCCTCGGGCAGAAGGAGCACCCACTCGCCGTCCTCCCGCCCTTCGCCGACGTTCGAACGGTCGACCCCGGCGTTGGCGCATACGAACCCCAGCCGGTGTTCGACGACCAGCAGCCCCGGCCGGGCGCGCAATACTTCCCGGCTCTCGCCGAGGACGACCTCGACGAAGCGCGGGTCTTTTTCACATTTCCGGGAAAGGGCGAGGGCTTCCGGCGAAGGCGTCACGCTATTCAGATCGACCCGCCGGCCCTCGCTTTTCGAGACGATCTTCTGGGCCAAAACTAAGATGTCGCCTGCGGCGAGGGAAAGGCCTTCGGCGGCCAGCGATTCGAGGATCAACCCGGACAGGTCGTCCCCGGCGCGGACGAGCGGAAGCCCCGCCGGCGCGGTCAGGGTAAGCGAGCGGCCCGGGATCAAGCGTGTATTCCTTTTATGTCTGCTACAGACTGATGCCGGTGATACGGATTCCGGCCAACCGTGCATGGTAGCGCTTGTTCAGCCCCAGCAGGATCGGGGTAAATCCCTCGACGGCGATGGAATTCTTCAGCGGTCCGGCGTCGTAGGCCACCATCCCCGCGGCTTCCACCATCCGCATGGCGGAAACCTTCGCCTCCGCATCGTCGCCGCACACCAATACATCGCAGTCGATCTGCCGTTCCGGGTCGCTGAGGTATTCGGCCGAGACATTCTGAAACGCCGCCACAACCCGAACATCGGAGCCCAGCTGCTCCTGTGCTTCCAGGCTGGTCGAACCGCCGGACGGAAGTTCCACCTGCGTCGGGCGGCCGGGGTTGACGCACACGCCCACATTGATCAGGATCTTTCCCGCCAGGGCAGGCTTAATGGCGGCGAGGATGTCCTTTTGCGCCTTGTAAGGAACCGCCAGCACGACGAGATCGGCTTCCTGTGCGGCTTCAAGGTTTTCGGCCCCGTCGATAAGGCCCGGTTCCCCCAGCTTGAAGTTCAATTCCGCGCAGTGTTCCGCCGCCTTCTGGGCCGAGCGCGAACCGATCACCACCCGGTACCCGGAACGGACCCAGCGCAAGGCCAATCCGCTTCCTTCCGCGCCGGTTCCCCCGATGACAGCCAGGGTCAGCAGTATCTTGTTCGACACGATGGCACTCCTTTCCTCCGCCCGGGGCGCATCGGATGAGATGGGAAGCAGGAAAACGACAGAGGATAATGGCTCGTTCTCCCGGGCTCGAGATGCTTATTCTACGATATTTCACACAATCGACAACCGGTAAATACGGATCGGTTTGTCCCAGCCCGCTCACCCCTCTGTCTCCGGCCCAATCCATCCGGGAAAGACTCCCCTCCTTCCCGTTCAACTGTCCTAACCCTCTCTCTCCCAACCCCTCCCTCCCTTCCCGTGATACGGGAAGGGAGGGAGGGGAGCCGGAACCCGGGTGGTCTTCCCGTGTGAAGGCGGGGAGAGGGGGTTGGGACAGCCTCAATCAAACACCGCCGGCAATCCGGGATTCCGGAGGTGCGCAAATGCCTCGCGCAGATTCCGCTTCGAGGTGCGGTTGCGTGAAAGCGCCGGTATCTCATCCTCTCCGAAAAAGCCGGCTTCGCTGGTTTCGTTGCTGGCGCGCGGCTCGCCGCCCAGATCATCGCACAGGAACACGATCTTGTAGGCATGCATGACGTCGATATCCGAGTCCTCGCGGTTCGCATCGAACACGCCGACGATCCGCGCGGCGCGAGCCTTCACCCCGCTCTCCTCCATCA
>JBJYXS010000060.1:0-1315 GCA_046260075.1 Anaerolineales bacterium | reverse complement strand
TCGAACACGCCGACGATCCGCGCGGCGCGAGCCTTCACCCCGCTCTCCTCCATCACCTCGCGTTCGACCATCGCCGAAGGCAGCTCGCCCACATCGCCCCAGCCGCCGGGCATGCACCACCCGCCGTCGACCCGCTCCCGCACCAGGAGGATCTTGCCGTCGCGGAATACCGCGCCGCGGACGTCGATCTTCGGCGTGGCATATCCTCGCGACCGTCGGAAGGCCGTTATCAGTTCTTCTTCAGCCAATCCGGTGTGTTCGGAGACAATCTCGGCCGCGATTTCCGTCAGCCGGTTGTATCGGCAACGATGATAATCGTCGGGGGCGTAGTGCAGGCCGGTCTGCGCCAGAGCCTGGATCTCGCGCGACCAGACGAGCCACCGGGGCAGTTTTTCACTCGAAGTATTCGGCATATGAGCTCCTCTGTCCTAACCCCTCCCCTCCCTCTGGTCGGGGACAGGCTCTCCCCGCCGGTTACCCGGAAGATCACCGGGGAAGAAGGCAGGGTGAGGGGGTTGGGACAGCAGAAATCACCCTTTAACCACCGCCACCGGCCGCAGCCGGGCGACTTTTTTCCCGATCCCGGCGCCGCATACCGCCGCGATGACGCGGTCCACGTCCTTGTAGGCTTGCGGCGCCTCCTCCGCCAGGCCGCGCAGGGATCCGGTCCGGATTCGCACTCCCTGTTTTTCGAGTCGGCCGCGCAGTGCCTCACCGCGCACTTCGCGCTTGGCCCGCGCGCGGCTCATCACCCGTCCGGCTCCATGGCAGCACGATCCATAGGAAAGCTCCATGCTCGCGGCCGTTCCGAGCAGCACCCACGAGGCGGTCCCCATCGAACCGGGAACGAGCACCGGCTGTCCGAGGCCCCGGAAGGCGGACGGGATTCCTTCTCCGCCGGGCCCGAATGCCCGGGTCGCTCCCTTGCGGTGGACGCAGACCTTCTCCCGGCGGCCGTTGAGGGTATGGGTTTCGATCTTGGCCATGTTGTGGGCGAGGTCGTAGACCTGGATCAGATCCCGCTGCGTCTTGGATCCGGCGAACACTTCCTCGAAGCTGCGGCGCACGTGGTGGGCCAGCACCTGCCGGTTGGCGAAGGCGTAGTTGGCGGCGGCCTTCATCGCCGCCAGGTAGGCCCGGCCTTCCGGGGAATCGACCGGCGCGCACACCAGTTCGCGGTCGGCCAGCCGGATGCCGTAGCGCTTCACCGCGGCCTGGAAGCTCTGCACGTAGTCGGTGCAGATCTGGTGGCCGAATCCCCGCGAACCGCAGTGGATTTGCAGCGCCAGGCAGCCCTCGGCCAGGCCCATCGCAG
>JBJYXS010000059.1:0-2257 GCA_046260075.1 Anaerolineales bacterium | reverse complement strand
TCTGGTAAAATCCGCCCCCGGCGTTGTACCCTTCGCCGACGGCCGGTGTTTCCCCGGCCGAATCCCGCGGACGGCCGCATATCCCGTCCGCATCCTCGAAAGGGCTTGACGATGAAAGTACTTCTCCTTAAGGACGTCTACAAATTGGGGCGCGCGGGGGACGTGAAGAAGGTGGCCGACGGATACGGCCGCAATTTCCTCCTGCCGCAAAAACTCGCAGTCCTCGCCACGGCGGGCGCGGTCAAGCAGGCCGAAAAGATCCGCCAGGCGGCTCTTGCCGAACGGACGCGGATCAACCAGGAGATGGGAAGCGTCGCCGAAAAGCTGGCGGAGATCACGCTGACCTTCGTTGCCCGCGCCGGCGATACCGGACGCCTGTACGGTTCGATCACCACCGGCGACATCGCCGAGGCGATCGAACGCGAAACCGGTATCCGCATCGACCGCCGCCATATCGCCCACCAGCCGCTGCGCGAACTGGGCACCCATAAGGTCGCTGTCCGGCTGACGGTCGACCTCATCCCGGAGATCACCGTCGTGGTGAAGGGGCTCGGCGAGGAAGAAGAACCGGCGGAAGCACCCGAACAACCGGCGGAACCCCCGGCGCCTCCGGCCCCCGAGCCGCTGGAAGTCTGACCCGGGCGGACACCGCATTCCACGAATCGGCGGATCATGGCCGAAACGCTCGGCAGCCTTCTGCGCCGGAAACGGGAATCACTCGGCCTCAGCCTGGAAAAGGCTGCAGGTTTCACCCGCATACGGGTCAAGCACCTGCAGGCGATCGAATCCGACGATATCAGCAGCATCCCCTCGGTCCCCCAGGCGCGCGGCTTCATCCGCAATTACGCCTCCTTCCTGGGTTTTCGCCCGGAGGAGATCGAAAAATTCGTCGGGGCCAAACGGCCGCGTCCCGCCAAAACCGCCAAAAAAGCGAAAACCGCCCCGCCTGCCGATTCTCCATCCGCGGATCGGACGAGCCCCCCGGCTTCTTCCACCAAACCCCGTGTTCCGCTTGCCGCTCCGGTGATCGCCCGTTCCGCCGAATACGCCAAACCGCGGCCGGGGACGGCCGCCTATCCCAAACGGAATTGGCTGCGCTTTGATTGGCTCCTCGGGGCAGCGGTCACCATTGCGCTGCTGGGCTTCCTGGGCTGGGGGGGATATTACGCGGTAATGAGCATGACCGGCCCGGCCACTCCAACGGGGAATGAACCGTTCATTCCGCTCGATTCCCCATCCCCTTCCGCGCGGATGACGGAGGACGTGGCCCTGACGTCCGCTCCGGACGGCACATCGCCTGCGGAAACGGCTTCCGGGGAACGGACGCCCGACGCAACCGTCGAAGAAAGCCCTATCGCACTGCCGGGCACGCTGACCGTTCCCGCTCCGTCCCCCACCGCTTTCCCCACCCCCTTGGGCGGCGTCTACACCGATGTGCGCATCCACATTGTCGTGTTGCAGCGGGCCTACCTGGAAGTGAAGGTGGACGGGCAGACAAGCTTCGCGGGCCGGGTCCTTGCGGGGGAGACGTACGATTTCATCGGCCGGCAAACCGTCAGCGTCTCCACCGGCAACGGCGCGGGCATCCGCGTGGTGTTCAACGGCGTCGATGAAGGCGCTCTGGGTCGCTTCGGGGAGTTGGTGGAGCGGACCTACACGCCCACCGGCCCCGTCGAGCCGTCCCCTGAACCCACTTCCACCCCGACCGTGACCCGGACCCCGACGCGCACGACGAATCCCTGATGCCCCCGGTTCGCACATACTACCTGCTCTCTCTTGGATGCGCGAAGAACACCGTCGATTCGGATTCGATGGCGGCCCTCATGGAGCGTGAAGGGCTGGCCCCGGCTGGCAGCCTCGCACGGGCCGATGTGCTGCTGGTCAATACCTGCGGTTTCATCGCCCCGGCCCGCGAGGAGTCGATATCCGCCCTGCGACGCTTGGCGGCGGCGAAACGCCGCGGACAGTGGCTGATCGCCGCGGGCTGCCTGTCGCAACGGGACGGGGAGGCCCTGACCCGGGAGATATCCGGATTGGACGGCGTGATGGGGACCCGGCGCTGGATGGATATCCCGGCGGTGCTCGAACAACTGGGTTCCCGAACGGAAAGCGAGCCCGTCATCCACCTGCCGCCGGTTCCGGCGGTCGGGACCGACGAGCGGGGCGTGGTATGTGCGGCCGTGCGCGGCGGCAGCGCATACCTGAAAATCGCCGACGGCTGCCGCCGCGAGTGCGCGTTCTGCGCCATCCCGGCCAT
>JBJYXS010000058.1:0-2305 GCA_046260075.1 Anaerolineales bacterium | reverse complement strand
CGCGATGTACCCGCACTTGCTGTCCTATTACTCGGAAGGGGTAGGGGGACTTTCCGGCGCAGAGTCGCTCGGCCTGGAGGCAACCTACTGGTGTGAAAGCTACCGTGAGGCGGTCGATTTCATCAATGAAAACGCCAATCCCGGAGATACGATCTGGGTGGAACCGTGGAGTTCCGACGTGCTGGAGTATTACCAACTCTATGGGATTCTGCGCGATGACGTGGTGATCTCGGGCTCCGGCGAATACGAAACCGCATCGGTGTTCGGCCCGGACCTCGTTCATCCCAAGGTCGAACGGTCGTATACCCAAGCGACATTCGTCATCGTGCAATACCGACAGACGAGCCTCTACGACAGCGAAGGAAATCCGGGCGCTTTGCTGCAATGGATGTCGTCCCGGCAACCGGCCTACCGCCGGGAATATGAAGGCGTTCCGATCATGGAGGTGTATTGGAATCCATAACCCCGACAAGTCCTGCACCCGTCTTTCCCTTTACCGGCGGATCGAAGGAACCGCGTAAAAGAGAAATAAAAAACCGAATACGGCGTTTGGGTTGCGGTTTCTTAAAAGATGGTGCATACTTGGGAAAACGGGATATCCCATGACGGAAATCGCTCTCCGGACATATAACCAGGAAATAAAAGACCTCATCGAGCATGGTCATTACGATGAGGCGATCGCTCATTGCCAGCATATTCTTGAGACCTATCCCCGCCATATTGAGACCTACCGCATGCTGGGCAAATCCTTCCTGGAACAGGGGCGCCACGGCGACGCGGCGGACGTATTTCAGCGGGTCCTTTCGGCCATTCCGGAAGATTGGCTTTCGCATGTCGCGATGGCCATCGTACGCGAAGACGAAAGCAACCTGGATATGGCCATCTGGCACATGGAGCGGGCATACGAGGTCAACCCCTCGAACCCGACGGTCCAGCAGGAAGTACGCAGGTTGCGCGGGCGGCGGGACGGAGTAGAACCCCCGAAACTGCGCCTTACCCGCTCCGCCCTGGCCAGGATGTATATCAAAGGGGGGTTGTATGGACAGGCCATAGCCGAAATCCGCAGCGCATTGGCCGAGGATCCCGACCGTCCCGACCTGCAGACCCTTCTGGCGTCCGCGTTGTTTGACTCGGGCGCAGTCCAGGAAGCCGCCGATATTTGCAGTTCGCTTCTGCAAAAGCTGCCGTATTGCATGGAGGCGAACCGTATTCTCGGGTTGGCCCTGCTGATCTCCAATAAAACGGACGATGCGGAAAAACTGTTCCAGCGTATGGAATCCCTGGATCCCTACCTGGATGTGGAAACATTGAAAAAGGAAAAACGCATCGCCGAGCACCCCGTACAGGCGATTGCCCTTTCCCGTCTGACATACGAAGGCGAAGAAAAAGCCGTCCCTTCCCAACAGCCGTCCTGGGCGTCTTCCTTGGGTTTGAACATCGAAGATCAGCCGAAACAGCCGTCCATTCCGGATTGGCTGTCAGCAGCCACACAGCAATCCTCGGCGCCGGCCCCGAAGGCGGTCACCCCGCCGGATGCTCCATCTTGGATCGACCAAGCTGCTGCCGCTTTGCAAACGCCGGCCGACGCCGGTGCGGGCGAGGCCGGCGCTCCCATGGCGTCCGTACCGGAAAGCGGAACACCATCCATAGAACGGACGGCGACGGGTGAATTGCCGGATTGGATACAGAAACAGGCCCCGCCCGAGGAAGGGCATCCAGAGAGTACGGTTTCTCGCCAGCAGTTGCCGGATTGGCTGTCATCCGCCTCATCACCTCCGCCGTCGGAACCTCCTGCACCGGCGACCGAAAGCGATACGGTTCCGGATTGGATCAAGACGGCTTCTCTTCCTCCGGAAAAACCGCAGGAAACCATCACCGGCATCCCGGATTGGCTTTCGCAACCCTCGCCGCCGAGCGTCGATGCCCTGCCGTCCACCTCTCTCCCGGAGTGGACCCGGCCGGAGACAAAAACCGGTCCGATTGAAATTGAACCGGCCAATATGCCGGATTGGCTTAATACTTCCCAGCCGACCAGTTCGGATCTCGGCCCGGAACCGGAATGGTTGAAACAGCCCGGATTGGAGAGTCCTGCCGCAGAATCCATCCCGGAATGGATGAAGGAAGCAACTACTCCGACCGTATTTCCGACCGACGCCGAACAAAAAACTGCAGAAGAGGAAGTCCCCAATTGGCTTCGCGAACCTTCGGCGCCCGCCGCAACACCGATCGAGAATGTTCCTGAATGGATGCGGAGTGAAACGCCGGCGGAAAAGAAAACCCCACCGGTCGCTGCGAATCTCACGGC
>JBJYXS010000057.1:5770-9018 GCA_046260075.1 Anaerolineales bacterium | reverse complement strand
TCCGGATAGGCGAAGACAAACCCCACCAATTCGTCGCCCTTGGCGATCAGCTTGATCAGGCGGGGATCGGCAAACCACAGGATCTGATCCGCCATCATTCGCGCTTCATCATCCGTCAACGGAGTGTTCCCGGTCGTGCCGGCCAGCGAATCGTTGTAGAGCTTCTGCAGGCGCGGCACGACCTTGGCCAGATCGCGCCGCGAACGGAACGGCACCACCCGCAGACCGCGTCTCCGCCGCACGAGTTCCGCCACCCGGCGGATGTTTTCCGGCAGCTGCGCCTGGCGGCTGAAGTAACCGGACACCACGTCCGACGTTCCCCGGAAGCCCGATTCCTCCATCAGCTTCGGATAGTACGGCGGGTTGTAGGGAATCCCGAGCGCCGGCCGGTGTTCGAAACCGCGCACCAGCATCCCCATCCCGTCCAATGCGGTGAATCCCTTCGGCCCCCACAGACGGCGCAAACCGCGCCGGCGGGCCCACTCCCCCGCGGCGCCGAGCAGCATTTGCGCCGCCCGGGTATTATCCTCGCACTCGAAGAGATAGAAGAACGCCGTATGTTCCCTGTTGAATTCGTTGTAATGCCGGTTGTCGAGCACGGCGACCCGCCCGACGGTCCGCCGCGTATCCTCCACCGCCAGGAAGAACGCCGCGTCGGAATGCCGGTAAAAGGGATGCCTCCTTCGGTCCAGCATCGCCCGGGCGTCGGATTCCAGCGGCGGCACCCATTGCGGACAATCCCGATACACACGAAACGGCAGGCGGAGGAATTCCCCGGCCTGCCGTCTGTTCAGTGGATCGATGCGGACGATGTTCACATTTTGGATTGTACCGGATTATCCCGGATCTGATTCTGCAGTTCCCGTTCCGCGGCGGCGGCTACTTCGTCCTCCTGCAGCGATTGGGAGAACCGCTTGGTCATATCGTCGGCGAATTTTTCGAACTGGCGCGCATCCGCCGCACCCATCCCCACCCCCGCTTTTTCCGCCAGGAGCAGGGTCAGCAGCTGGCCCAGTACGCCGGATCCGTTCAAGCCGGCCTTTTCCTTGCCCTTGCCTTCGCCGTCTCCCATGACCAGCAACCGTTGCGGAACGAGCGGCTGGGCGCTTTGAGCAAATTGCTCTGAGACCAGGTTGAGGGCGAACAGGCGCGAATCCCCGTAGGCGCGGATCTTCTGCAGGAACACCGCCGCCTCCGCCATGCCGACCTGCGCCACGCGGGCCGCTTCACCCTTGCCCGTCAGGTCCTTGGCGCGCGATTCGCCGAAGGCCCGGGCGATATCGCGCTTGGCGAGCCGTTGGGCTTCCGCCAATTGGGCTTCGCCGCGGTTGGCGCTGATCTCGATATCGATATGCGTCTGCGTCAGCTCGGTCTGCTTGGTGGCGGCGGCCTGCGCGCTGTTGAGTTCACGGAGCTGGACGGCGGCGTCCTCCTGCTTCTGGAAGGTCGCCTTCTGCTCGATGGCAAAGCGCCGCATCCGCAACTGATCGAACAGCCGCTCGATCGGATCTTCCGCCGCCTGTTCCACCCGGTATTTGCTTTCCGGACGGCCGATCATCACCGCGATGCAGTTGATGTCGTATTCGGCGAAGCGCCTCCCGAGCTCGACCGTCGCCCGGCTTTGGATCTCCTCGCGTTTGAGCAGCAGATCCAGCATCGTCGATGATTGGGCCACGTCGCGGAAGTACGCTGAAAGAATCGGATCCAGGGTCTGGCTGATCAACCGGCGCACGTCGCCGAAACGCTGGATGACCGAGGGGGCTTTTTCGTAGTCGATGTGCAGCACCAGCGAAAGCGGCAGGACCGGCTCATAGCCGTCGGCGGTGATCAGTTCGATCGAGGTGAGGTCCTTGTCGTACTGATGGGCCTCGGTGATCCCGGTGATCCAGCGCAACACGAAGTTCACCGTCGGCACCAGTTCCACTTGCAGCGCGTACAGGTTCAACGGGTACTTCCCCGGCGGCAAGGCGCGCTTCCACACGCCGCGTTGGCCGTGCTCCACCTGCTCGCCGTAGCGGAATCCCACACCGGTCACGTCTTCCCCCTGCTCGCCGTAATAGCCTACCACCACGCCGACGTAGCCGATCGGGATCATCGTCTTGGGCTTGATCTCGACCGTGGCAAACCAGCGGTTGATGAAGAAGGTACCGTCGGTCAATACCTGCAGTTGCTTTCCCCGCCGTCCGCCGAGGCGCAGGAAGGCTTCCGGATCCTGGAAGTACTGATGGTCCTCGTCATCCCCCTTCACTTCGGGGGCGATGATCTCGCCGGTTTCGATCGGCGGACCGTCGTGGACGGTGACGATCCCGATCGTATCCGTCGGGGTAAGCTCCACTTCCATGCCGCTGGCCAACTGGTCGGTTTTGCCGAGGAAGACGTCCCCGCCGTGACCGATGACCACGGGGTTGAATCCGCTGATCGCCAACAGCTGGGCCTGCCAATCTCCGAATCGCTTGCCGCCGCGCTCATGGATCGGACCGGAATATACGCCGTCCTCGGTGATGACGACGAACAACGCCAGGTTGATCGCGTACAAACCCTCGCGCAGAACGGCGCGCTGGCGGCCGCGCTGGCCGCCTTGCACCAGGAACATGCGCGCATCCTGGAAGTGATTGCAATCCACCACGCCGCCCAGGGTCTGCATCGGCGGGAGTGGAGACCCGTCACGGGCGTACACATAGCCGATTTTGCTTTCCGCAATCACCACCAGGGGTTCGATATGCACTCTGAACTGCCACGGGAAAAAACCGAAGTGCAGTCCGCCGCGCAGGATGTCCGCCTGAAAGCCGGCTTCGTTTTTCAGCGCAATGATCCGGCCTTCCCGCAGGGAGCCCCGCAGCGACCAATACTGCTCCACGATTCCCACCCGGTTGTTGGGAATATACCGTATGCCCAGCAGCCAGGGGAGAAAAACAAGAAACGCAAGGAATAAAACGCAAACCAGCAATATAAGACCGATATTCATGGGAGGCTCCTTTCTATCCCATGATGGATATACGCGAAACCTCCACCGTGGTTATGCTTTTCGATATGGAACGATGCCGCCAAGTTCCCGCCGGCGCATTGACGGGCGGGAGTCGGATGGGCGATTCGGTTTTCTGATTGCGGGAGCGGAAGAAAAAAAGAACGGCGAATTATCCACTCGGAACGCCGCGCGGAAAAAGAGTGGGCGCAAAGGGACTCGAACCCCCGACCTCTTCAATGTGAGTGAAGCGCTCTAACCGACTGAGCTATGCGCCCGGAAGCGG
>JBJYXS010000057.1:0-5670 GCA_046260075.1 Anaerolineales bacterium | reverse complement strand
CCAGGCCATCAGCCGCGCGCCCAGCCAGGGGCCCACATAATACGTGGAGAGGGCGACCGCCAGGGATATCTCAAACGGCTTGTGGAGCGGGCCGTGCACGCCGACCGTACTGGGCGTCTTACGGGTGATCCGAATGACGGCCGGCGTGATCAGGAGGACCAGGAAGGCCAGCATGACCAGCAGCACCCAGAAAGGGACGATCCGGATGCCCACCAGCGTGATGGCCGTCGACAGCACGCCGACAGCCAGCAATCCGTACATCACCGCTGTGGTGTTGCGGTACCCCAAGATCAGCGCCGTATGGGTCAGGCCCGCTTCGCGGTCCTTGTGGAAATCCCGCAATTCGTTGAACAACTCGCCGTACATCGAGATCGACACCGCCATGCAGAACGGGAAGGGCCACCACCAATATACGCCCGGCGTAAAGGTGCAGAATGCCGCCAGGAATTGGCAACCCGCCAACATCATCGAATGGCTGAGGACATCCACCACCGGGAAGTTCTTCAGCCGGATCTTCTTCCACGAGTAGAGATACCCCAGCAGCAGCCCAATCCATCCCCAGAGGGCGGGGCCCAATCCCAGCAGGAGGAACAGCAACCCCGCCAGCAAAGCCACCAACGCCGATACCCACCATCCCCCGCGGTGCGAGAGCAGCCCCGAAACGATCGGATTGCGCGCGGCCTTGTGCGGGCAGAGCGCATCGTCGGGGGCATCCTCGACGTCGTTGATCATGAACATGAACGCCACGGCAAGCCAGTTGGCGACCAGCACGGCGATCATCCGGATTCCGAATTCCCCGCCGGATGCCGCGGCGCCCAGCAGGGTGGTGACCATAACAAACCAAAGAAATTCCCGGTAGCGACTCAGCCGAATCGTACCGTCGATCCGTTTCTTGATGACCATGCAAAACCCCCGTCCGGCCGATGTTCCCGGACGATGCTATTCTAAATGATCTACGGATAATCGCAAAGCCGTCTTTTGGTTCCGGCTGTTGCGCCGCGGCGGGAAAACAAAACCGTCCCGAATTCCGCGCGGGGCGCCGAACCGGGAAGGTCTCGTGTTCCGGCGCCCATGCTACCACCGATCCATGTAGGCCGGATCCTTCTCCGAACCCTTCTTTCCGCCTTCGGCGGATATCATTTCATCATGCTGTCGAAATATTCCACGCTCACCGCCGGAGCGGTGGTGAAGCCGATCCCCAGCATCTTACTCAATTCGACGGAAGCCTTCATCGCTTTGGCATTATCCGGAAAATCCGCCACCAGAACGATGTCGATATCCCCCAACAGCGCGTATCCGGAACGCAGTTCGCCTCCGTATTTCTTGATCAACTTGGCGGCGCCTGCCGTCCGACGGGCGCTGATTTTCTTCAAGGCATCAATCGAGTACTTGCCGAACAGGAGGTAGGTATTCATGGATCGGATTCCTTTCTTTGTCATCATTCGATGAAAATCCGCCGACGATGCGCCTGTTTACCTCGGGAGATGCGCATACCACCGATCCCGGGCGCCGCCACGGTCCGTTCATTGTACATTATTCCGTAAAAGGAGCCGCGTGGGGTTTCCTTCCGGCGCAGGGCCTATGCCGGCAGACGGAAGGGCGCATCCGGTCCGGCCCTATGCGGTGGAAACCGGGCACCGGAACAGGCGCCTGTCGATTTTCGTCTTTCCGGCCCCCGCTATCTCGAAGGCGCCCCGCAGGCGGATATCGTCCGCCGAACTGCCGACCATTACCTGGATGTTGCCCGGTTCGACGACCAGATCCAAATTCTCGTCGTAGAACGCCAGCAGGTTCACCGGCAGGTGAAAGGTTACGGTGCGCGATTCGCCGGGCGAAAGGGTCAACCGGTGGAACCCCTTGAGTTCCATGACCGGCCGGGGAACCGATGCCAGTTCATCGCATACATACAATTGGACCACCTCGTCGCCGGCGGTTTTCCCGACATTGGCGACCTGCAGGACGATATCCACCGTTCCGCCGGCCGTCATCTCCTGTGCGGCGATGCTGAGGTCGGAGTAGGCAAAGGCGGTATAACTCAGCCCGTGTCCGAACGGATACAACGGGGTGTTCGGGGAATCCATGTAATATTCATAAAAGAACGAGCGGCCGCCCGAAGGTTTGCGGCGGTAAGTGATCGGTACCTGGCCGACCGACCGCGGGACGGTAATCGGCAATTTTCCCCCCGGGTTGACGTCGCCGAACAGGGCATCCGCCACAGCCGCCGCTCCTTCTTCGCCCGGAATCCAAGCCTCCAGGATTGCGGAAGCATGCTGGTGCAGCCAAGGGACGGCCAGCGGCCGCCCGTTGACCAACACCGCGATCACCGGCTTTCCGCCGGCCGCTTCGATGACCGTTTTGACCAGTTCCTCCTGTACACCCGGCAGGGAGAGCCGCGTGCGGTCCCGGAATTCCCCGCTGGTGCAATCCCACGCCATTCCGGGCTTGTCGCCCAGGACGAGGATGACGGCATCCGCCCGGCCGGCGGCGGCAGCCGCTTCCTGCATGCCGGACCGGTCTTCTCCGGCGATCGGGCATCCCCACGCATGCAGGATCCGGATTTCTTTTCCCGCCTTTGTGCGGATCGCCTCGAGGATCGAGGGGATCTCTACGGAATGCTCTTTCAGGTACTTCTCATCCACCTCCTTCAGGAATTGCAGGGCGGGAATGGGCGCGTGGAGCATCATCTCCACGTCCGATAGGTATGAGTAATCGCCGGCCAGGTTGCGGGCCGCGTCGGCGTTCGGCCCGATCACGGCCAAGGTCTTCACTTTGCCCAACGGCAGGGCGCCGTCGTTTTTCAGGAGGACCAGGCTGCGCGCCGCCGCCGTCCGGGCCAACGCACGCTGCTCCGCCGTTTCGAAGGATTCCGCCACGGTCCCTTCATCGACAAAGGGGGATTCAAACAACCCGAGGGCGAACTTGGATTGCAAAATCCGCCGGACTTCGGCATCGATATCCTCCATGGTGATTTCACCGGCATCCAGCGCCGTCCGGAGCGGTTCGCCGTAGCATATGCGGGTCGGCAGTTCCAATCCGATCCCGGCCCGCAGGGCCATCACGGCGGCCTGCCGGTCGTCGGAGGCGACGCGGTGATACGTTCGGAGCATGGCGATGGCGTCGTAGTCGGATACCACCAGTCCCTGGAAGCCGAGTTCGCCGCGCAACAGATCGGTCATGATCGGCCGCGACGCCGCCACCACTTCGCCGTCCAATTCGACGTAGGCGTTCATCATCGAACGGATGCCCGCTTCCGACACGGCGGCCTGGAACGGCATCAGGGTCTCCTCGCGCAAGGTGCGCGGTCCCAGGTGCACCGGGGCGCAATTCAATCCGCCGGAGGAACGGCTGTGCCCGATGAAGTGCTTCCCCGTGGCCATCAGGCCGCCGGCCTCATCGTCTCCCTGCAGGCCGCGGATATACGCCATGCCGAACTGCGACACCAGCAACGGATCCTCGCCGAAGGATTCCTCGGTCCGCCCCCAGCGCGGATCGACGGCGACATCCAATCCGGGCGCCAATCCCTGCCGGGCTCCGACCGCCAGGAGCTGGCGCCGGATTTCCGCCGCCAAACGCTCCACCAAGTCCGGATCCCATGTGCTGGCCAGCCCGATCATCTGCGGATAGATCGTTCCGCCCAATCCCATGTATCCCGAACAGCATTCCTCGTGGAGGACGGCGGGAATTCCCAGGCGCGTGCGTTCCTTCAGGAAATGCTGGACGCTGTTGCCCGCGCGGGCCACGCCGAGCGGCGTCAGCGTGCTGGATCCGCCCACCCGGGAAATCTGCCCGATTCCGTTTCCCAGCAGCATCTTCATCCGCTCGGCGGAAAGCTGCTCGCCCTGCAGGAGATCGTGGTACCAGTACGATGTCAGTTGCGAGAGCTTCTCCTCGATCGTCATCCGGCTGAGCAAATCGCTCAGCCGGATGGAAATCGAACGGGAAGCATCGAGATACACGGGCTTGGTTTGTGCGTTACCCAATGGACACTCCCATTTGTTATTGCGGATCTTCGGCCGCGCCGAAAAGCTCCGCCTCAGCGTGTGCCGAGCAGAAGATCGATGGTCAGCTGGTCCATCCGCTCGTACTTCAGACCGCGCTTGCCCAAAGCGACCCGGTCGAAGGACTGCTTCTTCAGACCGTCGGCCTTCGCCGCCGTGTATTTGCCGGTAAAGGATTTCAGCGATCCGTCGTCGGCGTTGATCTCTTTCACCAGGGCCTGGATCTCCTTATCGGCGTTCCACTGGGCCGCTTTTTCCTTAAGGATCAGGTAAGTCCGCATGCAGCCGCGGGCGAAGTCCTTGACGCCTTCGTAATCTTCCGTGCGATAGGCGTGGGCGTCGAAGTGCCGGCTGCCGGCGTACTTGACGTCTTCCAGGAATTTCACCAGGAAGAAGGCCGCCTTCGGATCGCGCGATCCGAACCGCAGATCCTGGTCGTAGCGTCCCGGATACTGGTCGTTGAGGTCGATGTGGAAGAGCTTGCCCGCCTCCCAGGCTTGCGCCACGCCGTGCAGGAAGTTGATTCCCGCCATGTGCTCGTGGGCGACTTCGGGATTGACCCCGACCATTTCGGGATGGTCGAGGGTGGCGATGAAGCCCAGCATGTGGCCGGTGGTGGAGTTGTAGATGTCCGCCCGCGGCTCGTTGGGCTTGGCTTCCAGGGCGAATTTCAGATCATATTTCTTGTCTTTTACGTATTCGCACAGGAAGTTCATCGCCTCGCGGTTGCGCTTGATCGCGGTGGCCGGATCCTTGGTGGCGTCGCTCTCGGTGCCCTCGCGGCCGCCCCAGAACACATAGATCTTCGCCCCGAGTTCCACGCCCAAGTCGATCGAGGCCATTGTCTTCTGCAGCGCATAGGCGCGGACTTTCGGGTCGTTGGCGGTGAAGGCGCCGTCCTTGAAGGCCGGATCGCCGAACAGGTTGGTGGTCGCCATCGGGACGACGAGGCCTGTTTTTTTAAGCGCGTCCTTGAATTCGGCGACGATTTTATCGCGCTCGGCGGCGGTGGCGTCGATCGGCACCAGGTCGTTGTCGTGGAAGTTGACCCCATAGGCGCCGACTTCGGCCAGCAGGTTCACCAATTCCACCGGTGATTTCTTTTCGCGGGTCGGGTCGCCGAACGGGTCCCGTCCGACGTTTCCCACCGTCCAAAGACCGAAGGTGAACTTGTGCTCGGGTTTGGGCGAATAATCTGACATGACATCCTCCTGAAGCAGAAAGGTCTCACCGGCCGCCTTTCGGCGGCCGATGGATTATACCTCGGAAAAACCGGACGGGGCCGGACGCCCCGCCGTACTTGCCGAAACGGACGCGCTTACTTGTTCTTCTTGAAGTACACGTCGGCGTACACGGCGATAACCAGCACCAGCCCGTTGACGACGTACTGCCAGGACGAGGGAACGTTCATGATCTGCAGGCCGTTGGTCACGCTGGCCATGATCAACGCGCCGACCATCGCGCCGAAGATCGTGCCCACGCCGCCGAGGGTCGAGGTGCCGCCCAGGATGCAGCCGGCGATCACGTACAGCTCGTACCCCGTGCCGGCGGCGATCGTTCCGTAGCCGACGTAGGAGGCCATGACGACCCCGGCCACGCCGCACAGGAATCCCATCAGCACGAAGACCTGGAACATCGTAAGCTTGATGTTGATGCCCGAGAGCCGCGAGGC
>JBJYXS010000056.1:0-3345 GCA_046260075.1 Anaerolineales bacterium | reverse complement strand
GGCCAGCGGCCTGCCGCGGGCGGAGATGACCCACCCCGCAAACGAACCCGCCAGGCACAAGAGCACACTCCACAGCAGAGCCACAGCCGCCGGATCGGTGAACTCCCCTCCCTTTGCGGTGATCCGCACCCAATCGCCGAACCGAACGACAACCGTCACGGGGCCCAACAGCAGACGCTGCGTATCCGCCCACCACGGACCCGCGTCGAAAAACGGATCACGGAACTGCGGAAGCAGGTTGAGGAACCCCGCGGCGGCGTTGCCGATCCAGCTTCGCAGCGGGATATCCGACCGGGAGATGGTAAACAGCAGGTAATCCATCCCCAGCGCAGAGACGGCTGCGCCGGCAGCCCAGGGCGGCAACGGCAACCGGCCCACAACCCATCCCACCGCCAAGCCGGCCAGAACCGCCGTGAGGAACAGGAAGGAATCCGTCCGGGAGACGAGCGGAACGATCCACGACGCAATCGCCGCCAGGACCGCCGCCGTCAGCGCAAACATCAGCATCCCGCGGCCGGTGAACCGTTCCCGCATCCGCTCAGCCAGCTCCTTCACGTCAGCTCCTTCCAGGAAAGGTCGACCGGCTCGGTGATGATCGCCCTGCCGCGGGGGGTTACCTTCCAACGGATCCCATCGGGCGCACGCGGATGCAGTTCCGGACGGTCGAGCAGATCGCGGGCGATGACGTATTGCGAAATCCCGCACTCCGTCAACCGGTCCGAGAGCTGCGCCGGCGGGGTGTGGCCGCCGTAGGTGAGCGGATCGAGCAGGAGGACGGTCGGTTGAATCCCGCGCCGCATGAGCAGGAGCAACGGTTCCAGCCACCGGCCGTCGGTCGCCGGCGTGATCAGGATCAGGCTGGAGCGCGCGGTTTCGCGCGGCTGGAGTTGGCGCAGCAAATCGCCCAGCTCCCTATCGGCGGGCGAGATCATCGCCAGGGCGCGCAGGATCTCCCACATCTGGGATTCGCCCTCGCGGGGCGCCATCCAGCACAGTTCGCGCTCACCCTGCGCCACCAGGCCGACCGCGCGCCCTTCGCGGATCCCCCGGTGGGCCAGCGAAGCAGCCAGCACCACGGCGTGTTCCTCGGTGGAATGTTCGCCCTCCCCCGCCTGGACCGCGCGGTCCATGTCGAGGAAGATCCACCAATCCCCGATCGGCTTGCCGTCGAACAGCCGCACGTGCAACGAGCCCGTGCGGGCCGTCGTCCGCCAATGAATCCAGCGCAGGCTGTCGCCCGGGATGTAATCGCGGACTCCGGCCGCGTCCACGGTTTGTTCCGGCGCGCCCGTCCGCGAGCGCCCGTCCCCGGCCCTTCCGCCCGGGGCGATTTCGATCGCCGGCAGCGGCAGTACCGGCGGCATCACCGCCATCGCAGAGCAGGCGGGGTATTCCTTCTCCACCTGGTAGATGCCGAACGGATCCCGGCAGGCGATCGCGGTGGGTCCGAGCATGTACAGGCCGCGCCGCATGCAAAAACCCCTTGTCTGCCAGCGCGTCTCGGAAAAACGGTTCACCCCGCTCACCCGGCTCGGATCATACGAAGGCATAGTCGACCGGTCGATCACTTCCACCCAAACGCCGGGCG
The DNA here is from genome assembly GCA_046260075.1 of Anaerolineales bacterium. Taxonomy (GTDB): domain Bacteria; phylum Chloroflexota; class Anaerolineae; order Anaerolineales; family RBG-16-64-43; genus JAFGKK01. The sequence goes on along the minus strand of JBJYXS010000056.1, from coordinate 1,757 downwards.
CCCAACCGTTGTTCTCCAGCGTGAAACGCTCTTCCAACAGGTCGCCGACGTGCGCCCAGCCGAACCGGACTTCGCGCACCAGGGAAAGGTGCGCCGCCAGGGACCGGGCCCATAATCCGCACATCAGCCACACGCCGCCCAGGCCGATCAACAGCGCCACCCAAACCCGGTTCGGCGAGAGGAGCTGCACCACCAGCAGCACCGCCGCCGCAACGGGCAGGAACGGCGTGCGCAATGCGATGCGATATCCCTTCCGATGTCTTGCCATGCGGTTATTGTAATCCGAACGCATCCCCGCTCCCCGCCCGTGACCGGGTGATTTTTCGGCGCGGGATGACAAGCCGCCCTATCCCCGCGCTTCCTTTTAATGGAGGATAACCGGCGACTCCGGCCCCTTCCCACTGCGGCATGGGGAGAACACGGATGGGAGGCCGGGATCGGCCCGATCCCCGGTATAATTCGGCCCGGACGAAGCAAAATCCTTGGAGGCCGCTATCCGGGTGTTGGCGGGGAAGCGGACGCCGGCTTCGTCCGGATCGCCGTTCATTCGGAATCCTCCGCACGTTCCAATGGAATCTTCCTTGGAACGCCGCAGGGATCCCCACCGGATTCCCGCGCCTCCCCGCCTGCCCGCTGTCCGGCACTCCTTCATCCCACCACCCCGGAGCGGACCATGCCAAAACGAGAGGATGTGCACAAGGTACTGATCATCGGATCCGGCCCGATCGTCATCGGGCAGGCCTGCGAGTTCGACTATTCCGGAACCCAGGCCTGCAAGGCCTTGCGCGGGCTGGGGTATCAAATCGTCCTGGTGAATTCCAACCCGGCCACCATCATGACCGATCCGGGCATGGCGGATTCCACGTACGTCGAACCGCTCAACGTGCTCAGCCTTACCGAAATCATCGCCAAGGAGCGTCCGGATGCGCTCCTTCCCAATCTCGGCGGCCAGACGGGCTTGAACCTGGCGTCGGAACTGGCCAAACAGGGCATACTTGAACGGTACGGGGTGAAGGTGATCGGAGTCGATATCGACGCGATCGAGCGCGGCGAGGACCGGGTGGCGTTCAAGGAAACGATGCGCTCGCTCGGCATTCCGATGCCCGAAAGCGAAGCGGTCTACAACGTGGAAGAAGCGGAAAAAGTCGCCGAGCGGCTGGGCTACCCGGTGGTCATCCGCCCCGCCTACACCCTCGGCGGAACCGGCGGCGGTCTGGTCTACAACATCGAGGAATTGCGCGTGGTGGCCAGCCGCGGCATCGCGGCCAGCCGGATCGGCCAGGTCCTGATCGAAGAGTCGGTCCTCGGATGGGAAGAGCTGGAGCTCGAAGTGGTGCGCGATTCCAAGAATCAGATGATCACCGTGTGTTTCATCGAAAATGTGGATGCGATGGGCGTGCACACGGGCGATTCCTACTGCACCGCCCCGATGCTCACCATCTCCCCCGAACTGCAACGACGGCTGCAGCAGTGGTCCTACGATATCGTCGAAGCGATCCGGGTCATCGGCGGTACCAACATCCAATTCGCCCACGATCCGAAGACCGGCCGGGTGGTGGTGATCGAAATCAACCCGCGCACCTCGCGCTCCTCGGCATTGGCCTCCAAGGCGACCGGCTTCCCGATCGCGCTGATCTCCTCCCAGCTCGCCAGCGGGCTCACGCTCGACGAGATCCCCTATTGGCGCGACGGGACGCTGGAGAAGTACACCCCCTCCGGCGAGTACGTGGTGGTGAAGTTCGCGCGCTGGGCGTTCG
>JBJYXS010000055.1:0-7354 GCA_046260075.1 Anaerolineales bacterium | reverse complement strand
GATGCGGCCGAATTGGGTGAACCGCCCGGCTCTGTGCGCTGGATCGATCCCGGCCAATTGGAGGGGGACTCCCCCGGCACCCACACCTTTCCGATGGGCGGATTCAGTGCCTATCTGGAATCGGAGTTGGGTTGCCGGGTGGCCATCCTCGGCATCCAATCCAAGCAAATGGAATTCGACACTCCCGTTTCGGAGGAAGTCCGATCCGCAGTTGACCGGATCGCCCGAATATTCGGCGCATCGGCCTGAATTCGCGATACATATCTTCCTTCCGGAATCCTCCCCGCCGGCCCGGCTCCCGGATTTCCCCATTCAGCAACAAATGATGTCCTCCGCAACACCGACCGTCCGCAAACGGACCTCCGGTTGACTCTGTGCTCCGTTCCGGTATAATATCGTTATCGTTAACGGTAACGTTAACGGCATAAGCCATGGCACGAAAAGTCACTGTAGCGGATATCGCCCGCAAGGCGGGCGTCTCGGTCATGACCGTCTCCCGGGTGATCAACCAGAAGGAGGACGTCAGTCCCGCCACCCGCCGCCGCGTGCAACAGATCATCGACCGCATGCACTACCGGCCGAGCGGTATAGCCCGGAGTCTTGTCACCCGGCAATCGGGCGCTATCGGCCTGGTGATCCCGGACGTATCCAATCCGTTTTTTGCGGACGTCGCCCTGGGTGCCGAACATGTGGCCGGCGCCGAAGGCTACAACATCTACCTGTGCAATACCGAAGAGGATCCGCAGCGTGAGTTGACCGTCGCCTACTCGCTGGAGGAAAAGCGGGTCGACGGGATTGTGCTGTTCAGCCGGTTGGAGGCCAAGCGGCTGAACAGCATCGTCGAACGACATCCGGCGGTCGTATTAATTAACCGGCAGATTCCGAAGGGCGAAAACGCCCGGACCGTCGGCGCCGTTCGACTCGATGACGTGTTGGGGGGCCGGCTGGCCGTCCGCCACCTGCTGCAGCGGGGGCACCGGGCGATCGGATTTCTGGCCGGCCCTCCCGCGTCGCGCAGCGGAAACGACCGGGAGAAGGGATACCGCCGGACGATGGAGAAGGCGGGCGTCCCGTTTCAGGAATCCTGGGTCGCTCCCTGCCCGCCGACGGTCGTGGGCGGACAGGCTGCCGCCCGGCAGTTGCTGAGCGATCGTCCGGAACTGACCGCGATATTCTGCTACAACGACCTGGTCGCCGTGGGAGCGCTGCAGGCCTGCGCCGAATTGGGACGGAACATACCCCACGATACGGCCGTCTGCGGATACGACGATATTCCCCTTGCGGCGCTGGTCACGCCTTCCCTGACCACCTGCCGCGCGCCGCGTTACGAACTCGGCGCCCAGGCCATGCGATTGCTCCTCGACCAAATCCGCGGATCCGCCAAAGGCCGCAAAGAGATCGTCCTGCAACCGCAGCTGGTCGTCCGCGCCAGCGCGCCGTGATGTACATCCTCCGCGACGACCGGTCCGCCGGCCGCCGGTGGAGATCCTGCCTTGGAGGTCTGTTCAATGAGCACACCCTGGGAAAATTTTAAAACGGCCGCCGGCCGGGGAAATCCTTCCCCCACTCCGGTCGCCCTGATCGTCGACAGCCCATGGTTGCCCGGGTACGCCGGGATCGACACCCGCGATTATTTCCTCTTTCCGGAGAAATGGCTGGAGATCAACCGAAGCCTGTTGACACGCTTCCCGGATGTGGCATGGATTCCCGGATTCTGGGTGGAATACGGCATGGCCGCCGAACCGTCGGCCCACGGCGCCCGGATCCGTTTTTACGCCGACCGACCGCCATCGATCGAGCCGCTTTCCGATAATTTGGATTTTTGGTCCGATCTGCAACCGGCCGACCCCCAAGAGGACGGATTGATGCCGCTGGTGCTGCGGATGTACCAGGTGATGGAGGAACGGCTGGCGGCGGAGGGTTTGGGAATTCACGCGGTGGCCGCCCGCGGCCCGATGACGGTGGCTTCGTGGCTGTCCGGCATCACCCCGCTGCTGATGGAAGTGGCGCTGAACCCCGAAAAAGTCTCCGCTCTCCTGGATACCGTGACCACGACCATCATCCGCTTCCTCCACGCCCAGCTGAACACCCTCCGCCGGCCGGAAGCCATCCTGCTGCTGGACGACGTGGTGGGTATGGTGTCCGCGGAACACTACCAGGCCGTCGTGCATCCCCGGTTGCGGCGGATCTTCGACGAATTCGACGGCCTGATCCGCATTTACCACAACGATACGCCCTGCCCGCATCTGGCCGAATCGTTGGCCGATGCCAACTTCGACGTGTTTAACTTCAGCCATGAAATGGATGCGGCGGAGATCAAAGCCATAATGGGCCACCGCGTGGCTCTGATGGGCAACGTGCCGCCGCTCGACGTGGCGGTCCGCGGCACACCGGAGGATGTTCTCCGCAGCGCGCACGCATGCCTGGAAAAGGCCGGCGGCGGCGGTGGATTCATCCTCTCGGTCGGCGGCGGAGTCTCGCCGGAGACTCCGGCCGAGAACATCGACGCGCTGGTGCAAGCCGTCCGTTCCGGTTCTTGAGCGGCAGCTGCGGGACGAAACATGCCATGACCCCTCATGCGGAACTCCATCTGCCCGACGATCGGTATTTCGGCCCGGACGCGCGCCAGAAGGACGTCGCCGTGGAATTGTATGCGCAGACGGCCGGCCTGCCCCTGCTCTGCCCGCACGGGCACGTGGATCCGAGGATGTTCGCCGATCCGTCGTATTCCTTCGGCACGCCCGCCGATCTGCTAATTATCCCCGATCATTACGTCTACCGCATGCTGTATTCGCAGCACGTTCCATTGGAAAGGCTGGGGATCGCGCGGCGGGACGGCGGCCCGGTGGAAACGGACCACCGGAAAATCTGGCAGATCTTCGCCGAGCATTTCCACCTCTTCCGCGGCACGCCGACCGGTATGTGGCTGAAACACGAACTGGCGTCGGTCTTCGGCGTCAGTGTCAAATTGACGGGCGAATCGGCTCAAGCCGTGTACGATCAGATCGCCGAACGGCTGGCCGATCCCGCGTTCCGCCCGCGCCGGTTGTTCGGGCAGTTCAACATCGAAGTGCTGGCCACGACCGACGGCGCCTGCGATCCGCTGCCGCACCATAAGGCCCTGCGGGAATCGGGCTGGAACGGTCGGGTCATCCCCACCTTCCGGCCGGACGACGTCGCCCAAATCGGCGCGCCGGAGTGGAAGGCGAACCTCGAAGCCCTCGGCGCCCTGTGCGGATTCGAGATTGCTTCCTGCCGCGATTTGATCCGTGGATTGGAGAACCGGCGGGCATTTTTCCGGTCGATGGGCGCCACGGCCACCGACCAAGCCGCTCAGACCGCCTATACCGCCCTGCTGGCGGATTCCGAGGCGGAAACGATCTTCCAGCGCGGGCTGAAAGGCGAAGCCTCGTCCTACGACGCGACGCGGTTCATCGGGCACCTGATCATGGAAATGGCCCGCATGAGCATCGAGGACGGCCTTGTGATGCAGCTGCATATCGGCGCGCTGCGCAATCACAATCCCATGATTTTCGAACGTTTCGGTCCGAACACCGGGGCCGATATCCCCCTCCGGGGCGAGTTCACCGAGAGCCTTCGCCCGCTGCTGGCCCGCTACGGAAACGACCCGCGGCTGACCCTGATCCTGTTCACTCTCGACGAATCCACCTATTCGCGGGAACTGGCGCCGCTGGCCGGACACTACCCGAGCGTCAAACTCGGGCCGGCCTGGTGGTTCCACGACAGCCTGAACGGCATGACGCGCTACCGCGAGTATGTCACCGAAACCGCCGGGCTCTACAACACCGTCGGCTTCATCGACGACACGCGCGCCTTCCCGTCGATTCCAGCCCGGCACGACCTCGCCCGGCGGGTAGACGCCAATTGGCTTGCGGGATTGGTGGTGCGCGGCATCATCGACCGCTCCGACGCCGAAGACATGTGCCTGGACGCCGCCTACCGTTTGGCCAAGCAGGCCTACCGGTTCTAATCTGGAGAATCCATGAAGCCCGAAAAGAAATCCTTATTCGATATATCCGGACGCGTTGCGGTCGTCACCGGCGGCGCAGGCGTGTTGTGTTCGACTCTCTCCCGCACCCTGGCCCGCCGGGGGGTTCGCGTGGCGGTGCTCGACCTGGCTCAGGACGCCGCGGAACGGACGGCCGCCGGGATCACCGCCGAGGGCGGCCAAGCCGTCGCTTTTCAGGGCGACGTGCTGGACGCCGCTTCGCTGCAGGCGGCCTGTGACGAAATCCGTTCGCGGTTCGGCCGGATCGACATCCTGATCAACGGAGCCGGCGGCAACAAGAAAGAGGCTTCCACATCGCCCTCGCTGTCTTTCTTCGACCTGCCCGCGGACGCCGTGCGGATGGTGATCGACCTGAACCTGCTCGGCACGCTGCTGCCCAGCCAGGTGTTCGGCAAGGCGATGGCGGAAGCCGGCGAGGGAGTCATCCTCAACATTTCTTCGATGAACGCCTTCCGGCCTCTGACCCGCATTCCGGCCTACTCGGCCGCCAAGGCGGCGGTGAGCAACTTCACCCAGTGGCTGGCGGTGCACCTGGCGCAGGAATATAACCCCGCGATCCGGGTCAATGCCATCGCGCCCGGCTTCTTCCTGACCGAGCAGAACCGTTACCTGCTGACCGATCCGGCCAGCGGGGAACTCAGCCCGCGCGGAAAAACGATCCTGGCACACACGCCGATGCAGCGCTTCGGCGATCCGGAAGATCTCGTCGGGGCCGTGGTCTGGCTGCTCTCGCCGGCCGCGTCCTTCGTCACCGGCGTCGTCATCCCCATCGACGGCGGATTTTCCGCCTTCAGCGGCGTATAGGGAGGACAGCACAAACGGACATGGTCACCGGTTGCGGATACCCCGATCGCGATCTCACCGACGCGGAAATCCGTTCGACGCTCCGCGAAGGGCTGGCCGCGCTGCCCCTCGACGGCCGGCGCGTGCTGGTCGTCATCCCCGACGGCACGCGGTCGATGCCCATGCCCAAGGTGTTTAACTTCCTGGCCGAATTGGCCGGCCCGCGGGCGGCCGCATTGGATTACCTGGTGGCCCTGGGCACCCACCAGCCGATGTCCGACGACCAACTCTCCCGGCTGGTCGGCCGCGAAGTCCGCGGCGGCCGCACCGGGAATTCGCGGATTTTCAACCATGAATGGAAAGACCCGGATACGTTCGCCGCGCTGGGGACGATCCCGGCCGACGAACTCGGCCGGATCTCCGGCGGGCTTCTGGCGCGCGACGTGCCGGTGTCGCTGAACAAACGGATCTTCGATTACGACCGGCTGATCGTCTGCGGGCCGGTATTCCCCCACGAGGTGGTCGGCTTTTCCGGCGGGAACAAATACTTCTTTCCCGGAATCGCCGGGGCGGAAATCATCAACTTTACCCACTGGCTGGGCGCTCTCCTCACCAGCTTCCGGATCATCGGCTCCGGGTATACCCCGGTGCGAGCGGTGATCGATCGCGCGGCGCGGATGGTCGAGGTACCGAAGGCCTGCCTGGCGCTGGTGGTGCGCGAATCGGGCGTGGCGGGTATATATTGCGGCCCGCCGGAGGAAGCCTGGGAAGCCGCCGCACTGCTTTCGGCGCAGGTTCACATCCGATATGTGGAGAAGCCGCTGCAGCGGGTGCTCTCGATCATGCCCGAGATGTACGACGACCTGTGGACGGCGGCCAAGGGGATGTACAAGATGGAACCGGTGGTGGCCGACGGCGGCGAGGTCGTCATCTACGCGCCCCACGTCCGTGAAGTGAGCTTCACCTACGGCGCACTGATCGACGAGATCGGCTACCATTGCCGGGATTACTTCACCAAACAATGGGAGCGATTCAAGGAGTATCCCGGCGGCGTGCTGGCCCATTCCACGCACCTCCGGGGCATGGGGACCTATGATCCGGCGACGGGGATCGAGAATCCGCGCATCCGGGTGACGCTGGCGACCGGCATCCCGGAAGAGCGCTGCCGGCGGATCAACCTCGGCTACCTCGATCCGGCGCGGATCGAAGTGAGCGAGTGGCAAGGACGCGAGGCGGAAGGGATCCTCGTCGTGCCCAAAGCGGGCGAGATGCTCTATCGACTGAAAACGTGAACTCATCGTAAGGCGGGTTGAGGTCGGAGTAGAAGATTCCCTATGGAAGATCCGCCCCGACCTCAAACCACCCGACGAAGTCATTCAACTCGGGAAAGGAATCATCACATGAGCCAAGCAGATATCGGCCTGATCGGCCTAGCCGTGATGGGCCAGAACCTGGTGTTGAACATGGACGACCACGGCTTTACCGTTGCGGTCTATAACCGCACGGCCGCCGTCACGGACGCTTTCCTTCGCGAGGGCGCCAGCGGCAGGAAAGTGATCGGCGCGCACTCGATCGCGGAGCTGACGGCGGCGCTGAAACGTCCGCGCCGGGTGATGCTGATGATCAAGGCCGGCTCCCCGGTGGATTCGGTGATCGAACAGCTCCTGGAGCACCTCGAGCCGGGCGACATCATCATCGACGGCGGGAACTCGAACTTCAACGACAGCATCCGCCGCACCGCCTACGTCGAATCCAAGGGACTGCTGTTTGTCGGCACCGGGGTTTCCGGCGGCGAGGAAGGGGCCCGTTTCGGACCGTCGATCATGCCCGGCGGATCGCCGGCGGCCTGGCCGCACGTCAAGCCGATCTTCCAGGCGATCGCCGCCAAGGTGAAGCGGCCCGACGGCGGGGAGGATCCATGCTGCGACTGGGTGGGCGAGAACGGCGCCGGGCATTACGTCAAGATGGTCCACAACGGAATCGAATACGGCGACATGCAGCTGATCAGCGAAGCGTATCACCTGATGCGCGAAGGGCTGGGCATGAACGCCGGCGCGATGCACCAGGTGATGGCCAACTGGAACACGGGAAAACTGGATTCCTACCTTATCGAAATCACCGCCGACATCCTGGCCCGCAAGGATTCCGACGGGCAGCCGCTGCTCGACAAGATCCTCGACGCCGCCGGTCAGAAGGGCACCGGCAAGTGGACCAGCATATCCGCACTCGACCAGGGCATCCCGCTGACGATGATCGTCGAAGCCGTGCTTAGCCGGTCGCTCTCGGCGCTGAAGGAGGAACGCGTCGCCGCTTCGCAGGTCCTTTCCGGGCCGAAGCCGAAGATACCCGGCGACACCCAGGCTTTCCTCGGTGATTTGGAGGAAGCCGTCTACGCCTCGAAGATTATCTCCTACACCCAGGGATACATGCTGATGCGCGATGCGGCGGAGGAACACGGTTGGAAGCTCAATTACGGGGGAATCGCGCTGATGTGGCGCGGCGGCTGCATCATCCGCTCGGCGTTCCTGGGCAAGATCAAGG
>JBJYXS010000054.1:0-3515 GCA_046260075.1 Anaerolineales bacterium | reverse complement strand
CCTGCCGCAAGACGATGGCCGCGGCGACCAGATCCCCGCCCGATCCCAGACTGTTGGTCAGGATCAGGATGACCAAGTACGTTTCGAGGACGAAAGTCATCCACGGGAATACCAGGAAGTAGAAAAACACGGGCAGGAACGTCAACACGGCCATCGGCAACAGGCGCATGGCCAGCCACCGCGCGCGCGGGATGCGGCCCTCATAGTAAACACCGAACCGCAACCTCGTCCATTGCACAAAGAAAACCGTTGAATCCGAAAGGCCGGAATCCGGATGCAGGACTGCGTGCAGGAGTTCGTGAGCCAGGACGCTCAGAATCATCACTACCACGATGCCGCCCCATGGAATGGGCGGCTTCTCGATGGTCGATGCGGGATATCCTTCCGGATGAAACGCCGAATGCAGAATGAAGACGGACACCGGAACCGACATACAGAGCAATCCCGCCGACGCAGCCAGCACCGAGCCCGTCCACCGGCCGGGTTGACGGATGGGATGCCCGGGGATCGCGCCGGTTTCCGGCGGCGCCGCGGGCGGACTACCGAAACAAAAGCGCACGATACCTCCTTTCATACGAATCCGAAGGAACCTTCCTTCGCTGTAATCCACGGCAGGAAAATATTGTAGCCGCGATCGGCGATCGCGGCCACAATTGCTTTCCATCTCTACGCGTTCTCGTTGAAGGCGGCTTTTTCCCTTGCCAAAGACGGTTTTGACCCCTACGGTTCGCAGACCCCGCCGGGCTCGGCGCCTTTCGGGCAAGGAACCACGCATTCCTTTCCGCCAAAGGCCGTCTCGCCGCCCGTGTACACCCAACAGCCGATCGGCGGGGGTTCGACCGCTTCGACATCCCCGGCGTCTCCTTCGACATCCACATTTTCATCGGCGACCCAACAGCGCCCAAGCCCTCCCGGCAGTTGGATTCGCCACCACAATCCGTCCGCAACCCTTCCGTCGATCGGATAAACGGCACCCTTCGGGAGAACGGAGACGATGCGGTAATCCGTGCCCGGCCCGCTGCGGCAATTGGCGATGTTCTGAATCCGGGCGGAAGATCCGGCAGTGTTATCACCCTCCGGTTCCGCATTCCACAGGCCGAGAAAAGCCGGTTGCGCAAGCGCCCGGGCAGGTTTTACGGAGAAGGTCCTGCCCAACCGTCCCCGGCACAACGGAATCCATTCGTCGGAATCCGGATCCCATTGGTCGCCGGACAGCCACCAACGGTACACACCCAACACGGACGGATCAAATCCAAGCTCCGATAACCGGATTCCGAAAGAACCTTCGAACGTCCGCTCGGCGGTGACGCCGTCCGGCCCTTCGACCGTCAGGCTCCACCGGATGCGGACATCCGAATCCGCGGATGCCGGAATCCCTTCGATGAGCACATCCGTTCCGGAAGGAAACGGGGAACCATCCGGCGGACCGGTGAGGGATGAATCGAGGAAGGAAGAGCAAATCGGCGGCGTGGAGAACTCCGTCTCCGGCCCGGCCGAAGGTGAAGGCGGGTGCGACAGGACATGGGAGAGAACCGCCACCAGCCCCCCCAAAACCGCCCCCATCGCGATTCCGACCGCAATCCACGGAACCACCCGCCGGCCGAAACGGCGCCCGAACGCCGCCCCGCATACACCGCCGACAATGACCAGGATGGGGATCTGCAGCCACACGAGGCAAATGAGCACCTGGGAGGGGCCGCGGACGTTCCCCGAAAACTCGGAGGTACTTTGGAGCATCGTAACCGTTGCCGTGAAGTAATCCTCCGGACCGTATCCCGAAACGGAGACCGAAAACGAACCGTCGGTTCCGGTGGTGGTCTCCGCAAGAAAGGTCTTTCCTTCCCCGAATCCCGTGGGGTCCGGATCCGCCAGGAACACCTCCACCTTGCAGCCGGCGCATGCATGCGATCCCTCCAAGGTCGCACTGCCGGCCAGGGCCAGGATCGGCGGATCGATGGATTGGTTCGCCAGACTCCCGATCAGTTCGATGCCCAACCCCCCGTTTTGGAAAATGCTGTTGCGGGTGATGGTGATGCGTTCCACTGATTGGTACGTTCCGACCAATGCAATCCCCTGGCCGCCGCACAACCCGCCGGGCGATCCGCCGTTATGATGGATCACGTTACCGGCGACTTCGGCGGAGAACACGTTTTCCGAAAACAGGATCCCACATTGATCGTTCCACGCAATCTGGTTGCCGGATCCCGCAGCGCCGACGACCGTATCCTGCGGCTGATAGTCGTAATCCAATCCGAGGGCGATTCCGACTTGGTTCGGCACGCCCGCCGTTCCGCCGGCGTCGGTGCCGATTCGATTCCCCAGTATGGAATTCTGCTGCCCCGCTTCCACGGCCACACCGACTTCGTTCCCGGAGATGATGTTGCCCGCCCCGGGCGCGCCGCTTCCCACAAGGTTGTTGCTGCTGAAGATTAGCACGCCGACGCCGTTCCCCAGGGCGATCCCGCCGGTCCGGTCGGTTCCGATCCGGTTCCCGATCACCTGATTGTCGTCGTCCAAAAGCACGACCCCCCGATCGTTCCCCGAAATCACATTGCCGCGGCCGCTTTCCGCCCCTCCGATCAGGTTGTTGTTTCCGGTGATGTCTACCCCTACTCCATGAAGGGTCGGAACGGCGGCCGTGCCTGTCCCGTCCGTTCCGATGTAATTCCCCTGGACGACGTGATCGTCGGTGAGGATGGAAATGCCGAAGGAGATATTGCCCGAGATCACGTTCTCCGCGCCGCTGCCCATCTTCCCTCCCACGACGACGTCGTGGGAGGCGTAGGCTACACCGCCGATGGAACATGAGCTGAGGACGATTCCGTCGAGGTTGCCGAAGGCCTGCGTGCCGGTCACATCGACGCCGATCTTGTTGCCCTGGATGTTGTGACGGCCGCTGCCAACGAAGATCCCCATGTCGATGTTCCCGGAGATCAGGTTCCCTTCGCCCGCGCCCGTCCCGCCGATTTGGAATCCCTCGGCCTGTCCGCAGATGTCGATTCCCTCATGGTTCGGGAGGGCCGCCGTGCCGGCGGCGTCCATTCCGATCACGTTCCCCTGAATGACATGTTCCACTCCGTTGATCGAGACGGCGCCCGCCGAGTTGCCGGATATCACGTTTCCCTTTCCCGGGCCGCCGATGTCGACACTCTGGGTGTTTTCCTCCACCCGGATGCCGAACGCGTTCGGCACGGCGGAGCTGCCCGACGGATCGGTTCCGATCATGTTCTCCGCGATGGTTATCGCGCCGGCGCCGTCCATTATATGGACGGCCAGGTCGTTGTTGGAAAGGACGTTCGCGCGCACGGTCTGGTTGTCGCCGGCGGCGCGCACGCCGATCGTATTCGGCGCCGGAACGGATACCGGGGCGATGCCGATATGGTTCTTTTCGACGACGTTATGGCTTCCCTTCCGGATGAACAGCGCCCCCAAATCCCCGTTCCAATCGCCGACAAATCCGATCAGCGAGAGACCGCGCACCGTGCAATGCGATGCCCGGATCTCCAAACCGACGG
>JBJYXS010000053.1:1952-10318 GCA_046260075.1 Anaerolineales bacterium | reverse complement strand
GCCGTGCGCCTGACGCGGGAGCGCGGACGGGTGATGCGCGATGCGGGCGAGAGCCGGCCCGGCGGCATGGCGGCCATTCTCAACCTCGACGTCGATGCCCTGAAGGCGGTTTGCGCCCGGGCGGCGGAGGAAACCGAAGGCATCGTCCATATCGCCAACGACAACTGCCCCGGCCAAGTAGTTATTTCCGGGGAGGTGGAGGCGCTGCAACGCGCAATGGCCCTGGCGCTGGAACATGGAGCCCGGCGCGCCATCCGTCTGAACGTCAGCATCGGATCGCACTCCGTCCTGATGAGCGACGCGGCCGGCCGGTTCGGTAAAGCCGTGGACGCGGCCCGGTTCACCGATCCCCTGCTTCCCCTGATCGGCAATGTCACGGCGCGGCCGCTGCAGACCGCGGCGGAACTCCGCGAGGAGGCGACCGCGCAGCTGACCTCGCCGGTGCGCTGGGTGGAATCGGTCCGCGCCATGCGGGCCATGGGCGCAGAGACATTCATCGAATTGGGAAACAAAGACGTGTTGACCGGCCTGATCAAGCGGATCGATCCGCAGGCCCGCAGCGTGGCGGCCGGCACCCCGGAACAAATCCGCTCTGTGTTGGGAGTATAATTCCCTCGGCGGATTCCACCGCTGAGGAGATCATATCCTGGGAGAAGCAGGCAGGAGGAAATCATGACCTTTGCACCCGACCGCGTCGCTGTGGTGACCGGAGGAGCCCAAAGCATCGGGCGGGCGATCGTCGACCGGCTGGCCAAGGCCGGGGTGAACATCGTCATCGCCGATATTCAGTTGGAAAAAGCCCAGGCGTCCGCCAAGGAAGTCGCCGCCGCCACCGGGCGGAAGGCGATTGCGATCCAGGCCGACGTTTCGTCGACCAAAAGCGCGGCCGAGATGATCCAAAAGGCGCTCGCCGAAATGGGCCGGATCGACATCCTGGTCAACAACGCCGGCATAACGCGCGATAATCTCATCATGCGCATGGACGAGGCCGATTGGGACAAGGTCATCAACATTAACCTCAAGGGCGCCTGGAACTGCTCGAAGGCCGTCGTCCGGTCGATGATGAAAGCCCGCTACGGCCGGATCGTCAACATGGCCTCGGTTTCGGGTCTGGCCGGACAGGCCGGACAGACCAACTACTCGGCCTCCAAGGCCGGGTTGATCGGCTTCACCAAAGCCCTGGCGCGCGAGGTGGCGTCGCGCGGCATCACAGTCAACGCCGTGGCCCCGGGGTTCATTCCGACCCCGCTGACCCAGGATTTACCCGCCGACCTCAAGGAATTCATGATGAAGATGATCCCGGTCGGGCGCTGGGGAACAACCGATGAAATCGCCTATGCCGTGGAGTTTCTCGCCGCCGACGAGGCGGCCTACGTCACCGGTCACGTACTGTCCGTCGACGGCGGCATGATGATGATGTGAGGTGACCATGGAATCCGAACGCCCCTCCGGAAAAATTTTCGTCGCGCCCGGCGTGCTCATCACCGTGGCCAAGCTCGCGGCCCTCAGTGTGCCGGGAGTGCTGCGGATGAGCCGGGTGCCGGGCGGGGTGAATGAGCTGTTCCGGCTGGGCGCCTCGCGCGGGGTGCGGTTGACGACCGCGGACGACACGGTGTCCACCGAGCTCTTCCTTGTCGTGCAATCCGATATCGACGTGCAGGAGCTGGCCCGCAAGGTCCAGCTCGAAGTCAGCCGGGCGATCACCGAAATCATCGGCCTGCGGGCCGGGGATATCATCGTTCATATCGAGGATGTCGAACCTCCTCCGCCGCAGTGAGGGATAATTATTCAGGACGCTCGTTACCATGAAGGCACGGCGCAAAGCGCGCATGGTCGCGCTGCAGGCACTTTACGAATTGGATTGCACCAAACACGAGCCGGGAACGGTGCTCTCCCAGCGCGAAGAAGATGCACAGCTTCCCGAAGGCCAGCATGCGTTCGCCCGCGAGCTGGTCTTCGGCGTTTTAAGGGAACGCGAGCGGCTCGACCGTTGGATCGCGCGGTTTGCGCCCGAGTGGCCGGTCGAGCAAATCGCAGTCGTCGAGCGGAATATACTGCGCATCGCATTGTGGGAATTCACCGCCGGCGGGATTACGCCCCTGCGGGTGGCGATCAATGAGGCGGTCGAGTTGGCCAAGCTGTTCGGGTCCGACAGTGCGCCGCGGTTCATCAACGGCGTGCTGGGCAGCCTGGCCGATCATGCCGACGAATTGATGCAGGCGGCGCGGAGCGAACCGGCACCCTCGGAATGACGTTCTGCGAATGAATAATCTTTCCCCCGGCGATCCCATCAACCCGGCAACCCTCGGCGGCGGACCGCTTCGCCGCAATGTCGTGTTCCTGCCCGAATGCGAATCGACCAACGACGCGGCCCGCGCTCTGGCGCTTTCCGGCGAACCGGAAGGCGCGCTGGTGATAACGGATTTTCAGCGCGCAGGCCGCGGGCGGTTGGGCCGGACCTGGCAGGCTCCCCGTTCCAGCAGCCTTCTGTTCTCGATCCTCCTTCGCCCGCCGCTCGAACCGGCTCGCGCCGCACAGGCGGTGATGGCCGCGTCGCTCGGCGCGATGGAAGGAATCCGACGCGAAACCGGCCTGCCCGCACGGCTTAAATGGCCCAACGACGTCCTGATCGGGGGCAAGAAGACCGGCGGTATCCTGTGCGAATTGGGAATGGAGGGGCCGAAGCTGGCCTTTGTGATCGTCGGGGTGGGGCTGAATGTGAACTTCGATCCGCGGGCGGTCGACGAAATCCCTCCCGAAGCCACCAGCATCCGGCTCGAGCTGGGCCGGGCGCAGCCCCGTTCCGCACTGCTGCGCGCCGTGCTGGAGGAGATAGAGGAACGCTACGCCGGGATCCTCCGCGGCGAATCGCTGCGGGAGGAATGGGCGGCCGCGCTGGATACGCTGGGGAAACGGGTGCGGGTTGTATTGCCGAAGGGGGAGATCGCCGGGCACGCGGAAACGGTGGACGAGTCGGGAGCGCTGATCCTGCGCCTGAAGGATGGTTCGGCCCGGACGGTGCTGGCGGGGGATGTGGTGAATGCGACAATCGACCATCGACCGTAGACTATAGACCGTGGTCTGTGGATCGGTACGTCATTTAAAAAATCAGCCTCTTCCGGAGGGGCTGATCTGGACCATTAGGTGGATCACAATTTTCCTGCCTGAGATACACCATCGGGAATAAAAATGGCGATGGTAAATGGTCCATCGTCCATGGTCTGTGCGTTTACCGGAAAAAGTTGCATCGTTCCGTTTCGGTCTACTTAACCGATACGGCCAGATCCCAAAACTCCTCCACGCCCTTGGCCCCGCGGATGATCTTCCTTCCGTCGCGGACCGTGATGCTCCGGTTGTTGACGATCATCTCCCCCAGCAAACCGGTGTCCAGCATCCATCCGATGAAATCCGCCGAGCGTTGGGAGCCCTTCGGCAACCGGACGCCGCGCCAGGTGCGGGATTCGGCGAACAACCGTTTGCGCACGGCGGGATCCACATCCGCGCCGTTCCTCGCCAATTCCCATAACCGACGATTGGCTTCCCGGGAGGGAATCAATCCGTGCCGCTCGAGGAAATCCAGGTTGTCGACTTCCTGGCTGCCCACCGGCTCGGCGAACAGCAGGATCACGCCTCCCCGCGTCTGTGTTCCCAGCAAGGCCTTGAAGGCTTGCTCGCTGGGCTTGGTCACCTCCAGCGAAACCACCTCCTGATCCAGCAGGTTATCGTAGAGGTCGACGGTTTCCCGGTCCTCCTTCCCGACGTGCAATTCGACGTACAGTTTGCTCCGCATTTCCGAGAGGAAGGCCCTGGTGAACGGGGCTTCCTTGGAGACGATGTAGAAATGGAAGCGCTTGGATTTCGCATGCAGGGCCGCCGTAAGGTGGGAGAAGTAGAGCATGCCGACCGCTGCGCCGGAGATCGGGATCGCAACGCGGATCGGGTTCTTCCCCTTCGGGTTCAGCTGCCTTTTCTTGTCCGCCATTTCGCGGACTTTGAGCGGTTTGCCCCGCAGCGGGTTCAGCGGGTAGGAGATCACCTCGATCCGCACGGGTTTGCCCAGCCGCCGGCCGTAGTCGGCGTATTGGCGTTTGATGTGGTTGCTGGCCACCACCAGCAGGTCCGCCCCGTCCACGTACCATATGTGCTGGAAGGTGTCGTCGGAGACGAATACCACCAGCACCACCCGAACGTTTTTCTCCTGCTGTATTTTTTCCTTGATCACGGCCAGTTTATGCGCCAACCCGAAATGGGTGGAGACCACCAGGATCTTGCGGAGCGGGTCGAACCGCTCTTCGATCAGGCGGCAGAATTCGCCGTAGAGATCGCCGGTGTTCAGCCGCAGCTGATATCGATACAACCGGTTGGCCTGTGCGGCGAACGGCCCGGTTTGCAGCCACTCGAAGGCCGCCCGGCCCAGCGGATGGATGCTGGTGAGCCGGTGGATGGTCTGGATGGATTTATCCAGGCTTCCCAGAACGACCGGGACCACCGATTTCGGCAGCCCGTCGTAGAGCGCGTCGGTGATCCGCAGGTGGCCGAGCCCGGCCGGGGCATAGGTGAGGACCAGGAGATTCCGGCGGTCGGTCAGTTTCGCCAGCGTGGATTTCTTCATCGAAGGACACCTTTGCCGTCCCGGAACGGGAGGAGACGAATGTGTATTACTGATTGTAACGAAGTCCCAAACAGGAGTTGCCTTAAGCGATCGTAAAAAAGCGAATCGGCGGTTCCGGGCGGAATACCCGCGGAATGGACGGCGGCGAACGCGGATCAGAGCTTCCGGAACTGCAGGAACCAATCGTAGTATTCCGGGTCGGCGTATGTGTCCGTCCATACATCGTGATCGTGGCCTTCCAGGATGGTCAGGCGGATATCAACGCCGGCGGCGCGGAATGCTTCCACCGTCGACCGCACCAATGACAACGACACCACCGTATCGTCGGCGCCGCTGATCGACCAGACCGGGATTCCCTTGAGGCGGTCCAAGGGGAGGGCGAAGGGATAGTAGCCGCCCTGCAGCGCTTCGGGAGAAAACTCCGGGTTGAACCCGGCCAGCGGCGAGACGGCGGCGAAGAGCTCGGGACGGTGGAGCGCGAGACGGTATGCCGCCTCTCCGCCCAAGCTGAGCCCCGTCAGGTAGATCCGCGAACGGTCCACGCGGTAATCCGAGAGGATCTCATCCAGCACGCCCTCCAGATAGGGTTCCGGAAAGTAGGCAAATTGGCGGGTTTGCTTCAACAGCGGGGCGGCGATGATGAACGGCAGCGGTCCCTGTTCGCGGATCATCAGGAACGGGCTGGCCTTGGCGATCAGGTAGATGTTGTCGCCCCGGTCGCCGGATCCGTGCAGGAAGAACATCAACGGCCAGTCCTTTCCCGGATCGTCCGAATATCCTTCGGGGAGGTAGATCATGTACCCTGCGCCGAAATACCGCAGGCGGGTGGTATCGTGCAGATGGGTTTCGATCCCTTTTCCGGCCAGATAACGGGCGTAGTCCGGGTACACGGGGAAGGTTTCGGCGCGCGAAAGCCGGAATGCGCCGTAGAGCACGCCGGACGACGGAACGTTGACGCCGCCGCGCAATTCCCCGGTTTCGGGATCGTACCCCAGCCGGATGGGAGCGGTCATCCCCGTGCCGCCCGGCGCGCCGCTTAGGTCGGCCTGCCACTCGATGACCGGGGATCCGCCGAAGCGGATCACGCGGAAACGGATTTCCTTGATCCAGAAGGGATATTGGAGATTGGTGCCGGCCCACAGGCAGGCCTTGCCGCCATGTTCCGAAATTTCCTGGATGACCAGCACGCCCTTGCTGTCCTTCCTGACGGGCGGGGAGTAATCGTAGCCTTCCCACCGTCCGAGAAAGGCGGCCAGTTCCGGCGCCAAGCCTTCCTCCGGGGCGGAGATGGGGATCGCGCCGAAGATCAGGTGCCCCTCGTCGTCGCCCGGAATGGGCGAATGAACGGCGGTGAAATCCGTAATCTCGAAATCCGTCCACGAAGTCTCCTGCAGGGTGAGCGGTTCGCCCGCACCCGGAGCGGATGCCGCCTGCGGAGCCGTTGCGCAGCTTGCCGTGAGCCATGCGGCGGCAAGCGCAACCGACGCGCGGAGTGCGATCGTTGTGCCCGGCCGTTTTTCCATCAGGATGCTCCTTCTTGGGTGCGCAAAAAACGTCTTTCCGGCAACCATGCTTCTTCGGTCAACCCGTACCGGCGGTGGAAGCGGACCGCCCCGGCGTTGTCGGGCGTCACCGAGACGGATATTTCCGCGCACCCGAAGGCTTCGGCCTTTGCCGTGACGGCATCCACCAACGCGCCGCCAGCGCCGCGGCCGCGTTCGCCGCGCTTCACGTACAGCAGTTCGATGAGACAGGCCGGGGAGGCGTGGTACAGATTGGCGCGCAGGGAGTAATGCAACAAGCCGACGCACCGCCCTTCCGCCTCCGCCAGCAGAATGCCGCTTCCCGGATACATACGACAATTTTCGGCGTACGCCTCCGTAATCGGAGTGCTTGCGCCATCCTCCTGCGCCATCTCCCGTATCCGTGCGACGACAGCCGGCGCATCGTCGAAATCGGCTTCCCGCACGCTGATGTTGTGCATTCCGCCTTCCCTTATGGATTCCATGAAAAATGAACCTTTCCGCCGCCCATTCCGACGTATTACTGCACCATCGGAACACATATGATGATTTTACCCTCTTGAATAATCCCCGCCGAGCCCCTCGGTTTCGAACCGCAGCGGCGGTTCGCCGGAAAAGGCGTGCGGATGTCGTCTGAAGATCAGGATCTCCAACTGCTGGCCGGAATTACCCGCCGGGATGAGGATTCGCTGCGGGAATTGATCCGCCGCTATGGCCGCCGCTTATTTGCCCATGCCTGCGGAATCCTCGGCGACCGGCATGCGGCCGAGGATGCGGTTCAGGAGAGCCTGATCGCCGTCTGGGAAGGGGCGGCCGCTTTCCGCCGCCGCGGCAGGGTGATCGCCTGGCTGTTGGGTATCGTCCAACATAAAACGGCCGATATCCTGCGCGGCCGCCGCGCGGATCCGGCGTGGGAGAGACGGTGCTGGAATAATCCGAGTAAAAAAACCATCTCCCGGCATTTACCGGGAGATGGTTGGGATGAGGGTTTATCCGAATATCCCGCTCCGCCGCGGCGTGTCGTCTTGAATGGGCGGAGGCGCCGGAGGCGGGGGAGCAGGCGGCGGGGCGGCGGCCGGTTGCCCGCGCTTGCGCCGGCCGATGAAAAACGACACCAGGACCAACCCCAGGCCGATGAACCCGAGCAAGATGCCCTCGCCGCCGGTTACCAGCGCGTACCGGTGGGCGATGAAGACCAGTATGCCCGCTCCGGTGTCGAACAGCCCTGTGGAGATGGTGTCCGGGAGATTTTCCCGGCCGATCGAGATCAACACGTCCAAGCCCAACCAGATGACGATCGCGGTAACGACGACGGCTATGCCGGCCGCCAGGATCGGCATCCCCCACCAGCGGAAAAAGCTGCGCCACGAACGGACCACCAGCAGGGTCACGAGGAACAGGATCACAATGCATAGGATCGGACTCAGCCGTACGATAGTTCGTCCGGCCTGCAGCAGTTGCCGCGGTCCGGCGGGGAGATCGAGGCCCTCAAGGCTGAGAGCGCCGGAATTGCGCGCCTCTTCCAAAAGATCCATTTCGTCCGGAATCTGCTCGGCAACTTCCTCCAGAGCCGGGGGAATTTCGGATTTAACCAGGGGCATCAATTCGTCCGGCGGCCGGCATTCCAGGAGGTTCTCGGGATTGGAGGGGTCGGGGACGTAGCCGGGATCGCAGGGCGGAAGGGCCTGGATGACCTGCAGCACCGCGTCGGTTCCGGCCGGGCCGGTAAGGCGGTCCTTGAACTCCCGCATGTCGATGACAAGGCGGAGCGGCTCGCCCGGAGTGCCTAGGAGCTCGAACGCTTGGTTGAGCACGCTTTCCGCCTGTCCCTGCAGCCAATCCGCCGGCAGCAGGGTGCGCAGGATCAATCCCCACTGGTCGATCGTCAGCACCTTGAAAAATTCCGGCGGTCCGCCCTCGCCGTCCGGCGACGAGCCCACGCCGCAATCCGCCATTTGGGCGATCTCCACCTCCGTGGGGGGGCGCAGTCCGCCGAGGATGTCGCGGAAGGTCGGTTCCCCCAGGGCGTCCATCGCGCAGCTTTGCGCTTCCGGCCCGGCATATTGAAGCGGATTGCCTCCGCTTTCCCAGGTGATGCCTTCCCCGGGAGGATGCATGCTCATGTGAATTTGTTCGGCGGCCAGGGAGGGCAGCCGTTCGTAGATCCGTTCGCGGACCAGGGCGTTTTGGTAGACCGCGGGCGAAAGCAGCATGGAATCGGCGTTGACCAG
>JBJYXS010000053.1:0-1852 GCA_046260075.1 Anaerolineales bacterium | reverse complement strand
TCGGACATGTTGCGGTCGGCCGTATCCGGGAGCATCTCGGGCGGGTCGGCCGGATCATAGGTTCTATTTACCGGTCCGTCGTTGAGCCGCACCCACGGAACGCCGCCCTGCACCGCGGCGTTGACCATGTCGACCGCGTGGGCATTGGTGGTTTGCACGTGGTCGCTCGCGGATTGGATGCGCAGGTAGGAGGTCCGCAGCGCGCCGATGAAACGCACCGCTTCGCGTTGCGCCCAGAAGGCTTCGTCCGTGCACGAGGGCCAGTTGCCGGTGATGTTTTCATCGCCGCAGCCGACGGTCGTGTCGTCGCGGTCGGCCGGCCCCTCCCAATCGATGTAGAACCGCACCGGTAATTCCGGATGGCGTCCCAGCGCACCGGCCGCCATCGTCACACCGTAAGAACGCGAGATCACGCCCAGCCGGTCCGGGTCCACCCCCGGTAATTGGCCGGCGGCGAGGATCAGCGCCGCCAATCCGTCCTGATGGATGAACCCGTTGTAATCCTCCTCCCCCTGGCTGGCCCCCCGGCCGTCGGCATCGAACTGGATCGCCGCATAACCCGCCGCCGCCAGGCTGGCCGCATCGGGTTCGGTGCCGTTCAGGGGCTCCTTGGTTCCCAGCCCGCCGGGGATGAGGACGACCGCGGGCAGCGGGCGGGGCGAACCGCTTTCAGGATAGGTGACGACGATGTACAGCTGTGCGCCGCTGGCGGGGTTGACCATCCAGAACGTGTTCTCTTCGGTTCCGGGGGAGATCTCCCCGGCCGGCGCGGCCGAACAATCCGCCGGGCAGGTATCGGCGGTCTCCGGACCGTCGCATACGCCGTCGCCGCACCGCTTTCCGGAAACGGCGTCCTCGGCCCGATCGGTCGGCGTCGGAACGGGGGATGCAAGGCCCCAGATGTTGCATGCCATCAGGGCCGCGCCCAGTAGGGGGAGCAGAGGTCGGAAGTCGCCCATCGGGATTGCCGGGCGGCGGATGGGGTGTTCCATCAGCCGCGCCAGCGGTGGAAGAAGTAGTTCAACAGCGGCACGAATTCGCCGGTGGCCTTCTGGTTACCGGCGGGGGTGGGATGGCTGTCGTCGTCTTCGGCGTAGGCCGCCGTGTTGCCGCCCTGATCGGTGGTGTATTCCAGGATGCCGCCGCGGATGCGGTGATGGTTGCCGCCCTCGGCGCCCAGGTCGTTGGTGTTCGGGTCGCCGCCGTTCGAGGTCAGCACGTTGTAGAAATCGAACACGGCCACGTTGGCATGCGGGTAGGAGTCGAGCCATTCCTCCACCAGCCAGGTGTTGAAGGCCCGTACATTGGCCGCCTGTTCGGAATCGGTATCCAGCAGGGGCGGGGCCGTGATCGCGACGAACAGCTTGTCGGTGTGTTCGCCGAAGTATCCCAGCAGATCCATGTAGATCCGCTTCGCGTTCCCGACCGTGTGGTCGTTGGAGCCGCAATCCATGCTCTGCAGGGGGTTGGAGCCCGTCGTCGGCCCGTCGCCGGGATTCCCTTCCAGCGCGGAGTTGGGGAAGCAGGATTTAAACATCACGATGTCGTTCTCGCCGCCGGGATCGCCGGAGAGCCGGGAGTATTCTGAGTATTGCTCGCTCTCATCGTATAACGCTCCCAGGATCTCCCCGCTCGAGGGGCCGAGGAACCAGTTCCACCAATGTCCGATATCGGTGAAATCGCCGATGGCGCCGCCCAGCATGGAATCCTCCGGGCCCCATCCGTAATTGGTGTCGCTGACGAAGTAGTGGTTGTCGCGCAGCGCCTCGCCCAATCCGCCGCTCCAATCCGCCAGCCAGTTTTCACCGCAGGAGTGGTGGATGAAGATCAGCTTGACGGTTTGATCGGGAGG
>JBJYXS010000052.1:0-1813 GCA_046260075.1 Anaerolineales bacterium | reverse complement strand
CGCTGGGTGCCGAAATCGGTGCCGCAAAGGAACACCGCATCTGCGGCATCGCCGAGGGCGGTGCGAATCCGGCCCAGATTCTTCACGGCAATATCGCACTGGCGGGCGAATATCTCATGCAGGTGATCCCGGCGGGTCAACGTCGAAGCGTACCATTCTTCGATATCGCGAATTCCCTTGGGATGTCTGAGGAACGGGGCGGGCACCATCACCTCGTCGCCAAAGGCGGTGCCGTTGAAGGCGGCCAGGACGCCCCGGCCCTTCGCCTTCAGGCGCCGTGCTTGGGCGGCATAATATCCAAGCGCCGCTTCGGAGACCGGGGTGAATTCCTCCAGGTTGTCTTCCACGCGGAGATGTTCTTCGTCGACGGGCGTCCGGCGGTCGATCGTGTGGAAAGAAAATCCGCCGGCCGGCATGCGGGCGCTCGGCGGAGCGGCGGTATCCCCTTGGGGGTAGATCAGCAAAGCGCCGTCGCCGTCCTCCGCGGTCCGGAATTGTCCGGGGACCAACACCTCCTGGCCCCACGGCGTCCGATATTCCCGCCATCCGTCGTTGGGAAAGCCGAACAGCGTCTCGCGGGGATACAATCCCGCGCTGTCGATTCCCAACACCTCGGCCAGATCGTCGGCAATCTCCCCCAGCATCTGGTGCGGCTCGATCACCCGCACCGGGCGCCGTTCCAAACCGAAGTGATCCCGCAGCGCCTGCACGCAGGCGACATGCGCACCCGTTACGGTGCTCCCGCCGAAGTCGACGGGGATCCTGTCGGGCGTTTGGTGAGTCAGGGCTTTTTGAATGCGTTCGCGGCTGCTCACGATATCGGCACCCTTTTTCCGGGACCGCGATATATGCGATCGGATCAGGCATCCCGGCGGTTTTCGCAACGTCAACGCGGCGGCGGACGAACCGGCCGGGCGATCGGGAAAAGGCCGATTCATTGTACATGCATCTCGCCTTGGGCGTTTGTCTGCCGGAGATTTCCCGGCGGCGCGCCACAAGGTAAACAGACGGGGACTCGTATCAGCACGCCATCCGGTCGGGCGGCGGATTACCCCGGTTCCACTTCCACAAATAAAGGCGTCGCGCCGAGGGTCAGTGAAAGGACTCCGTCCGCGGAATCGAGAGTCCGCGATTCCGGCGTCTCCACTCCGATTTCCACCGGCGTCCGCGTAATTCGGGCATGAGGGTCGGGGAAGGGGAACTCCACCGCGATCTCCGGAGGGGTTTCGCCCGGGAAGTGCAGCGCGCCGTCGTCGTACCACATCACCCACAGCGGGCCGGACGGGCGGTCGAAACGGTATCCCCACACGCCGTCTTCCAGCTCCATCTTCTCCACCGATGCAAATCCGGCGATCTTCTCATGCGCCAACCGGAGGGCGAAGAAGGCCGGCCGCGGCGGCCCCGGAGACCGGTAGTTGGGCAGCCCTTCACCGGATATCCGCGAAGTGACCTTCGTATCCATCATGCCCATGAACATCGAGGTGCCGACGAGGGGAACGCCCTGGGCGTCGGCCACGGGGATTCCCGTCTTCCAATCTTCCAGGTTGCCGATGTTGATCCCGATCAATCCCTCGCCGGCGGAGACGGCGATCTTCTTTACCAGGCCGCCCGCCATCAACTCGTAGAGCCAGGCTTGAGCTTCACCGTATCCCGTGGCGTTCGGATCGGCGATCCGCCTCAGCGTCTCGACGACCCGGTCGACGTTCTCCGATGTGGCCGGCCAGGCCGGCCGGCCGCCGTAACCCACCAGGGCCGACATGCTGAACGCGTCGCCGACCCAGACCGGTTTTTCGTCGCAGCCGAATTCCGCCAA
>JBJYXS010000051.1:0-7548 GCA_046260075.1 Anaerolineales bacterium | reverse complement strand
CCTTTCACCGCAGAGGCGCGGAGTACGCAGAGTCTTTTTTGTTTTGGATTTTTTCTTCATCACCTCCGCGGCCTCTGCACCTTTGCGGTAAAATTTTCTGGGAGTAATACCATGGAATGGTTCGCTTCGCTTTCACCGATCCTGCAAGCCCTGCTGGGCACACTGTTCACCTGGTTCGTCACCGCGCTGGGGGCCGCGATGGTCTTCCTCTTCCGCACGGTGAACCGCCGGCTGCTCAACGCCATGCTGGGGTTCGCAGCCGGGGTGATGATCGCGGCCTCTTTCTGGTCGCTGCTCGCGCCGGCGCTGGAGATGGCGGCCGAAGGCCCGCTTCCGGAATGGATTCCCGCCGCCGCCGGCTTCCTGCTGGGCGGCGCCTTTCTATGGCTGGTGGACCGCATCCTGCCCCACCTGCACCTCGGCATGCCGATCGAACAGGCCGAAGGCATTCCCACCTCCTGGCACCGCTCGGTCCTGCTCGTCATGGCGATCACCTTGCACAACATCCCCGAAGGTCTGGCGGTTGGCGTAGCCTTCGGCGCGGTGGCCGCCGGATTGCCCGCCGCTTCATTGGCCGGAGCCGTCGCGCTGGCGCTCGGTATCGGGCTGCAGAACTTTCCGGAAGGAGCCGCCGTGTCGATTCCGCTGCGCCGCGAAGGGTTTACGCCGCTGCGCGCCTTCTGGTACGGACAGCTTTCCGGCGTGGTGGAACCGATCGCCGCTGTGCTCGGCGCGGTCGCTGTCCTGCTGGTCCGGCCGCTGCTGCCCTACGCCCTGGCCTTCGCCGCCGGCGCGATGATCTACGTCGTGGTCGAGGAACTGATCCCGGAATCGCAATGCGATAAAGACACCGATCCCTCCACGGTCGGCGCCATGCTGGGCTTTGCGCTGATGATGGTGCTGGACGTGGCCTTGGGGTAAAATCTTACACCGCAGAGGCGCAGAGAGAAAAAGGGGGAGACGATGGAGTTACTCCAAATCGGCGCGGAGATCATCGATTCTTCGATTAACGTCCATCGTGCGCCGGGACCGGGTTTACTCGAATCCGCATATCAGGCATGCCTGAAATACGAATTGCAACAGCGCGGACTGCGCGTGGAATCAGAAGTCAACCTGCCCGTGCGATACGGGGGCCTGAAAATAAACGCCGGATGTCGACTGGATATGAGTGTCCTGCAATCCATCATCATCGAAAACCAATCCGTAGAAAAAATATTAGCGATACACAAAGCCCAATTGCTTACGTATTTGCGATTGCGGGATATCCGATCGGGATACTTAATCAACTGGAACGTGCCGTTGGTAAAAAGCGGAATCATCCGCATGATGAATAACCTTTAAAATTGGTTTTTTTCTTTGCGTTCTCTGCGAATCTGCGGTAAAAAAGGTTTTCTTTGCGTCCTTTGCGTTCTTTGCGGTTCAGGATCTTTTGGAGGTTCGCATGAAAGTCATCGCCGAGTTCACGCTCGTGCCGATCGGCGTCGGCGTCTCGCTCTCGCCGTACGTCGCGGAATGCGGAAGGGTCCTCCGCCGTTCGGGGGTGAAGGCCGAGCTGCACGCCAACGGCACGAATTTGGAAGGGGATTGGGATGCGGTGATGGCGGCCGTCAAGCGCTGCCACGAAGCCGTGCACCGGAAGGGGGCGCCGCGGATTTTTTCCACGCTCAAAATCAACACCCGCACCGACCGCGGCCAGACGATGGCCGACAAAATCGCCAGCGTGGAAGAAAAATAACTTCCTGCCGCCCGGGGCATCGCGCCCCCGGGTAAGGAAAGGATATTGTGGACAGAGGATTCTGGTTCGGCGTCGCCGCCAATCTGATGTGGGGGTTCTTCCCCCTGTATTGGAAACAACTGCAGCACGTCCCGGCGCTGCAACTGCTCGGCCACCGGATCTTGTGGTCGTTTCCGCTGCTGCTCCTGATGTTGTTCCTCCGCCGTGAGGGAAAAACGTTCCGCAAGGAAATCGCCTCGCTGCGAACGGTGCTCATCTATGCCGCCGCGGCCGTGTTCCTCTCGGCCAACTGGCTGACCTACGTGTGGGCGGTCAACGCCGGCTACATCGTGGAAACCAGCCTGGGGTATTTCATCAACCCGCTGTTCAGCATGCTGCTGGGGGTGGTGATCCTGCGCGAACGGCTGCGCCCGTTCCAATGGATCCCGGTCTGCCTGGCGGCGGCCGGCGTGCTCTACCTGACCTTCGTGTACGGGAGCTTCCCCTGGATCGGGTTGACGGTCGCCTTTTCCTTCGGGATGTACGGATTTATCAAGAAGACGGCTCCGCTCGACGCGCTGCACGGGTTGACGCTGGAGACGGCGATCCTCTTCCTCCCGGCGCTGGCGATCCTTTTCATTTCCGAGGGCGCGGGCCAGGGCGCGTTCGGGCACGCGGGTGCGGAATCCGATCTTCTGCTGGTCGGCGCGGGCGCGGTCACCATCGTGCCCCTGCTGCTGTTCGCCGCCGCCACGCGGCGCATCACGCTCTTCATGGTGGGGGTGCTACAGTACATCACGCCGACCCTCTCCTTCCTGACCGGCGTGCTGGTTTTCGGCGAGCCGCTCAGCGCCGAACGGCTGACCGGCTTCGTCATCATCTGGCTGGCCCTGATCCTTCTGGCGGTGGAAGGCTACATCGCCCGCCGGCGCAGCGGGATTCCGGCCGTCACTTCGCGGTCGCCGTGATGACGATCGGCAGGATATAGCGGGCGGGGAGGATTTCCAAAGGCTGCCGGATCAGCATCCCGCTCGAGGGTCCGCCGTCGAGGTTCATCGCGATATCCAGGCCGAGGCCGGAGGATTCCAGGAACAGGCTCAGGGCGCGCAGGGTGAAATGCCCGCGGTCGGCGAGCAGGAACAGAATCCTTCCCTGCCGGTCCTGGCCGATCACCGTCCGCCGGGCGGCGATGCCATCGTCGGCCGATTCGGGAAATCCGGCCGATCCGCCGGGCCGGATCAGGATCGGGAAGGATTGCAGCGCCGCCCGCAGCGGCTCCCGCGGATCGTACGGGCGCTCGCTCAGCCGGCGCAGTTCAGGGCCGCCTTCGCCGACGGCGAACATCCCCGCGTATTCGCCGTAGCTTTCCCCCATCGGCTTGCCGCCCACCACGATCAACCCGTCCGGCAGGAAGATGTCCTGCCCCATCCGGAAATAGCCCCCGTTGACGACCACATCCGCCCCGCTCTCCCGCTGCCAGGCCTCGAGATCCATGCCCAGCGGATCGTAGGCGACGTCGAAGAAGAAATATTGCGGATCGATCCGGACAGCGGTGACGGTTTCATACACCTCCAAGGCCGCGCCGGTCACCAGGATCGTCCGCCGTTCCAAACCCGCGCGAAGGCGTTCCCACTCCGGTTCTTCGGCCGCGGGCGTCCACGTCGGCGAAATATCCATTGTCGGCGTGTGAGCGTTTGTCACCGTCGCTGAAGGTCGTACCGTTAGTGTGCATTCTGGGGCGATCGCAGTCGATCCATAGCCTTCGCATCCGGCCGGAAGCCACAGCATTAACAGTAATACGATACCCGTGAATTTTCTCCCGCCTCTATTCATAACCGGCCCTCGATGGTCGCTTGTCGATCGTCACCCCGAGAAAAACACTCGGGGGCAGGGATGGTCGACGGTCTAGTACTTAAACGGCGTGAAATTCGTATCCCGGTCGTAATAGTCTTCCTGCTCCTGGCGCTTCAACCAATTCACCACCCGGTAGGTGACCGGCGTGGCCAGCACCTCGTAGGCGACCTTCGAGAGCCACTCGCCGAGGACGATCGCCAGCACGTCGCCGGGCGCGACCAATCCGCCCAGGGCGATGATCCCGACGAAGATCCCCGTATCGGCCACCTGCGCCACCAGGGTCGAACCGATCGTCCGGGTCCACAGCCAGCGCCCGCCGGTCCAGATCTTCATCTTGGCCATCACAAAGGAGTTGAGGAACTCCCCCGTCAGGTAGGCGGCGAAGGAGGCCAGGAGGATAAGCGGCGTATAGCCGAGGATGGCCCCGTATGCGGTTTGCGAAGCCTCCGGCGATTCGAACCCGGGCAGCGCCCAGGTGGAGGACGGCGGCAGCATCCCGGCCGTGATGAACGCCGTCACCGCCAGCAAATTGCACCCGAACCCGATCCAGATCACCTGGCGGGCCTTGGCGTAGCCGTAGACTTCGGTGAGCACGTCGCCGAAGATATAGGAAACCGAAAAGATCAGCAGCGCCGCCGTGAGTTTGAACGGGCCGATCTGGATCTGCTTGACCGCGACGATGTTGGAGACGATCAGCGCGGTAACGAACACGGCGGTGACGAGCGGAAAGTACCGGTTCGGTTTCATGATCTCCCTTTCCCTCCTCACCCCATTGTCCCTGCAGGGGCGAGGCGCTCCCACAGTCTGCAGAAGGTGCACTTTTCCGGCGCCGAGGTCGGCTGGCCGCACTGCGGGCAATCGTGCAGCTCGGCTTCCCCCGCCGCGTCCGGGGCAAACAGCCCCTTCTCCTTGGCCTGCAGGAAGGAAAGGTAGAACTGCAGCTTGGCCCCCGGCCGGTCTTCCTCGATCCGGTTGAGGATGTCCTTGTAGTACAGCGTCGATGAGCCCTCCGAAAACGGGCACTCCTCGTAGATGTATTCGATCTTGCTCATCAGCGCATAGGCGGCCGTCTCGCGTTCGTAGATCCGGCAGAAAGGCTTGACCTTGCGCGCCAGGCCCGAACGGGTGGCCGCCAACACGGGCGCCTGGCGGGCCAAATATCCTCCGGCCCAGGTCATAGCGTTGTGGAACAGCACCGCCGCCTCGTCGTCGAGGTTGTGCCCGGTGGCCAGGGCGGTGTACCCCTGATCGCGGCAGATGCGGTTCATGATGTGGCGTTTGACCAGGCCGCAGACCGAGCAGGGTTTGCGCCGGCCGCGCATCGAGCGGCGGGCCGCCTCGGGAATCGACGCCCCGTACTCCTGCTCCACGCCGGCCACCTGCAAGGTCAGGCCGCGCTCGGCGGCGAACGTTTCGCACAGCGCCCGCGATTTCGACGAATAACCGATCCCCGCGTCGATTCCCAGGTCGATATAGAGGCCGTCGGCGTCGTACCCCAGCCGGTGGAGGATATCCCACAGGGCCAGCGAATCCTTCCCGCCGCTGACGGCGACGAGGATCTTCTCCCCGCGGCCGAACATGCGGTAGTGGTCGATCGCCCGCTCGGTCTGCTCCGGAAGCCATTCCAGATAGTGCTCCCGGCACAGCGCCAGCTTATGCTGGCGCATATTAATGGAGGCTTTTTCCCCGCACTTGCGGCACTTCATCGCTATCCTCCGGAAATCACCGCGACGAGCCGGATCTCCTCGCCCGGACGGAGGATCCGGTCGTCGGTGATCAGTTCGCCGTCGTGTGCGGCCAGCACGGCCTCGGGGGAAAGGCCGATCTTGCGGATCGCGTCGCGCAGGGTGGAGCCGCTCCGGACCTCGAAGCGCTTCCCGCGGAGAAGGAGCGTCGTCACAGCGGTTGCGGTTTCCATGGCGGGCATTGTAAGGGAACGGAGATCGAGCCGTCAACGGCTGCCTCCGGCCCCGGATGCCGCCGGGCGGGCCGGGGCCGGGCGGTATATAATCCCGGTATACCCCGCTTTGGGAGGAGACGCATGGCCGAAGTCGTCGTCGTTACCGACAGCACCGCTTACCTTCCCCCCGATCTCATACAGAAATACGGAATCCGAATCGCCCCGCTGTACGTGAACTGGGACGGAAAAACCTACCGCGACGGGATCGACATCACCCTGGCGGAGTTTTACTCCCGGCTGAAAACATCCAAGAGCATGCCCTCCACTTCCCAGACCACGCCGGAGGACTTCACAAAGATTTTCCGCGACATCCTGGACGGCGGCGGCGAGGTGCTCGGCGTGTTCATTTCCGCCGATCTCTCCGGGACGATCGCCTCGGCGATGCAGGTCAAGCAGACCCTGCCCGACGCGCCGATCGAGATCGTGGATTCGCGCAGCTCGGCGATGGCGCTCGGATTCGTCGCCCTGGCCGCGGCCCGCGCCGTGCAGGCCGGCGCATCCCTGGCCGATGCGGCTGCCGCCGCGCGGCAGGCCGTGGATCAGACCAACGTCATCTTCGTAGTCGACACCCTGGAGTTCCTGCACCGCGGCGGCCGCATCGGGGGCGCCAAGCGGTTCCTCGGCACGGCCCTCAACCTCAAACCCCTGCTGACGGTGCAGGACGGCAAGGTGGCCGCCTTGGAGAGCGTGCGGACCAAGAAGAAGGCCGTCGAACGGATGCTGGACCTGGTCGAAGAGCAGACGGGCGGCCGGCGGCCCCTGCGCCTCAGCCCGCTCCATGCTTCGGCTCCGGAGGAGGGCCAAGCCCTCCACGACGCCGTGATGGAACGGTTCCGTCCCGATGAATGCTTCCTCAGCGAGGTCAGCCCGACGATCGGCACGCACGTTGGGCCAGGGACCATCGGCGTGGCATTTTGCGCGGGGATTTAATAGCCTTCATCACATACGGTTATGGAAAGGCCTGCCCCCGGAGAGTGCGCAGGTTCGTTCTGCCTTTTGAACCTGCGCGGTTACGAACGGGGGCTGGGCCAGGGACCCTCGGCGTGGCATATTGCGCGGGGATATGACCCGCGCGGCCCGGGTTAGTTTTCCACGGCAAGGTATAATCCGCACAACCATTTCCTGGAAATCTCCGGAGGGACCCCATGGGAAAAACCGTCGTCATCACGGACAGCACCGCCTACATTCCTTCTCCGCTGCTGGTTAAACACGGCATCCGCGTGGTGCCGCTTTCGGTCGTTTGGGGGGAGGAGGTAATGCGGGACGGCGTGGACATCCTGCCGCCGCAATTCTATGAACGATTGAAAACCGCGAAGGTCATGCCCTCGACCTCGCAAACCACGCCGGAAGAGTTCAAGAAGGTGTTTACGCCGCTCATCGACGGAGGCGATTCCATCCTCGCGGTCCTGATTTCCAGCAAGCTCTCCGGCACGGTCGAATCCGCGCTGCAAGCCCGGGAATTCTTCCCCAAAGGCAAAATCGAAATCATCGACACCTCCACCACGGCGATGGCGCTCGGGTTCTGCGCGCTGGCGGCGGCCCGCGCCGTCCAGAACGGCGCGGAACTGGCCGAAGCCGCGGATGCGGCCCGCAAGGCGGTGGGATCCACCGGGGTGATTTTCGTGGTCGATACGCTCGAATTCCTGCGCCGTGGCGGGCGGATCGGCGGCGCGGCAGCCTTCCTCGGGACGGCCCTCAACATGAAGCCGCTGCTGACCCTGCAGGACGGCAAGGTGGAGGCGCTCGACAAGGTACGCACCAAGCGCAAGGCCGTCGCACGGATGCTCGACCTCATCGAACAGGGCGCCGGTTCGCGCCGGCCGCTGCGCATCGGAACACTGCAGGCCGCCGCGGAAGACGAGGCCCGGGCCTTGCTGGAGACGGCCAAGGAGCGGTTCTCTCCGGACGAGACGGTCTTCAGCGAGGTCAGCCCGGTGATCGGCACGCACGTCGGCCCTGGAACCGTCGGCTTGGCCTACTGCGCAGGGATTTAGCAGCCTCCATCCCGGTGGGGTAATGT
>JBJYXS010000050.1:0-22401 GCA_046260075.1 Anaerolineales bacterium | reverse complement strand
GGAAATGGGGCCGATGATGGCGCCTCTATCAATCCGAACGGGACCGACGTGCCGGCGGCGACCCATACACCGGAGCCCACTGATACCGACGAACCCACCAAGACGGATAAGCCGACCAAGACGGATAAGCCCACCAAGCCGCCGGAACCGACCAAAACCGATAAGCCCACCAAGACGCCGAAACCCAAAGATTAATAATCTCCGGTGATCCACGCGCCGGCGTTCATGCGTTAACCCGCCCGCCGGGGCGGTTCTGGATTCCAGCCGGAGCGGAAGAATCGCGATCCGGGATGGGGGAACGGCGCGCGTCAGTCCGCCTTCCCATCCGGCGCGGAGAGCGGCCGTTGTCCGTCCGGGCGCATGGAAGTATGGCCCATTTGCTGTTGGAAGAATTCCTCGAGCGAGAACCCCCACTGGGTGTGGATGACACGCGGATCGTAATGGTTGGCCCGCAGCCACTGGTGCAGTGCGCGGGCCTGTTCCTCGCGAGGAAGATCCTTGCCCGGCACAAACCCCTCGTCGTCCATACGGGATTCGCAGATCGGACAGTGCGAAACGTGGAAGGGATAGGTGATCGGAGTCGGGGGATGGCTTTCCGCCAGGCGGAAGCCGCAATGAGCGCAGGGCGCGTAGGCTCCGATGCCGTCGGGGGTTTCCGGCTTTTGGAACACCTCCGTGAAATCGCGCTTGGGCTGTTCCTTCGCCCGGAGACGGGATTCGATCATCCAGGCGGCGGCTGCACAGACTACGCCGAGGATGCCCGCCGCCCAGCCCAGCATCGGCCAGGCGGTCCCGAAGGGATCGTAGCGGATATCCACATAATGCGTCCCGGGCGGCAGGGTCAGACGGATCAGATGGTCCCGGGCATCGATGGGCACGGCGATCCCGTCGATTGTCGCCCGGAAGCGCGGTGAATAGGTGAAGGAGACCAGCGCCCGGGCCGGCTCCGCCAGCTCGTAGATGAATTGGACTCCATAGGATGATTCTACGTACTCCCGGACCGGAAGGGCCGGCAGTTCCAGGGCGGTGGACGCCGGAGATCCGTCAAGGATCATATCGCGGATATACCCGCGAAGTTCCTCCCGGCGGGTCAGTTGGGCGTAATACAAAAGGTTGACCCCCACGAACCATACTTTCCCGTTTCCGACGTTCTTGTATCCCAGGACGGGGAAGGAGGCGCCTTCTTGTTCCACATAGGCGAGGGTGGAATCCAAGCCTTCGTACACGGCGCCCGACCAACCAACTTCATCCAACCCCGAAAGATGCAGCGACGCGGGCATCCCGGCGGAGGAATCCTCCCAGCGGACGGCGATCCGGTCGTCGAACGTCAGCCGGAAGGCGTGCACGCCGAAAATGTCCAGGGTCCGGCCGAAGAGATCTTCCATGCCGCTGAGGTCCACGACCACCGTTCCTCCGGCTGCCAGGTAATTTCTTATCCGGTCTTCGAAGGAGCTGGCGTCGGCGGCATTGGCGGCGAACCGATAGAGCCCCAGGACGGGGTATTCATCCAGACGGCTGGCGGGTCCCGCGGCAAACTCGCCCGGGGAGGCCTCTTCGGAGAAGGGAAAGGCCGCCAGGAAAGGCGAAAGCCCTTCCCCGACGATCAGCATATTCTGGGCGGGGATCGCCTGCACGCGGGCCGAGGGATCCGATGCGCGCCAGATCTCGTATCGGCCGTATGCGTCCATCCGGATATATCCCATGGATTCCACGGCTTCGCGCGCCGCATCCGCCTCCGTGCCGCCGGAGATCACGACTGTCCGTACGTCCCAGCGCGCGAACAACGCCTGCAGGTAATCCGGTCCCCAGTCCGGCGCGGAGAGCACCCGGCGCAGGGCCAGGTGATGGGGTGTGTTTTCCAGGGCCCATCCGTTGATCAGGTCCGCGTTCGAGCCGGCGAAATACACTTCCATCGAATTCGGTTCCGGGTAGGTCAGCAGCGCCGTCCGTCCGCCGCCGGGATCCGCGACGGCCGCCAGCACAGCCTGTTCCTGCGGGTACGGCACGCCGGGCAGGATCCGCGCCGCGGGCGCGAGATCCGCGGCGACCAGGACCACCAGCAGGACTCCGCGGATCCACCGCAGATTCCGCCCCAAGGGGAGCAGCCCGGCGGCGGCGACCGGCACGGCGAAGGCGGCGAAATTCAGGAAGCGTTCGGGCAGCAGTTGATTGTGGAAGGGAATAAGGCTGAAGAACACGCCGGCCGGACCGAAGGAAAAGCCGATCGCGATCCATCCGGCGATGTACCAGGCGAAGCGCCTCGGGTCGGGCCGGGCGGAGACCGCCAGCAGGGCGAGCAGCAACGCCCCGAAGCCGAACAGAATATATCCGCGGGCCGGATCCAAATACGGCAGGAAGCCGTCGAGCGTGGCGGAAAACAGCGGGACCTTTTCGACCGGGAGGAACGGGATATTCGCCAATTCGCCGTGGCTGTAGGCCGGCAACAGCCAGGGGGCGGTGAACACCGCCCCGAGCAGCACCGAAGCCGACCACCAAGCGAGCTGCGAGAGCGGAACCTCCGGATCCAGGATCAGGCGCAACGCCAGGTAGGCGCCGATGCCGATCGCGAAGATCAACGCCTGTTGCGGGTGGGCGGCGATCGCCCAGGCCCAACACGCCCCCAATAGAATCGTGACCGGGACCCGGCGGGCGTGGGCGGCGGCCAGGCGGTCGGCGAGCAGGGCGATGGCCGGAAGGGCCAGCAGCGCGAGCATGCGCGGCAGGTTGCCCTCGAAGTACACCGTCCGCAATTGGTACGGGGCGCAAGCCGCCAACACGGTTCCCAGAAAGGCGGCCCAGCGGTTGAAGGTCCGGTCAAGGTACAGGAAGGTGAGGGCGGAAAAGCCGACGAAGAAGCAGGAGATCAGGATGCGCAGGGCGGCGTCGGCGTTGCCGGTCAGGTAGATCAGGGGAGCCAGCAGGAGGGTGGTCAGCGGCGGGTAGTAGGTGAGGAAGGGATCGCCCATATACCAATTGGGCATCCATGCGGCGCGGAAGTAAGCCGCCGGCCCCTCCGCCCGCATCACCCCGGCCAGGTATTCCGCCCGGAAGACGTGGCCCCAGGTGTCGGCGCCGCGCCACGATCCGGCGGACCACACCTGGATGAGCAGCAGGACAAGAAAAAAAGCGACCAGGAGAATCGGCAGCGCCCGGTCGCGGAAGGGGTGCTTCGGTTTCATGTTACCCCGCCCAGAACTCCGCGATGGTCCGCAGCCATCCGGTGATCTTTCCGCCGCCGGGCAGGCGGAACGAATCCAGCCATCCGGCGGACGCGGTCCAGCGCGGCGGTTCGGTGAGGGTCTTGAGGTTTCCGCTCATCCGGAAAAAGTATACTACCATCCGGTAGAGGGGAAGCAGCGGCAGATAGACCACCGACTGGCGCAGGATCCGCCGTTCGCTGGGGGCGCAGATGCTCCAGGCCGCGGCGATCTGCACCGCATCGGCCAGGACGTACATCGCGTAGATCAGGGTCATCGCCTGGGCCACCATCGCCACGCTGTACCCCAGGAGCGGGAACATCGGCAGCAGGAAGATCCACAACAGCCGCAGGAAGGCCATCGTATGGTCGCGCTGCAACCGGCGCGGCAAACTCCGCTGCCAGAGACGCGTCTTGCTGCCCAGCATGTCGTAGTGCACGGCCAGGGCTTCCAATTCGCCGCGCTGCCAGCGCACGCGCTGGGCGTAGAGCGCCTTCCAGCTTCCGGTCGGCGCCAGGTGGATGCGGACCTGCGGCAGGTAGGTCACCCGGCCCGGGAAGCGCTGCAGGGTGAGGGTGGCGTCGGTGTCCTCGGAGACGGTCCGGCCGCGGTACCCGCGGATCTCCTCCAGCGCACCGCGGCGGAAGATGGCGCACGCCCCGGAAAGGGTGAACAGCTCGTCGCGGATGGCTTCGGCGTGCCGTCCGATCCGGAAGGATTGGAAGTATTCGATGAACTGCGCGGTGGAGAGGAATTTCTCCATCGGCGACAGCTTCATCGGAACCGGCATGTCTTCGCTGTCGAGGTGGATGTGCCCGTTTCCGTCGTTCTCCACCAGCAGGTCGCGGTCGATGATCAGGTGGGCCGTGGCCGCCACCAGGTCGTCGTCGCGCTGAAAGGCGATCACCGCCTGCTGGATCGCCTCGGGTTCCAGCACGGCGTCGGAATCGATGGTGAAGATCAGATCGCCGCGGCAATGCTCCAGGCCGAGGTTGACCGCGGCGGGTTTCCCGGTGTGTTTCCCCTGCAGCAGCATCATCACCCCGCCGAACTCATGGGCGGGGATGACGCGGTTGTAGAGCCGGATGTGGCCGTTCCAATGCGGGGTGCCGTTGATGTGGCCGTTGACCACTTCCTCGGTCCGGTCGGTGGAGCCGTCGTTGACGATCAGGATCTCGATCCGTTCGTGCGGATAGGTCTGCGCCTTCAGCGAGGTGATGCAGCGGTCGATGTTCAGCTGCTCGTTATGGGCCGGGATGATGATCGATATCTTTGGCGGCGGGTTCCGAAGCAGCGGTGGGAACAGCTTCGCCAGCCGTCCGTTGCGCCAGACCAACAGGGAATCCCAAATCGCCTGGGCGATGTCCGCCGCCAGCGGGATGAGGATCCACACTCCCCATACGATCAGAAAGTCCATTCCGAATGCGGCCATGCCATCCTCTCGTTTACAGCGCGTTGCGCTGCGATACTTCCAGATCCCGGCGCACCACGGTCAGCGTGGGCAGGGTCAGCATCCGCCAGTAGAGGTAGAGGATACCGACGAAGAAGACCAGCCGGCCGACGATGGCGTGAGCCCAGGGGACGATCGGTTTTCCCAACGCGGCGACCATCGCCGCGATGACCACCAGGCGCACCAGGTTGACGGCGATCGTCGCCAGCACGCCGAGCGCGATCCGGCCCAGACGCTGACCGGCCGGGAGCCTGGGGTAAAACAGCATCAAGCCGATGAAAATCGACATCTCGATCAGCGCCGAACATTCGATCCCGACCTGGAGGATCGACCAGCCGGTGGGATCGGGCACCACCAGGCCGCCGCCCGGAACGGTCTGCAGGCCGCCGCCGACAAGACGGCTGAGGAAGGCCAGGATTTCCGCCTGCAGGCTCCCCAACGGCGTGTTCCAGGAACCGATCTGCCCGGCGAAAATCAGGATCGCCGCCAGCCCGAAGGCGCTCCAAAGATACGCGAACAATCCTTTGCGCGCCCGGCGCAGCACTACCATGCCCGCAAGGTAGACCGTGCAAAAAACCGAAAGGCCCAGCAGGCTCACGGACGATCCCTTTCCGGCGCCGGTTCGAACTCCCTGCGGCGGCGCCATATTCCAACCAGAAGGATCCCCGCCGCCGCGACCGTCCATCCCCACCCCAGGGTGGGCACGAAATGGTACGAGGTGGTCACCGGGCCGTCGATGTCGCAGTTCTGGGCGTTGCCCGTGCTCCAGCAGACGGTGATGGTGTAATCCCCTTCCGGCCAGCCGGTGTTGACCGTCGTCCACTCGTCGGTGTACGTTTCCCAGGCGTTCAGCCGCGGCAGGCTGGTGGTGTGGATGGTGTAAAGGGTGCTGTCGAGCGAGATCGTGTAATACAGGTTCGAATTGTTGACCCGCGATGTGGCCTGAACGGTCGTTTGTACATAGACCGTCGTGTCGGGCGCATATCCGCCCCAGGCGACCAGGTACAGGATGGTCCCGCCGGCGGCCAGCGCCGGTATCGGGAGTAAAGCGCCCAGCAGGGCGAGGATCGCGGCAAGTGAAATCGTCTTTTTCATAATGTTCCTTGAACGGGAGGCGATACCCTCTGCATACCGGCAAAACCGGCGGACGAGGGAAAACCATCAAGACCGTATCCTACTTCTGATTCTAGGGATGGGTCTGTAAAACCCCGTAATAATCGCATAAGTACAAATGTTCTCTTCCGATAAACTCTCAAAAACTATCTAAAAACCGCCTAAAGGATAGCCGGGGAGCCTGATAGTCAATGAAAGGGAGGGCGTACTAACCTTGACCCGCCATGAAGAGTTCCTCCCGGATTCCGGGCTTTCATAAAAGGACCGTAAAGGAGCGGCGGCGTTACGTGATCGAGGCCGCGGCGCTCGGTGAGTCCGAGGCCGAGTCTTTGGAAAAGGGGGGCATCGACTTGCCCCTCGCCGATCGCATGATCGAGAACGTGATCGGCGTTTATGCGCTGCCGCTTGGGATTGCGACGAATTTCCTTGTCAACGGCCGCGACGTGCTGGTGCCGATGGCGGTGGAGGAACCGTCGATCGTCGCCGGCGCCTCCTATATGGCCCGGCTGGTCCGGGAAGGCGGCGGTTTCACCGCCGAGGCCGGCGAACCGGAGATGATCGGGCAGATCCAGATCCTCGACGTGCCGGACCCGGCGGGCGCGGAAAAGGCGCTGCTCGCCCGCCGGGCGGATATCCTGGCCGAAGCCGGCCGGGCGGATCCGGTGCTGGAACGGGTGGGCGGCGGACCGCGGGATATCGCCGTCCGCCGCATAGCGGACTCGCCGTGCGGTTCCTTTCTGGTCCTGCATCTGATCGTCGATGTGCGCGACGCGATGGGAGCCAATGCGGTCAACACCGCCTGCGAGCGGATTGCGCCGATGGTCGAACGGATCACCGGCGGGCGGGTCATGCTGCGGATCCTTTCGAATTTGGCGGACCGGCGGTTGGCCCGAGCCCGCTGCGCCGTACCCGTCGACGCGCTGGCTTTCGGGGAGTGGAGCGGCGAACGGGTGCGGGACGGCATCCTCGAAGCCTATGCGTTCGCGGCCGCCGATCCGTACCGGGCGGCCACGCACAACAAGGGGATCATGAACGGCGTGGACGCGGTCGTCCTCGCCACGGGCAACGACTGGCGCGCGATGGAAGCCGGGGCGCACGCTTACGCGGCGCGCGGCGGAACCTACTCGTCGCTCTCCCGCTGGGAAAAAGACGGACAGGGGCGGTTGGCCGGCTTTTTGGAGATGCCGGTGGCGGCGGGGATCGTCGGCGGATCCACCGGAGCGCATCCGGCCGCGCGGGCCGCATTGAAGATCCTCGGCGTGCGCACGGCGCGCGAACTGGCCGAGGTGATCGTCTCGGCCGGTTTGGCGCAGAACCTGGCGGCGTTGCGGGCGCTGGCCACCGAGGGAATTCAGCGCGGCCACATGCGCCTTCACGCCCGACAGGTGGCGCTCGCCGCCGGAGCGAGCGGGGACGCGGCGGAGGAAATCGCCGGGCGGATGATCGCAGAAAACGCGGTCCGCACCGACCGCGCGGAAGAACTGGTCAGGCAATCGCGATGAGGCATTCCACGGCGGATTCCCCGCAGACGGAAGAAACTTCGCGGAACGCACCGCAGGTGATGCGGCCGGCGCACAAAACGGGCATCATCGGGTACGGCGCCTACGTGCCGCGCTACCGTGTGCCCGGCAAGGAAATCTCGCGGGTCTGGACCGGCGGCAACACGCCGCCGACCGTGGCGGAGAAGTCGGTTCCGGGACTCGACGAAGACACGGTCACGATGGCGATCGAGGCGGCGCGCAACGCCCTGGCGCGCGCCGGAACGGACGGCGCGGAAATCGGCGCGGTGTGGGTCGGATCGGAATCGCACCCGTATGCGGTGAAACCGACCTCCACCATCGTGGGCGAAGCGATCGGGGCTTCCCCCGCCCTGCTGGCCGCGGATTGGGAGTTCGCCTGCAAGGCCGGCAGCGAAGCCATGCAGGCCGCGATCGGGATGGTCGGATCGGGCATGATCCGCCAAGCCCTGGCGATCGGGATGGACGCCGCCCAGGGCCGGCCCGGGGATGCATTGGAATACACCGCCGGGGCGGGCGGTGCGGCGTTCCTGATCGGCCCGGCGGAGGATGCCCTGGCCGTGTTCGAAGGATCCTATTCCTACGCGACCGATACGCCGGATTTCTGGCGCCGCGCCCGCGCCCGCTACCCTTCCCATGGGCAGCGCTTCACCGGCGAGCCGGCGTATTTCCACCACGTTGCCAGCGCCGGGAGGACCTTGATGGAAGCCGCCGGGTGCAGCGCGAAGGATTACCGCTTCGCCGTCTTCCATCAGCCGAACCCGAAGTTTCCGCAGCGGGCGGCCAAGCTGCTGGGGTTCTCGGCGGATCAGATCCAGGCGGGGCTGGTCGGCCCGCAGATCGGCAACACCTACGCCGGTTCGGCGCTGATCGGGCTGGCGGCCGTGCTCGACCGGGCCGAAGCGGGCGACCGGATTCTCGTGGTGTCGTTCGGTTCGGGAGCCGGTTCGGATGCGTTCCAGATCGTCGCCACCGAACGGTTGGCCGAGCGGCGGGCGCGCGCGCCGCTCACCGCCGATTACATCGCCCGCCGCAAGGAAATCGATTACGGCTTGTACGCGCGCTACCGGGGGAAGCTCAGCACATAAATCCCTCCCTTCCCTCCGAAATTAAATCCCGAAGGGATTTGGGGAGGGTGATCGTGGGATGGAAGGAGTCAAACTATGGACATCGCCAGACATTGGAGATTGCGCCGCCAGCGCTATGCGCTCGAAGGCGAACAGTGCAGTCATTGCCGGGCCTATGTCTTTCCGCCGCGCGATATCTGCCCGCATTGCGGCGAGGCGGCGGGGCCGGTCCACAAGATGAGCGGCAAGGGGGAGGTGTATTCCTTCACCGTCATCCACGATCCGCCGACCGGCTACCAATCGCAGGCGCCGTATGCCGTCGCGCTGGTCAAGCTGGCGGAAGGCCCGCTGATCACCGCCCAGCTCACCGACGTCGACACGGCCGATATCTCCATCGGCATGCCGGT
Source organism: Anaerolineales bacterium (assembly GCA_046260075.1). Classification (GTDB taxonomy): domain Bacteria; phylum Chloroflexota; class Anaerolineae; order Anaerolineales; family RBG-16-64-43; genus JAFGKK01. Next base: position 13,650 of record JBJYXS010000050.1, on the reverse strand, counting down.
GGAGATGGTCACCCGCAAGCTGCGGACCGACGGCGAAGAAGGCCTGATCCAGTACGGATATAAATTCCGACCGCAGCTTTCCACGCCTTAAATTCCATGCGAGAAGTCATCGTTCAGGGAATCGGCCAAACCCGGGTTCGGGAACATTGGGGCCGCTCGCTGCGGGATCTTGCCGCCGAGGCGGGCCTGGCGGCGATGCGCGACGCCGGCGTCGAACGGATCGACGCGGTGTTCGTCGGCAATATGCTCTCCGGACAGACGGCGCGCCAGGAGAACCTGGGGGCGCTGGTGGCGGATTGGATCGGCCAGCGGGGGGCGGAGGGTTTCAAGGTCGAGGCGGCCTGCGCCTCCGGAGCGGCCGCCTTCCGGGCGGCCTTCCTGGCCGTGGCTTCGGGCGCGCTGGACGCCGTACTGGCGGTGGGGGTGGAGAAGATGACCGAGACCCCCGGCCCGGAAACCACCGCCGCATTGGCCACCGCCGCCGACGCGGATTACGAAGGGGTGCAGGGAATTTCCTTCGTCGGGTTGAACGCGCTGATCATGCAGCGCTACCTGCATGAATTCCAATGGAAACACACCGACTTCGGCCCTTTCTCGATCAACGCCCACGCCAACGGGGCGCGCAATCCGAACGCCCGGCTGCGGCAGCCGATCACGGAACGGGATTACCACCGGGCGCGGATGATCTGCGATCCGATCAATTTGCTGGATGCCTCGCCGATCGGCGACGGGGCGGCTGCGGCGCTGCTGCTTCCGGGCGAAAAGATCGCCGCCGGCCCCCGGCCGCGGATCGCCGTCGCCGGATCCGCCGCGGCGACCGATTCGGTCGCCGTGCACGACCGCAAGGATCCGGTCTTCCTCTCGGCGGCGGCGCTCTCAGCCCAGCGGGCTTATGCCCAGGCGGAAGTGAAACCGGAGCAGATCGACTTCTTCGAATTGCACGACGCCTTCAGCGTCCTGGCCGCCCTTTCCCTGGAAGCCTGCGGATTTGCCGAACGCGGTCAGGGGCCGCGCCTGGCGCTCGACGGCGCGATCCGGTTGGACGGGGCGTTGCCGGTGTGCACCCAGGGGGGGTTGAAGGCCCGCGGCCATCCCGTCGGGGCGACCGGGATGTATCAGATCGTAGAGGTCGTCCAGCAACTGCGCGGCGAAGCCGGCGAGAACCAATTGTCGAAGGCCGGCGTCGGCATGGCGCAGAATATCGGCGGTTCCGGCGCCTCGATCTACACCCATATCTTGAAGAGCAATTGATACATCCATAAGTAGACCGAGGCGGTCTTCAAGACCGCCTCGGTCTGCTTATGGCATGAAAATTGCACGGAGTAATTGCAGTGCGACTTGCTTTATGCTAGGATAACAGCGGGTTTTCAGCCCTTTTGGAGGGAAAATGCGAAAGAAAACGCCATCCTGGTGCCTTATGGTGATCGCCGGTTTGCTGGCGGGATGCACCGTCTCCTACAGCAATCCGCCGACGGGCTCCCCCAAAGCCGACGGGTCATCGGGATTCTCTTCCACCTCGCCGGCCATCGCCACGATGAACGCCTTGCGGACCGCGTTCATCCAGCAGACCGTGCAGGCCCAGGGCGGGGATGCGACCGCCGAAGGACCGACGAACACATCGTCGTTCTCCACCGTGGCCGTCACACCGACCGCGGGCGGTAAGGAAACCCCGCAACCGACGCCGACGGTCGCGACCCAGGCCGCCGCGCCTTCCTCGGCCGCCACTTCGACCCCCGGGCTGCCGGCCACCTACACGATCCACGAGGGCGAAACCATCTACTGCCTGGCGCGGCGGTTCGACATCGACCCGCTCGATATCCTGGCGGCCAACAACAACGACCCGGACGTCTATCCGGACGACGAGGTCGTGATCCCGCAGGACGGCGCGCCCTTCCCGGGCGAACGGGTGTTGCATCCGCACACGCCGGGCATGAGCTACACGGTATCGGAGGATTACGACACGGTCTACAAGATCGGCTGCTATTTCGGCGACGTGGATCCCAACCGGATCATCGCCGCCAACGGGCTGAAGGATCCCTTCACCCTGACCTTGGGTCAGAAGATTGTCATCCCGTAAGCTTCCGGATCAATCAAAATACAAAAAGAAGCGGCGAGAGCCGCTTCTTTTTTATATCCCGTATGGATTGGAGATCAATTCCTGCAACCATCAACTTCCGCCGGGTTGCACGGCGTGCTGATCCACATGTAAGTAATGAATGTGTGGGTGGTGTCCTCATGCTTGAAGCCCATATTCGGTAGTCGACTGAAATGGTCAGGATTATCGACCATTTCAGTCCTTCCGCCGCCGGACATCGCCGGTCTGACGCTGATCTCAACCGCGATGTGCCACAGGCCGGGCAGGTCCATTGGTATGTTCGAGAAAGAGACCGAAAGGAAGGTGATGTTGTCCGCGTCCGGGTGGCGGACGGCGAAGCCGAGCCGCCGTTCGGCGTATTCGTGCAGCCGGGCAGGAAGAACATCGCCAGCAGGAACATCCCTCCCAAGAACCCCGCCCTATTCCTCATCCCTTGTTCCCCTCTCACTTTTCACGGACCGGCGGCGCCGGCGGAAATTAAAAAGAAAGGGCGTTTCGGCACGCGATAAACGCCGAAACGCCTTCGTATTTTGAGATCCAACTCCGGCAACTGTGATTGTCTCAGGAACCATGCACCCCCCTATTCGTGCCGGTGAATATACATCCATTTATAGGATCGGTAAAACGATTGGCGACACCAATTTTCCGGGAGGATACCGGCCCGCTGCTACCCGCCGAAGCGGATCCCCAACCGTTTGCCGTACTTCGCGGAATAGGAGAGCAGGTGCACCCACCACGGCGAGAGGCGTCCGAATACGCGGGCCTTGCGGAACGCGGCGGCCAGCGATTCCCCGTCGTGAAACGGGGGAAGCTCCAGCCCGGCCGCGCCGATCTCGATCGCCGCATGGGCGTCGGATCCCGCCGTGAGCGGAAGGCCGCGGGAACGGGCGAACGCCTCGGCCGCCCGGTTGTCGGCGGCGAACAGGCAGCGCGCGTTGAACCCTTCCAGCGCATCGACCAGCGGGACGATGCGGCCCAGCGTGGTTTCGTTCCACGCCCCGCGGCGGAACCGGTCGAAGGGATGCGAGATGCTGATCGCGGCTCCCTGCGCCCGCAACCGGGAGATGGTCTCCTCCGGCGTCAGGCCGCGCGGGATCTCCTCGCGGAGGTAATACCCGAGCAGCTCCCCCTCCGTGGTCTGGATTTCCTCGCCGGGGACGACGAGATCCGGGGCCAGGGTAACGGCTTCGCGCGCGCCGCGCAGCGTGTTGTGATCCGTGACGGCGATCCTATCCAGGCCGGCGCGGCGCGCCGCGGCGACGTAAGAACGGATGCCGGTCCGTCCGTCGGTGGAAAAGACGGTGTGGGTGTGGAAATCCGCGCGCCAGTGTTCGCCCATCGTCGGCAACTCCTTTAGCAGGCGGGGGATTCCCCCGCGGAAGGGATCGAAAGGTTTTTCGTCCACAGCCGGGGCGTGATCATCCAGGCGATCAGCCCCAATCCGACCCCGAACCACAGGGTGGCCAGCCGGATCAACAGGGTGGCGGCCCCGGCGGCGGCGCGGTCCGTGGTTACGGTGACCAACAACAAACCGGTGATGCTGGCTTCCGCCGCTCCCAATCCGCCCGGCAGCGTGGAGGCGGATCCCGCCAGCGTGGAAACGGCCAGGACGAACACCGCGCCGGTCAATGCCGATCCGGAAGCGGGAAATCCCAGCCCGATCAGAATGAAATAAAAACCGATTCCCTCTCCCAGCCACGACACCGTCCCCAGGAAGACCGCCAGGAGCAGCGGCTGCGGCTGGAGCAGCAGGCGGCCGGCCTCATAGAATTCCCGCAGCGGAAGGATTTTCCGGCCGACAAACGGCAGCCGTTCCAGCCTTTCGAACGCCGCCGACGCCAGCGGACGGATCTGGGAAAGGATGATGATTCCCAGCGAGACGGCCAGCACAGCCAGGAACGCCGGCCACAATCCGGGTACGCTGAACACGCCGAGCGCGGAGAGCGCCAGGACCGCCAGCCCGTCGCTGAACCGTTCGGCCAGCACGACCGGCAATCCGCGGGAAAAGGGAACGCTGCTCCATTCGGAGAGCCACAGCGCTTTGAGAGCCTCGCCGACCTTTCCCGGCGTCATCGCCAGGGGAAATCCGGCGACGAACAGGCGGGCGCTTTCCGGCAGGGGCAGATCCCGCGCGCCGACCCGGCGCACGTAATAGTGCCATTTCACAAACCGGAGGACGTAATTAAACAGCGTGCATCCCAGCGCCAGGGGGAAGAACTCCCATCGAAACCGGGAGAGGATCTCTCCCAGCGAAGACAGATCGGACCAAAAGGCCAGGGCCGCCGTCACCAGGACGCCCAGGGCGAATGCGATCAGCAGGCGGTTGCGAAGGGAAGACACATCATCCTCTGAAATATCCAGGGGATTCTACCGCAACCGTTCCGGGCCGCGCCGCCCGGATGGAGGATAGATTCCTCCCGGCTGTAGGGTTATAATCTTTTTTGACGGACGGACGTGAAATCATCAAACAGATTCATATGGAGGCGCATCCATGAGAAGCTTCTTCTCTTTTCTTGCAGGATCGGTGATGGGAGCGGCCGTCGGCGCGGCCATGGCACTGTTGTTGACGCCCTATTCGGGCGAGGAGCTGCGCGAACTGGCCGGCGAGGCGGCCTACGCAAAACGCGAGCAACTGGAGGCTCGCATCCGCGAGCTGCAGGCGACGCACAAGAAGGGAAGACTGGCTCCCGAAGAGGAAGTATAGGAAAGAAAAAAAGCTGCGCGTTACGCGCAGCCTTTTTTTATCGGCGGATCAGGGCAGGATGATGAACTGATACGGCGCCTTCTGGTTGGTGTAGCGGGCGGTGCCGAATACGATGAGAAACACCTCTTCGCCCGCTTCCGCATTAACGGTGAGTTGCCCGGCCATCCGGTCGTCGAGCGGCAATTCCTCGACCGTCACTTCCGCGCCCCGGCGGACAACCAGCACGCGGTAGCTTTGCGGCAGGACGTTCTGCAGCCGCACGAAACCTTTCGCCTCCCAGCCGTCCAGCCCGGATTCAAAATCCGTTTCGTAGGATATCTGCGGGATGCGGACGTTGTCGAGCAGCAACCCTTCGCCGTTGACGGCGGCGTCGGTGATGTACTCGAAGCGGATCAGCACCTCTTTGCCGGCGTACGCCGAGAGGTCGACCGATTCCGTCACCCATCCGGATCCGCTGAAATCCTCGCTGGGGCCGGTCCATCCCCAGCCGTAGTTGTTCCCCTGCGGATTGGTTCCCCGCCCGAGGTCGGTTTCCAGGATGTTCCATGTCTTCCCGTCGTCCTCGGAAACCTCGAGGTAGACGTAATCCCAATCCTCCTCGATGTCGTACCACAGGTCGAAGGTCAACACGGCGTCTTCCCCGGCGGGGAGATCGAAGGCCCGGGTCAGGGTCATGTCGGAGGTATCTCCGCGGTTCGACCAGACGGCAAATCCGCCGTCCGGCGTTTCTATCGGCAGGACCTTTTGCAGCGTCTGCCCGGCGAAGTAGATCGTGTAGGAGCCGGCGCAGTCGACGGAGTAGTAGTCGAAGCCGAATTGCGAGACCGTCTTGGTCTGCTTTTGGCTGGGGCAGGAATTGATCCCCGAGATCCTTTCCAGGTCCGTCAGGGAGGCGTATTCCGGAAAACCGTACCGCCCGTCGTCCACGGAGAGATCCTGCAAAAGGAGTGCGGCGGCGAAATCGGCCATGACGTCCTCGGAAACGAGCGGCCGGCCGCGCTGGGGATCATCGATGCCGAGCTCGCGCAGGGTCTCGTCGATGCCGACCAGCCCGTTGGCCTCGTGGCGGACCAGAGCCTGGGTCGCCTCCGGCCCGAACCGGCCGAGGAAGTAGTTCATGAACAGGAACGCACCGCCGTAATGGCCGAAGGAGTCGTCGTCGTTGATATCCGGCCAGTAGGTCAGCTGGATGTCGGGTTTGCTGAGGTAGACCCAATCCGCCCCGCCCAGGCTGTATCCGTTCAGGGAGACGGCCAATTCCGAGAATCCCTCGTTAACCCAGCTCTCCTCGTTGCGGTCCGCGGACCAGTGGATCATGTGCTGGAATTCATGCGCCAGGACGCTGAGGGTGTATTCCTCCGTCAGGCGCATGTTATCGGCGTTGATGTAGAACATTTCGTGTTCGTTGGAATACGGATGGGCCGCCTTCGGCACCTCGTCCGCCGAACTGAAGTACCCGGCCACGGAGTATCCCAGACCGCGGGCGAAAAGGATGTAGAGGTGGACGTCGCCGTCGATACCCGGCGACCATTCCGAGCCGAAGAAATCCCGGTCGGTGGGGTAGATTTCCTCCTCGAAGATATCCACCAGTTCCCGGATCTCCGAATCCCGCGCGGAGGCGTCCTCATCGACCCAGAAGTAGACGTGCGGGGTCTCGTAGCGCAGTTCGGCCGTGATGGCATACGTGTCATCCGTATCCATGTTGGAGATGAAGAAATCCTGCGTCGTGCCGATCGGTATCGGCGCGGCGCTCTCGGCGACCACCCGCGGAATATCGGCGATGTGCTTCAGCCGCATGGCCTGTTCGACCAGGTCGCCGGCCGGCGGGTCGGCGGCGATCAGGCCGGCGAGCGTGTCGAGGGCTTCGGCGGACACCGGTTCCGAAAGATCCAGCGTCGTATCGATCGAGTATGCGGTCGCCGTCGGCCCGCTGGCCGGGGTGTACACGGGATTCGGGCTTTCGGTCTCCTCCGGGAAATCGGTCGGGTAGGCGTCCCGGGTGACGGACGGACCGTCGACCGGCATCGTTATCATCCGCCATGCGATGGCCCCCGATCCGGCGGCGCCGACACAGCACAGACAGGCGAACAGCGCGGCGGTGACCGACAGAATGACCTTCACGTCACGATCCATGGATAGCCTCCTTGGCGAGTCCGGATCCGGTTTTTATATCTGGTGATCTTCTACTCAGGATACGCAGCCTGCACTAGGCCGGTTTCCCGCCGGGCGGGATCCGGGCGATGCATTCGATTTCCACGGCTGCGCCCTTGGGAAGCGCCGCCACTTGGACGGTCGTGCGGGCGGGGGGATTTTGCGGGAAGGATTCCGCGTACACGGCGTTCATCCGGGCGAAATCCCCCATGTCGCGCAGGTACACGGTGGTCTTGAGGACATCGGCCATCGTTCCGCCGGCCGCTTCGATCAGACGGGCGCAATGCGAAAGGGCCGTTCGGGTTTCGGCTTCGATGCCGCCGGGCGCCAGATCGCCCGTTGCGGGATCCATCCCCAATTGGCCGGAGGTGAACAGCAGATCCCCCGTCTGAACGGCCGGGGAATAGGGGCCGATGGCTTTCGGCGCATCGTCGGACGAGATGATTTTCCGTTCGGGCATGGCATCCTCCGTGACCGGGTCGATTTTTGACCGTCGGGTTCCAGGAAAAGTCCCTTCGCGGCGAGCACAGGCGTTTCACCCCCGTCTTGGGCGGCGTATTATAAAGACCGAAAAACGGCGCGTCAAGGAAATTCCGGTTAACCCCATGCTATAATCCGGATGATGGGCGGCCGAATGGATAAAAACTTCTGGCGGGATCTCTATCCGACATCCGAAACCCACAAGCGGTTTGCGCGTTCGACCCTGCTCCGGATTTACCTTCCGATCGGCGCCGCGATACTGCTCTTCGCCGGAATCGCCGCGGCGGTGTTGGCCTCTTCTCCGGGAGACGGGTTAGCGCAAAGCGCGCAATTGGCGACGACCGTCATGGCCGCCTTTCTCCTGGCGGCGGGTTTTCTCTCCTGGCTGTTGATCCTCGTTTTCCTATGGGGGCTAAACGACGTCCTGGAAGTCCTTCCGGTGATCACCAGCCGGGTGCGGCTGCGGTTCGTCATCGCCGCCCGTTCCTGGAGGAAACGGATCAACGGGGTCCGGCGGATATCGGCCGCCGTGTTCCGGTTCCTTTCCCCCGCCCATGACGCAGCGGCGGACCGGCCGGAAACCCGGTGGAAAACTTTCCGCCGGGAGGGGCGCAGAGATGACTAGGGAAATCACCCGGCGGAAGAACAACGCGCGCACAATGGGCGTCCTGCTGGCGGGCGGTGTGATCGGCGGCATCGCCGGGGTCGGCGCGGCGTATCTGCTCCTGGCGGCCCGGGAACGGCGCCGCAGCGAAACGGGCGAGGAGACGCCGCTGGTCTCCACCGGAAACGCCGTCAAACTGGGCGCGTTGCTGTACGGTCTGTTCCGTCAAATCGAGGAGATCGCCCGCGGAGAGTGATCCGCCGGTTTCCCGCCCTCACCCCCAGATCACCCATATCACCCAGATACCCATCATCACAAAACCCACGAACAATTTAAACCCGAACGAAAGCCCGCATCCCAACACCGCCGATCCGGCCGAGGCGACCGCCTTTTTGACATCGCGGTGCCGGCGGAATTCCAACACCATCAGGATCCCCAGACCGATCAGGATTCCGGCCAGCGGGGTGAAGAACAACGATCCGATGACGAGCCCCGCGGCGCCCAGCAGAATCGACGCCAGGGACGTGCCGGCGGATTTCAGCCCCAGGCCGGTGATCCAGATATCGGAGGAAAGACCGGCCGCGAAGAACGCGGTGATCACCACCATGGCCAGCACGCCGGGCCACGTGAAGCCGTGCAATATGCCGTACCCCAAGGCGGCCAGCCATATCAGCTCGATGCCGGGAAGGAGGGGCAGCAGGATTCCCGCCAGCCCGATGAGCATGATGAACAACGTCAGTATCAGCAGAAGCCAATCGGCCATGAAATATCCTGCGGGCGGCCTGCGCGTGGGATATACTTCCCCAGGCGGAACCGTCCGTTGAAAAATTATATCCTACGGCCGGCGCGCGTTCCCCCCTGCGCGCCGAAGGAGGACGCCATGAAGGCGATCGTCATCACCGGAAGCAGCCGCGGGATCGGGTTCGGCCTGGCGCGGGAATTCCTCCGCCAAGGCTGCGCCGTCGTCATTTCCTCCCGCCGCGCCGAGGCCGTCGGCCGGGCCGCGGCCGAACTGGCGGGCGCGTTCGGAAATGACCGCATTTTCGGCCGGCCGTGCGACGTGACCGACAGCGGCGCGGTCCAATCGCTATGGGACGCCTCGGTTGAGCGTTTCGGCGCGGTCGACATCTGGATAAACAACGCCGGAATAAGCCATCGCCAAACCGGCTTGGCGGACCTTGATCCGGAGGATTTGCGCGCGGCCGTTGAAACCAACCTGCTGGGCGCGCTGTACGGCTGCCGCGCGGCCGCTCGCGGGATGCGCGTCAGAGGGAGCGGGGCGATCTACAATATGGAAGGGCTGGGCAGCGACGGGCGCAGGATGCACGGGCTGGGCCTGTACGGCGCAACGAAATACGCCGTCGCCTACCTCACCGACTCGCTGGCCGACGAGCTGAAAGGAAGCGGCGTGATCGCCGGGGCCATCCGGCCCGGAATGGTGCTGACCGAATTGATCACATCCCAATATACGGACCGGGAAGAGGAATGGCGCAGAATGGAGCGAATGTTCCGGATCCTCGCCTCCGAGGTGGGGGAAATGGCGCCCTGGGTGGCCCGGCGGGTGCTGGCCAACCGCCGCAACGGGGCGCGGATCCAATACGGCGGCGTGGGCCGGATGATGGCGAGGATGATCCGCAGCTTTCTGCCGCCGAAAAATGGATAAATCACACTTCCCGCCGCCCCGCTATTAAAAAGGGACGGGGTTCGGGACAAATCCTCGTATGCCGATCGATTCCGTCGTCCACATCCTCCGCAGCGACCCGCGCTTTGCCGCGAACATCGCGGCCTGGGAGCGGCTGCCGCCCCGCGAGACGGCCCTTGTTCCGCCGCCGGAAGCCCTGCGAACGGACTTGCGCGAGAGTCTGAAGGCGCGGGGAATCGAGCGGTTGTACGCGCACCAGGCGGAGGCGGTGGCGGCGGCGCTGCGCGGCGAACACGTCGTGCTCTCCACCGGCACCGCGTCCGGAAAAACGCTCGCCTACAATCTTCCCATCCTCCAACAACATCTGGCCGAACCGGAATCCACCGCAATCTACCTCTTCCCCACCAAGGCGCTGGCGCAGGACCAGGCCGCCGAACTCGCCCGCTGGGAGGACGCCCTGGGCGCGGGCGAGCTGGGGATCCGCCTGTACGACGGCGACACGCCGCCATCGCGGCGGACGGCCTACCGCCGCAGCGCGCGTTTCCTGGTCACCAACCCGGATATGCTCCACATCGGCATTCTCCCGCATCACACCCGCTGGGCGGAATTCCTCTCCCGGCTGCGCTTCGTGGTGTTGGACGAACTGCATGTGTACCGCGGCGTGTTCGGCTCGCACATGGCCAATGTGCTGCGCCGGCTGCGGCGCGTGTGTTCGTTCTACCAGGCCGGGTCGGCGCGCGCCGCGGCATGCCCGCAGTTCCTGGCCTCCTCGGCCACGATCGCCAATCCGCGCGAACTGGCCGGGCGGCTGATCGACGCGCCGCCGACGCTGATCGACCGCGATACTTCCCCGCGGGCGGCCCGGCACGTGATCCTCTACAACCCGCCGCTGGTCAACCCCTCGCTGGGGGTGCGGCGATCCTACCTCCAGGAAACCCAGGCGGTCGTCCTGCGGCTGCTGCGCGAGGGCGTGCAGACCGCCGTATTCGGCCGCACCCGGCGCACGGTGGAGCTGCTGCTGAGCGCCTTGCGCGATTCGGCCGCCGCCGAGGGGATCGATCCGAAAACCCTCCGCGGATACCGCGCCGGCTACCTTCCGGAGGAGCGGCGGGAGATCGAAGCCGGATTGCGCTCCGGATCGGTGCGCTGCGTGGCGGCCACCAGCGCGCTGGAATTGGGGGTGGATATCGGGACGCTGGGCGCGGCGGTGATCGCCGGGTATCCGGGAACGGTGGCTTCCTTCTGGCAGCAGGCCGGCCGCGCCGGGCGGCGGGAGGAAGAATCGCTGGCCGTACTGGTGGCGTCGTCGCACCCGCTCGACCAGTTCCTGATGGCCCATCCGGAATTCCTGCTCGGGCAATCGCCCGAACATGCGCGCATCAATCCCGGCAACCTGGCGATCCTCGCCGATCACCTGCGCTGCGCGGCCTTCGAATTGCCGTTCGCGCCCGGGGAGCGGTTCGGCTCGCTGGAAGTGGACGATCTGCTGGCGGCTCTGGCCGGGGAGGGCGAGATGCACCGGGCGGAAAACGGCGAGGTTTCCTGGATCGGCGAGACCTACCCGGCCGCGACGGTCGGTTTGCGCACGGCCGGCACCGATAGGGTGGTGGTGCAGGAAATCCGCGGCGGCGCGGCGCGGATGATCGGCGACGTGGACCGCACGGCCGCGCCGTCGTGGGTGCACGAGGGAGCGATCTACCTTCACGAGGGCCGGACCTATTTCATCGAATCGCTGGATTGGCCGGCCGGCATCGCCCGCGCGCGGCCGATCGAAACGGATTATTACACCGAGGCCGCGATGGACGTGGAACTGGACGTTCTGGATGTGAGCGATTCGAGCGAGGGCGGCGTGCTGCGGCGCGCGTGGGGCGATTTGCACATCAGCGCCCGGGCGGTAGCCTTCCGCCAATTGCGGCGGGCGACGGGCGAGACGGTCGGCCACGGCGAGATCGACCTGCCGCCGAACGAATTCCAAACCGCCGGCTGCTGGCTGTGGGCGGCTCCGGACGCGCTGGGCGCATTCGAGGCGGAAGCGCGGGAATTCCTCGCGCTCATCGGCCCGAACGACTACGGCCCATCGTGGCAGGCGGCGCGCCGCGCCGCCCGGGAGCGCGACTCCTTCCGCTGCGCGCGCTGCGGAGCCCCGGAACGGACCCGGCGCGAACACGACGTGCACCACCTGGTCCCCTTCCGGTCCTTCGGGTACATCCCCGGAACCAACGACAATCACCTGAAAGCCAACGCTCTCGAAAACCTGGTCACGCTGTGCGCCGCCTGCCACCAGCGGCTGGAAGCCCAGCAGGGGACGCACACCGCCCTGGGCGGATTGGCCCATGCGCTCCACAATCTGGCGCCGCTCCTGCTGATGTGCGATGCGCGCGACCTGGGGGTATCGGTGGATCTGCGGGGCAAGGAAACCGGCTCGCCGACGATCACCTTCTACGACAACGTGGCGGAAGGGATGGGGCTCTCGGACGAACTGTACGCATCCCTGCCCCGGCTGCTCTCTTCCGCCGCGTCGCTGATCCGCGATTGCCCGTGCGCGGCCGGCTGTCCGGCCTGCGTCGGCCCGGTCGCGCCGGGCGCCGGGCCGGTGAAGAAGGCCGCGCTGCGGCTGGCGGAGATTCTGGCGGAAAAGTAAGTGTAATGCCGGCGTGCAATGAGTTAAAATCCTTTCCTGCCGACCTTTTCTCGCAAGCAGAGGATGTCATCCGGTGATTGCTTTCCGGCGGATTGGCGGAGTGCTTCGCACAAGAGCCGTCATTCAGCGATCGAGCGGGCTGCGCACGGCGAGGCCGCCGCGGTTGAGCACATGGGTATAGATCATGGTTGTCTTGACATCGCGATGGCCGAGAAGTTCCTGGACCGTGCGGATATCATAACCGTTCTGCAGAAGGCTTGTGGCGAACGAGTGGCGGAAGGTGTGCGGGGATACCGGCTTATGGATCTCCGCCAGGCGCGCGGCCCGCTTAACGGATTTTTGAAGGACGCTGCCATGCATATGCGGGCGGCGAAGGACGCCGGTCGAAGGATCGATGGAGCGTTGCGATGAGGGAAAAACATATTGCCACATCCATTCACGGTCCGCGTTCGGATATTTTCTGCTTAGCGCATACGGCAGCGCGGCCCGGCCGAAACCTTCCTTCAGATCCAGGAGATGCAGGTTGCGCACGTCGCGCAAATGAATTTTAAGTTCCGGGATGACGGAACCCGGCAGTATGGTGATGCGGTCTTTTTCCCCCTTGCCGTCCCGGACGATAATTTGTCGACGTTCCGCATCGATATCCTTCACCCGCAGGCGCAGGCATTCCGTAAGCCGCAATCCGCTCCCATAGAGCAGTTTGGCCATCAAGCGGGGCACACCGGACAGGCGGGAAAGAACCGCCAGCGCCTCTTCGTGCGAGAGAACGACCGGTATCCTTTTCGGCCGTTTGGGATGAGCCAGCCGTGTGGAAAGGCGTATTTCGCGGGAGAGCACTTGCCGATACAGAAAAAGCAATGCGCTCAACGCCTGATTTTGCGTGGAGGAAGAAACCTTGCGGTCCTTGGCGAGGAAAGTGATGTACTCCTGGATTTCCGGTTCGCCCATCTCCGCGGGATGGCGTTTTTTGTGGAAGAGGATGAACCGCTTTATCCAGGCGACATAGCTTTGTTCGGTCCGGCGGGAATAATGTTTGGCGCGCAATACATCCCGGACGATATCCAGCAATTTCCTGGGTTTTTCGCTCATTTGATCCCCCTGTGAATGCGGTATATACTCCGGATACGCAGAATACGGCAGGAATATACGGCGGCCCAATTGCCTATTTTACTGCAATAGCGGCGGATAAAAAACCCATAAGCCGTTATGCCGCCAAATGGCAGCTTAAGCACTAGTTGGGCGGGAAATGTGTTACGTGATGTAGGAGTAATTGGATATATGAATACTAAAAACAATAGTAATAAATATTTGCTATCCTTAATGACCATAATAA
>JBJYXS010000049.1:0-8344 GCA_046260075.1 Anaerolineales bacterium | reverse complement strand
TCCGCGCCACTCCTCGGCGGTGCGCACGCCGCCGGCGGTGCCGAATTGCTGCGCGACGGTGTGGCCGAACGAACCGGATCCGTGGCCGAGGACGATTTGCAGATCAGGCGATGCATTGCGCGCCTGGGCGATCTCGTCGGCCAGGCGACGCAAGACGTCCGGCCGCGCCGTCCGCGCACGGCCCTTCTCGGTGATAAGCGATCCGCCCAATTTCAGGAATACCGGATGGGGCATCAAGGATACACCCTTCGTTCGAAGGCGGAAACGGCCGGGCAACGACCGTCTCGACGGCGATGTATATCAGTTGTTCAAGATTCCGTCCGCCTTGGAAAGTAGACCACATAATCGCCGAACTCCTGCGTGCGGAATTCGGCGTCCGCCAACGACTCAGGAAGCGACTGGTCGTTTTTCAGGATATATATACTTTGCGGATCCAGCGGGCAGTTTTGGATCCCGAAGGAGTAGCGGCCCATTTGCTGGACGATCCGGAATTTCGCATCGGCGTCCTCGTACTCGATCGTCGCCAACCATTCACGGGGATCGCGGGAATCCGCCAATTCCACGTAAATGTAGGGCATAGCCATTTCATTGGTGATGCAGACAGCCGTCTGCGGGTATTCCTTGACCGATTCAATGGCGGGAATCAGTCCGTTGTTAAAACTCCACCCGATGTCCCTCCGATAATCCGGCCCTGTATATTCCCTCCAGAATAAAACGGCGTATGCCCCGATCCCAAGAATCAACGGAACCGCCAACGCCGCCCTTGGTCGGAGTATCCATTCCACCGCTACGGCAACGCACAGGATGAGGGGTATAAAAAGGATGTTGATTCGGTGGATCGTAGGAGGTTGGATGATCCCCGACAGGAACGCTAAAACGAGCCATGCGGCAAAGGCAGCCAAAACGAAGGTCTTTTCCCGGTATAGCTTTTCCGCCACGATAAAAGACCCCACCAAAGAAAGAATGACCGCCCCGGGGAACGAAAAGCCGAACGGCGGCAGGGAGTTGTACACAAGGTCGTCGGTATGCAGGAAAAGGATTTTCACCGTGGTCAACAATCCATACACATATCCGCCAATCCCTTCCCCGTGGAGAAAGCCGGTCATTTCCACAATCCGCGGATCCCCGATCACCCGTGGAATGGTAATGACCCCGAGTTGGATTTCGGGCCAGCGAAACATGTTGATTAATATGAATAGGAAGATCGGGAAACCGGCAAGGAGGAACACCGCCGCTCCCGACAGCAGTATCTTCCGTGAAACCGTCCGCCGTACCCATAGGAAAACAAAGGCCGACAGGGCAAACAGCGGCACGATGAAATAGGCGGTTCCATAGGCATAAAGGCAAACGGCCAGCAATCCCATGGCGATCGGAAAAAGAAGCGGCTTTTGATCAACATACAATAAACACAGAAACGACGCCGAAAAAACGAACGGAAAGATGTTGGATTCCAGAGCCCAGCGGGAGATCATGATGTGCCATGGGCTGACCGCCAAAAGGAATACCGTGATAACCGCGACTGGAAGGGAGAAAATCCTGCGGGCGATTCCGAAGGCCACCGCCAGCGTCAGCAGGCCGGCGATCAACATGGGCAGGCGGATGACCGTGGGAGATAATCCCAGCGGAACCAGCGGCGCCAACAGGTATGCATACAAGACGTTTTGTCCCGATCCCCAGGCGATGAAATGGACCGGATAGGATTTTCCGTTCCGATCCACGCCGAAATCGTGCAATGAGGCGGCTTCCACTGCGATCGACGCCTCATCCACCTGCAATCCCGGGGGATAATCGCCGAAGTTCCATACGCGGAGAAAAACACCCGTGACGCACGCCGCCAATACCAACCAAGCGGCCGGAGTAGAAAACGCACGTCGAAGCGATCCCATGCGGATGTCGGATTTTACGCCCATGGATTTCACTCCGTAGTAAAGTCCTCCCCATGGCGATGGATCATAAATCCATAACGAGATCCATGGGAGAGTCCTTCCGATTCGAAAAGAATACGCGGGGAGTTATTATACATTACGGATGTGGACACGTTCAACCAATACGGCGGGGATGCCGCACGCACCCGCCCTTGCGGAACGCCCTCTGTAGGCCGGATGGAGAAAAGACCTCTCCCCCTTGCGGCAGCGACGGCGCGCCCTACCTCCGGATCACGGGAAAGGAAAGGATCACCTCGCATCCCTCTCCCACCGCACTCTCGATCCGGATGATTCCCCCCTGTCCCTCGACCAGCGATTTCGCGATCGAAAGGCCAAGGCCGAAACCCGGGACGGTTTTCCCGACCTCCCCCCGGTAGAACCGGTCGAAGACGTGATTCATCTGTTCCGGAGGTATACCTTCGCCATGATCACGGACCCGGATTTCCGCGGAATTCTCCACCTTCCGGGCGGTCACTTCGATATCGTTTATGGAATGTTTCAGGGCATTGTCGAGCAGGATGAGGAGCACCTGTTTCAGCGCGTCGCGGTCGGCCGGCATCCAGAAGTCCTCGGAATCCAGTGTGATCGTGCGCTCCGGGTCCAGGCACCGCGCCTGGCGGCAGCTTTCAATGAGCAGCGGTTTGATCGGCAGGGGCTCGGATTCCACCTTCCGCCGGACGTCGGCATGGGCCAGGAGCAGGAGTTCGTTCACCAGCCGAATCAGACGGTCGCTTTCGTCGATCAAGTCGGCGAGGATGTCGTCCCGTTCCTCCGACGGGATGGGCGGATCGCGGCGCAGGAGGTCGAGGTTGCCGCGGAGAGTCGTCAACGGAGTCCGCAGCTCGTGGGATACATCGACGACGAACCGGCGCTGCCGTTCGAGTGAAGTGGCGATGCGCCGGTAGGCATCGTGCAGGCGCGCCAGCATGGCGTTGAGAGTGGCCGCCAACCGGCCGACCTCGTCCTGCGGTCCGCGGTACTCCACCCGCTGCGAGAAATCGCGCTCCCGGCCGATGGCTTCGGCCGTCTGTGTCAGGCGGCGGATGGGCCAGAATGCAAAACCGGAGAACAGCCAGCCGATGACGAAGGCGGTAGCGAGCGTAATCAGGCTGGCGCTCAACAGAGTGCCGGCCAGATTGCGGAGTGAGGCCTCGCGTTCGTCCAGCGGGCGGGCGACCTGCAAAATGGAAGCCACTTGCCCATCCACGATCACGGGCCGTGAGTACACCAGCAGGCTCTTCTCATCCAGGTTGATGGATTCGAACCATTCGCTCTGGTTCTGCACCGCCTGCAAGCCCTCCGTGCTGATCGGCAATGCATCTTCCAGAATACCGTAGGGGCCTTCCATCGGAACCCCATCGGGGTCCAGAATCCGGATGATTTCGAACTCCGGAAGCTCGTAGAAGTACACTTGTTTGGAGAAGAAAGAGAAGAAGACGAAAGTCCTCGGTTCCTGGGGTACGGACACGGCTTTCAGGTCCGGATCCTGCCGAAGCATGACCTTCAGCGTCAACGCCTTAAGGTTTTCTCCGGCTTGCTCCAGATCCTGCTTCAGTTGCTCCATCGTCGAGTGACTCTGGATGGAATACAAGGAGATGCTGAAGAGCGTGAGCACCAGCGCCAGGATGGCGTTGTAGAGCAGGGTAAGTCGGAATCGGATCGACATCATTCCTCGCGCAAGACATACCCGACGCCGCGCACGGTCTGGATCAACCGGGATCCTCCTCCCGCCTCAAGCTTCTTGCGCAGGTAGCCGATGTATATCTCCAGCACATTCTCATCGCCGCCGAAATCATACCCCCAGACCTCGGCCAGGATCCGGGAACGTTCCAGCACCTGGCGCGGATGGCGCAGGAGAAAATGCAGGAGGTTGAATTCGGTGAGGGTCAGGGAGAGAACGGTTCCTCCGCGGACGCATTCGTGTTTGACGGGATCGAGGGTGAGGTCGGAATACGACACCACCTTACCCTCCGGTGCGATCTCCGCCCGGCGCAGCAGGGCATGGACTCGCGCGACCAATTCCGCGGGGGCAAACGGTTTCACCAGGTAATCGTCGGCGCCGCTTTCCAGTCCTTGGACGCGGTCTTCGATCGTGTCCCGAGCGGTCAGCATCAGGATCATGGCGTCCTTCTCTCCGTTCCGCAAGCGCCTGACGAGAGCCAATCCATCCATGTTGGGCATCATCCAATCCACGATCAGCAGATCGGGGGAATGGTCGTCGATAAGCGGCAACGCTTCCTCGCCGCTGGCGGCGGTCAATACGTACAGGCCGTCGTAGGTCAGCGTGCGCTGAAGCATCTTCAGCAATTTTAAATCGTCATCCACCACGATTACCGTCGGCATGGGATCCTTCGCATGGGAGATCGTCTACCGGCAAGTATAGTATCTCTTGCTGTGAAAAGGCTTTGAAATGCGGAAAACCATGGGTTTTTAGTGTTTTTTGCCCATCAAGACCGACTCGGTCTTATAATCGTCCGTATGCCCGCCACCATCACCTGCTACGGCGCCGTCGGGAAAATCGGCGGCAACAAAATCCTTATCGAGGACGGCGACGCGCGCCTGTTCCTGGATTTCGGTATCGATTTCGATGCTTCCGGCCGCTATTATAACGAGCTGCTCCGGCCGCGTCCGTCCCGCGGGCTGCTCGATCCGCTCGCCCTGGGTCTGATCCCGCCTCTCGAGGGACTGTACCGCAAGGACCTCGAACGGCCAGGGCTTTGGGATCGGATGCGGGGCATTCCCGGATACCGCAACTTGAGCCGTACAGGCGGACGGCCGGCGGTGGACGCGGTCCTTCTTTCACACGCCCACCTCGATCACAACGGCGACGTATCCTACCTGGATGAGACCATCCCCATTGTATGCACGCGCGTCGGAGCGGCGATCGCCCGCGCGATGCAGGTGACCGGGCAGACCAGCCTCGAACGGGAGATGGTCTATGCCGCGCCGCGCACCGACAAGGGCGGCGGGATTCTCGGTTCGGGCGAAGCCTACCAATTGCGTCCGTTCCTATTCCTGGAAGGAGCGCTGTTTCCGGATGGGAACGACTTCTGGGCCGGCGCCGGATCCGGACGCCGCAAGCCCATCCGGGGAGCCGCGGCGGACGCGTTTCCCGGGGAAGTCGCCGGGCTTGCGGTGCGCGCCTGGCCGGTCGATCATTCCATTCCGGGAGCGGTGGGGTATGCGGTGCAGACCGGCGCCGGTTGGATCGGATATACCGGTGATATTCGCTTCCACGGGCGGCGCGGCCGTCAGACGCGCGCCTTTGCGAATGAGTTGGCGGCTTTGAACCCGCGCGCCCTGCTGTGCGAAGGAACCCATTTGGAGAGCGACCCCGGGCGGATCAGCGAGGAGCAGATACTCGAACGGGTGGTTCCGATCCTCGGGCGATATGCCGGCAAACTGGCGATCGCGGATTTCGGGCCGCGGAACGTCGAACGCCTGCAGGTCTTCCTCGAGGTCGCTCAACGGACCGGACGCATGTTGCTGCTCCAGCCGAAAGACGCCTACCTGTTGAACGCGCTGCATCTGGTGGAGGGCGATTCCCACCCCGCCCCGGATTCCGGACCGAACGTAGGGCTGTTCGACGATCCGAAAGCCTCCCCACGCGCCTGGGAACGCGCAACGCGCGAAGCTTGGCGTGCACCGATCATCCGCGCCGAAACCGTCTCCGCACAGCCCGGTGCGTACCTGCTCGCCGACAGCCTGTGGGATTTAAACGATCTTCCGGATCTGGAGGGAATTGCCGGCGGCGTATACCTGTTTTCCAACAGCCGCGCCTACGATGACGAGCAGGCCGCCGACCTCGACCGCCTGCGGCATTGGGTGCGATGGCTGGGCCTTGACCTGTTCGGCGATCCGGATGATCCGGATTCGCCGACCCTGCACGCCTCCGGCCATGCCAGCGGCGACGAACTCCTCGAATTCGTCCGCACCGTCCGGCCGGAAATGCTGATTCCCATCCATACCGAACATCCGGAATGGTGGGGCGAAAAGCTTCAAGGCAGCGGCGTTGACGTGCGCCAACCGGAGAAGGGAAAGAGAATCACATTATAGGCAGGTCGGGAAGCCGCGGGCCGTTCGACGCTGGAAGTTTCCAATAAAAAAACGATCCTTGATCCAGCGGTACATTCCCATCAGGATTTCCCCGGCAATGGGCCCCCAAATCTCTTCGATGGAATTCTCGCCTGCCCGGCCCGCCCAATGACCTCCGAACGGCCGGGGTCTGCATCCGTCAATCCCCCACGAGGGTATTCGTCCATTCATTCCTCTTTTCGACTACAGCAGGCGGCCGACGTACCCGCGCGATCCCAAATCCGTCCTTTCGTAGCCCCATCCTTCATACACAAAACAATATCAGTATGCCGAACATCAGCGCAACGGAAAGGAAGAAGCCCAATACGGCCGGTGTCTGCAAATATTCGCCGTACCGCCGGGAATAGGCCGAATGGTAAAAATTCCGTGTCATGTCAATCCGCGATTGCTGGGTTGACCCGACGGTCGGCACGGCGCCGCCGTCCAAAAAATGGCGCACCCGCCGGGCGTGGACGTCGAACACATTCCGGAAATCCGGATCGGGGACGCTTTTCACCGACAGCCTATGCCCCTCCACTTCCGTGCCGAAAGGCCGGTTGCGGGTAAAAACCATCCCGCCGTCCCGAAACGGGGTGAAGAAATAGGCGCTGGCCGGTTCGCCGTTTTTCCGCAAAACGATCGATGCGTAGGTATCCGCCTGCCGCGCCACCAGCGCGATTTCACGGATCGTCCGCCCCCATAGCGGAAGCTGTTCACATTTCAGCCCCAGAAGCGAAAAACCCAGGGACGCCAATGCATCTTTTTCTTCCAGCCGTTTTCGCCGGCGGAACGCCGTTCCGCCCTAACGGTTCTTGCAGCCCGGCCCGCCGGAGGGATCCGCCAGACGCTTTTCCGCCTTCCAATATTTCAGCCGCTTCCCGCCCCCAACGTCGATCGAACGTTCGTCCGTTATGGTATATCCCTGCCGTTCATAAAATCCCCGGGAAGGAAGCGAGACGCTGAGTTCCACCTCCTTGCATCCCGCCGCCGCCGCCCTATGTTCGAGGTGGCTCATCACTTCCGCGCCGATCCCCATGCGTTGGTACTCCGGATCGACAAAGACCCCGGTTATCTCTCCGCCCGCAAGCGACCCCGTGGCGACGACCTTCCCATCCCTTTCGGCGATGAACACATAACCTTTTCGGTTGCGCTCGCGGAGGGCGCCGATGGAGTGGTATTGCTTGAAGAAGGCCACCGCCTGAGGAGGATAGACGCCCGGGTAACAGGCGTCTATCGTGCGCTGGATGAGTTCGCTGACATCCGCCAGGTCGGCTTCGCGAACATTCCGTATTCCACTTCGGCTCATAAGGCAGCACATCCTATCGACGACGCAGTGTGTTCTTTCGGATATTGTGCTGCTAATGCTGTATTACCAAATACGATTGTTGTGGGTTATTGTATCCCCGGCCGCAGATCGCGGCAAAGGGTTTCCCGCCTGCGCAAACGGAACGGGCTGCCAATAACAGGCAGCCCGTTCCGCGTGCAAAATGCCCGGAAGTGTTCCGGTTGCTAACCGGCCGCCGCCGGTGCGGCCGAAGCCGTCCGCGCCAGCCGGAAGAGCGTACCGGCGATTTGGATGTTCCAGATGATCATGCCCGCCAGCGAGGCGAAGGACAGCCATAGGCCGATCGCGGGAAGGAACAACCCAAAGGCGGCCACATTCGTTGCCACTCCGACCCAGGCCGCCCGTTTGCTGAAGACTTTCCCGTCGCGCATGAGGAAGGCATAGATCAGCAGAGACAGGGTCCCCAGGATATAACTCAGCGAATTGGATGTGCCGGTAAACAGCACCAGCAGCGGATCGCCGGCCGCCAGCAGCCGGATGCGTTCGGCTTCCGTCGCGGCGGCGGCGTAGCGGTCGGCCAGGGTCATCACCTCGGCGATCGGCCGCGCCGAAAACAGCAGCGCCAGGGCCATCAGTCCGATCACCAGGGCGATCAGCGCCTGGGATTCGTTCGTCCTCCGCAGGGCGACGTACAACCCAAGGCAAAGCGGGATCGAGAGGATGCTGCAGACGTAATAGATAACATCCAGCGCCGCCAGCGCACCCATGCGGTCGCTTAGCACCTTGGCATACACCTCTGCGGTGGAAAGCTCGCCCGGGAAATACGGCCATATGGCATACGCCGCCCCCGCCGTCACGATGGCGGCGATCGCCGCCAAGGCTGAAATTCCTCCCAGGAAGTACAGATCCTTCCAGCGCGGATCGCCCGCGGCACGCTCATGTTGTAGTGTGTGTTGATTTTCCGGCATTGCGTTCTCCTTTTTATTTACGATATTGAATTATTTTTCATGCCCGCGGACGTTGCGGTTAAAGACCGACCCGTGCGCGGGAAGCTTTTCCG
>JBJYXS010000048.1:0-6186 GCA_046260075.1 Anaerolineales bacterium | reverse complement strand
GGATTCCTCACCACGGGAACCGAGGAATCCGCACGGATGGCCGAAGCCCAGGGCTGGTTGATCTGGTGGGACGGCAAGTGTTACGCTTGGTCGGAACCCACGGTGGGACGCTGGGCGCCGTACACCAATCTTCTGGCAAATGCGGATTCGCCGCTGGAAGGCGGCGGATGGTGGTGGGAATCGTGGTTTTTGCGCTAGGAGAGAGCAAGAAAGACCCTATTTTCAATAGTGACATTCCGCGCGTGAAAAACCGGACAAGCGGCGCTGGCGGGATTGCCTGCGACCGCGTAGAATACAATCGCCGGACCGTTGCGGCGGGAAAGCGAAGCGCCCGCCGCCATTGCATATCCAGGGGAAGCCGAATGGCAAGGATTTTGGTGGTTGACGACGATGTGGACACACTGAAACTGGCCGCGATGATCCTCCAGCGGGCGGGCCACAATGTGGTTTCAGTGGAAAGGGGATTGGATGCGTTGACGGAGGTGGGCAAGGTAAAGCCCGACATCGTCCTGCTCGACATCATGCTCCCGGACTTGGATGGTTTTTCGGTGGCGCAAAAATTGCGCACGTCGGTCAGGCATCCGCCGCCGATCTTGTTCTTTTCAGCCCGCAGCACGCCCGAGGATCAAATCATCGGACGAACGCTGGGAGACGGGTACCTGTTGAAGCCGGTTCGCCTGACCACCCTTCTGTAATCCGTCCTGAAAGTGCTGGACGCCAACGCAGCGAATTCGGAGAAAAATTAACCGCCGGCGTCGATGTTTTACAAAAACGACGATCCCTCGGGATGATCAAACAGCCGCGATCACTGATTGCGGCTGTTTGTTTTAGAAGACGTCCCCTTCTGGACCGGCCGGACGGATCCCTTATCCGGAAAAGAGGTCTTTTACACCACTTTCAGGTTCGGAAGAGCCCATTCAAGACGGCAATTGACGGGGGCTGAAGTCGAAAAACGCGCATTAACGTGCCTCTTTCGGAATGTTACATAAATCATGACATTCCTCTTAAAAAAAGTGACAATTCGCGCTGGTCGGCCAAGTGCCTTTCGCATAGAATATCAAACGCTGATCCGGATATGCGGGACGGCACCCGGGGCCGTGGCAATCGAACACCGGGGGAGATCGATGATGGCGAACGTCTTGGTTGTCGATGATGATGCGGATACGCTCGAGTTGGCGACGATGGTCTTGGCCGGCGCCGGTCATAAAGTGACGCCCGTCGAACGTGGACTCGACGCGCTGGCGGAAGTGGCCAAGGACCGTCCCGATGTAATTCTGTTGGATATCAAGTTGCCGGACATGGATGGTTTTGACGTCGCCCGCAAACTACGGACCACGCACGCCGACTCTCCGCCGATCCTGTTTTTCTCGGCGCTGAGTTCGGATGAGGATCAAGTCACCGGCCGGTCTCTCGGCGAAGGGTATCTGCTTAAACCCGTGCGAACAACCACCCTGATCGAATCGGTTCGGAAAATCGTCGATGCGAACAAGCCGCCGGCAGAGTCGCCCGTGGCGGGCCCGGCCGTGTGACCGCGCGCTTTATGCCGTCCCAGAGCCGATAGGGCGACCGGGGGACTAAGTGATGGGACCATAGCGGCCGCGAAAAAAAATCGCGGCCGCTTTTTTTTGGAGGGTTCCCCGAAGACCGGAGGCGCCGAAGGCAAGCCAAGCGCTCGCCCGAAGGCCGCCCTGATCGGTACGGGCCGGGTAATCGGTTGAGGCTACCTTTTACGGTTTCCGGCGGACTCGATCGGTTGGGAATTCTATCGGGGATGGTGGATAGGATCCCTCGGGGCCTAACGGCCCCTCGGGATGATAAACAAGACGCGATCGGAGATCGCGTCTTGTTTATCACTTTGCGTAGTCCACCGCCCGGGTCTCGCGGATGACGGTGACTTTAATCTGGCCCGGGTACTGCAATCCTTCTTCGATCTTGCGGGCTATGTCGCGCGCCATCCGGACCGACGCCAGGTCGTCGATGTTCTCGGGACGGACGATGATTCGGACCTCGCGCCCGGCCTGCAAGGCGAACGCCTCTTCCACGCCGTCGAAGGAGGTGGCGATGTCTTCAAGGGTCCGGATGCGTTTGACGTATTGTTCGAGGTTTTCGCGCCGGGCGCCGGGCCGCGCGCCGGAAATGGCGTCGGCGGCTTCGACGATCACCGCTTCCACGCTTTCCTGTTCCGCCTCATGGTGGTGAGCCGAGACGATATTGACGATCTTTTCCGGAACCCCGTAGCGTTTGATGAAGTCCGCGCCGATCGCCGCATGGGTGCCTTCCACCTCGTGGTCCATCGCCTTGCCGAGGTCGTGCAGCAGGCCGCCGGCTTTGGCCGCCTCGATATCTGCCCCGAGCTCGGCGGCGATCACACCGGCCAGCAACGCGGTTTCGATGGCGTGCGAATGCTGATCCTGTCCGTAGGAGGTGCGGAATTTCAGGGTGCCCAGCTTCTTGAGGATTTCCGGGTGCAGGCCGGGGACACCGGCTTCGAAGGTGGCCCGTTCGCCCTCCTCCATGATCACCTTGTCGACTTCCTTGCGGGAATCCTCGAGCACCTTTTCAATGTGGGCCGGATGGATCCGGCCGTCGAGGATGAGTTTGGCCAGCGCCCGGCGGGCGACCTCGCGGCGCACCGGATCGAACGAGGAAATCGTAACCGCCTCCGGTGTGTCGTCGACGATCACGTCCACGCCGGCGGCTTGTTCGAAGGCGCGGATATTGCGGCCGTTGCGGCCGATGATGCGCCCCTTCATTTCCTCGCTCGGCAGCGGGACCACCGAAACCGCCACCTCCGAAACGTGTTCCGAGGCGACGCGCTGGATCGCGTCCGCCACCAGTTCGCGCGCGCGGCGTTCGCCCTCGTTGCGGGCTTCGTCTTCGATTTGGCGGATCGTCCGGGCCATATCGGCGCGCGATTCCTTTTCCACTTCCGCCAGCAGAATTCCGCGCGCCTCGTCCGCCGTCATCCCGGCCACCTTCTGCAGTTCCGCCAAGCGTTCGGCGTGCACCTTCTCCAATTCGTTGGCGCGCCGGTCCAGGGCACTTTGCCGTTTGTTCATCGTCTGTTCGCGCTGTTCCTGGCGTTCCACCCGGCGATCCAGCTCGGCCCGGCGCCGCTGCAACCGCTCCTCGTCGGTACTCAGATCCTTCCGGCGGCGGCGGATCTCCTCTTCGGCGTCGTCGCGGAGTTTCAACGCGGCGTCCTTGGCCTGGATCTCGATCTGGCGCGCGCGGTTTTCCGCGGCGTTGATTTTGTCGTTGATCCGGGCTGTTTCTTCCATGGTGCGGCGTGCGGCGAGTATATGCCGAACGGCGAACCCCAGAACGACTCCCAACAGCAACCCCGCCCCACCGAGGACAATTACCGTAATCGTCGATAACCCACCCATGCTAAAAACCTCCTGGCTGATATGCCTTCAGGCCTTTCCGTCCTGCTCTGTGCGGGAACGTTGTCCTTCGACCGGAAAGGCGGATCAATCTTCCCCGCCGGAAACGGCGAAGGATTCTCCCTCACCAAGAGCGGTGAGGGATTCCGTCCAGACCGTCCGGGTCGTCTCCCGAGAGAGATCGTAGTTGAATCCGCGAGACGCCAAGTGGGCCGTCATTTTGCGTTGGAATACGGACCGGGCGTCCGGGCCTGTCCCGGCGGTCCGCCGCAGACGCGGCGCTTTTTTTCGCGCGGCCGAGAGTGCGGCGGCCGCCTCGTCGACTTCCTGCAAGGCTTCCCGGATATCGTCTTCCGGAACGCCGAACCGCCGCAGTTCACTGCGCAGCGCCCGGATGGATCGCGGCCGGAATTCCTGTCGGTTCTCCACCCATTGGCGCGCGAATTTTCCATCGTCGATCCATTCGCGGTCGGCCAGCCGGGCCAATACCGCTTCCCGTTCCGCGTCAGCTAATTTGCGGCCGCGCAGGTAGCGATCGATTTCCGCCCGAGAACGCGGCCGGCGGGCCAGCAGGCCGAGGCACCGCGAGTAGGAATCCTGCAGCCGGCTTTCACGGCGGAGTCGATCGACCTCCGCGGGGGCGAGCGCCTGCCCGGGCTGCAATCCGGCCGCGGCGGCGGGCTGCAACCGAAGGATTTCCGATCCGTCGAATTCCACGGTCACCGTGCGACCGTTCCGGCTCATCCGCAGGGCGGATATCATTCTCGGCATCAAATCCTCGAAATAAAAAACAGCCGTATCCCGACAGGAGGCTACGGCTGCCTGACGCACAATCCACAAAAAACCGTTGGAACCCGTAAATCGTCGCCGGATCAGCGCCGGACGACAAGGAAGACGTGGAAACGACCGCCGCGGACATCCGACCGGTCGTTTCTGCTGTTCCTCAGCAACCGGCGAAATACTATGCGGATGTCTTGCGGCCGAAACCGGTTATTCATTTCCCGCACCTCCGCGGGAGGGTTCCAGAAAAGCTTGTGATCAGTCCGTAGCCCGCGGGGCGGAGCCGGTACATGGCGCGGACCCGGCCGCAACCCCGCGCAAAATTGTGTGTTGCCGTTGCCCCGGAAGACCGCCGGGGTATCCTCCCCCGTGGAATCACCGGAGGATTCTGCCTGGGCGCAGAGCGCCTAGGCGTTCGCATCCGGTTCTTCCGGTTCCTCCGGGGAATCGGAAAAATCCGCCGTCGCAAATTCGGCCATCACCTTTTCCCGGATGGCCTTGTCGATTTGCGCGGTGATCTCCGGATGCTCCCTTAGGTACTGTTTGGCGTTCTCCCGTCCCTGTCCGATGCGTTCATCCTGGAACGAGTAGTATGCGCCGCGTTTCGTGATCATTCCAAGCTGGGTGCCGATATCGATCAGATCGCCCGTCTTGGAGATGCCTTCATTGTACATAATGTCGAATTCCGCCTCGCGGAACGGTGGGGCGACCTTGTTCTTGACCACCCGCACGCGGGTCCGGCTGCCGACGATCTCGGAGCCGTTCTTGATGGCCTGGATCCGCCGGACGTCGAGGCGGACGGAGGCGTAGAACTTCAAGGCCATCCCGCCGGTTGTCGTTTCGGGATTGCCGAACATCACGCCGATTTTCTGGCGCAATTGATTGGTGAAGATCACCGCGGTGTTGGTTTGGCGGATTGCGCTGGAGAGTTTGCGCAGAGCCTGGCTCATCAGGCGGGCCTGCATGCCCATCGTGGCATCGCCCATATCGCCTTCGATTTCCGCCCGCGGAACGAGCGCGGCGACCGAATCCACCACCACGGCATTCACCCCGCCCGAGCGGATCAGTGTTTGGGCGATCTCCAACGCCTGTTCCCCGGTGTCGGGCTGGGCGACGTATAAGGCGTCGGTATCCACTCCGCATTTGCTGGCGTAGGTCGGATCCAACGCGTGTTCCATGTCGATGTAGGCGCAATTGCCGCCGAGTTTCTGGGCTTCGGCGACGATGTGCTGGCAGAGGGTTGTCTTGCCGGAAGCTTCGGGGCCGTAGATTTCCGTGACCCGGCCGCGGGGGATTCCCCCCACGCCCAGGGCGATGTCGAGCGCGAGTGAACCGGTGGGAATGACTTCCACCGATAGGTGTGTGGACTCTCCAAGGCGCATGATCGCGCCGTCGCCATACTTTTTTCGAACTTCGGTCAAAGCCGATTCAAGGGCTTTTTCGCGTCCGCTGGCCATTTCCACTCCCCCCAGAACAGAATTTCACAAAGTGTACTTGAATCCGCATCATTGTGCAAGAGGGAAAGGTTGAATCCGGAGTTGTTTCCGATACTGTCGGCATGCGAATCGCGTCGTTGTACCCTCTTTCTACCATCGGGGAAGCCCGGAAAACTGTGTTATGCGGAGGCGGATTTCCCGCGCAACTTGGTGGAGAGCAAGGGGAAAATTCCGGCTAACGCCGCGACGGCCAACAGGCACATCAGCGGCTCGATCGGAATCCGGAAACGAGCGTTGCTGGATATTCCCGGCAGATAGATCAGGACCAGGCTGGGAAGGAGAAACAATGCCAGCGCCTTCCCGTTCCGCTTCCGGAACAGGATCGCGATGCCGGCAGCTGCCAGCACAAACAGCAATCCGTAGAAGGTGGTCAGCAGAAGCATCGTCAACAGGATTTCCGGACGGTCCATGTGGGAAACCGCCGGTGAGAGTTCGCCTTCCATCAAATCGTCGGCCTCCAGGGTGTCCGGCGAGAGGAAGATGAACATATAGGAGGCGCCCGGGCGGAATCCGTTCAGGCTGTC
>JBJYXS010000047.1:0-2693 GCA_046260075.1 Anaerolineales bacterium | reverse complement strand
CCATGCAGCCGCCGATCGCCTACCCGCTGACGTTTTCGTTCAAGATCATGTCCCTGGCCTCCCAATTTTCCGTCCGTGATGCAGGGGGAAAGCTCATCGCCTATGCCCGGCAGAAGATCTTCGCCCTCAAGGAAGTCGTGACAGTGTTCGCCGACGAACAGCGGACCCGCCCCCTCTACACCATCAAGGCCGACCGGATCATCGACTGGTCCGCACGTTATAATTTCGCCTCCGCGCAGGGGGCGGATCTCGGCGCCGTCAAGCGCCGGGGGATGAAATCGCTGTGGCGGGCGACCTACGACATCCTCGAGGGGGACAATCCCGTCATGTTGATCGAGGAAGAAAATCCATGGGTCAAAATGGCGGATGGATGTCTCACGCAAATCCCGTTCCTGGGATTGTTATCGGGCTACTTTTTCCATCCGGTGTACGCGGTAAAACGCGCCGACGGCGCGACGGTGATGCGGATGATCAAGCAACCGGCCTTCTTCGAGGGAAAATTCCTGGTGGAAAAACTGGGCGCGTTGAGCGAGGCCGAGGAACAGCGCGTGCTGCTCAGCCTGATCATGGCGATCCTCCTGGAACGGGCGCGGGGGTAAGCGGCCCGGCGGTCCCGTTCGGTAATCTACAGTCGTAATAAACCGCCCGCCGCCGGGGATACACACCGGCGGCGGGCGGTTATGCTGATAATCGTTTACAAGACGAAACCAACCTATCCCGACTGAACCTTCACCATCGCGGTCATGTTCCAGCGCAGGCGCGCGTCGGCGTCATCCAGGGAGACGGTGACCGTGTAGACGACCTCGCCCAGACGGTTCTGCCCGTAGGCGCCCACGCCCGTAATTCGCCCGGCAAGTTCCAGACCGGGAAGCGCGTCGATCGTCACAGTCGCCCGATCGCCCACCTTCACTTTCGTCACATCCGTCTCGTTCAAATCGACGGTTTTCACCTGCCAGGCCGAGAGGTCGGCCACCGCGGCCGCCACCGCGCCCGGGGCGACGACCTGTCCGGGCGTCAGATCCAAATGCACAACGGTTCCGTCGACCGGCGTCCGCAGTTCCATGTTCTGCAGTCCGGCCCGGGCCGCCGCCAGCCGCTTTTCGGCGGCGGCCATGCGGGCTTCGGCCAGTTCCAGTTCCCTGACCGGAACCCCGTCCGGATATTGTTCCAGGTTTTCCAGCGCGGCCTGCCACTGAGCCACCAGCAGCGCATATTTGGTCTGGGTCAATTCATAAGTGGAGGTGTCCCATCCGTTGGTTTCGGCCACCTCCTTGTTTTCGCGGGCGGTCTTCTCGTCGAGCGCCGCCTGGGCCGCCAGCACCGGCCCGCTGCGTTTCACATCCGCGACCGCCTGGCGTGCGGCAAGCAGTTCCTGCTCGGCCAGCGCGGTTTCCATCTCCGCCTGTTCGTAACCGGCCAGCCGCGCCAACACCGTGCCCGACGCGACCGTCCGGCCTTCTTCCACGAACACCTCGGCCACTACGCCGCCGACCGGGAAGGCCAGTTCCGCGCCCGAGGCCGGCACGACCCTTCCGTCGGCGATCACACCGCTCGAATCCTTCACGGGCGGCAGAGACGTCGCCGTGGCCGCGCTTTTCGCGCCGGCGCTCGTCACCGTTCCCCACATCACCAATCCGACGACAACAACGAGCACGGCCGCCGCCCCCGCACCGATGAATAGCTTTCTCTTTTTCATGTCCGCTTCTCCGTTTTCTTAAGGGTTTTGACGAGGATCCGCACGCAGACGACCGCAAGGATCCCCGCCACGGCCCCGCCGATAAGAAGGTTGTTTCTGTTCATCGCGATTCCTCCGTTTGCCGTCTTCTCAATCCGTCATCCCCGCGCGAATTGACCATCGTCATCCCCGCGTGTTTCTGGCGGGGATCCATACCTCCCTTCGCCTTCGGCTCCATCTACAGACGAAGACACTGGATGCCCGAAAAGTGCATTCGGGCATGACAGGGAAGGTCGTCATCCCGCCCCCCTCTTGTCCCCCCATTCCTATGGAATGGGGGGAAGCGTTCTTGGGGGGAGGATCTACTCATACGCCAGCGATTCACGCACGCTGATCCGCGTGGCGCGGACGGCCGGCCACAGACTGGCCAGAACGGCCAGCACACTGACGATCAGCAGCCAGGTAACCGTCCCCTGGAGGGAGAACACGAACTCCAGCGGGACGATCGCGGTGAGGGCTCCGGTCAACAGAATTCCCCCGGGCACGCTGAAGGGAATCGCCAGCATCCAGGAAAGAATCCCCAGCAGGAGTCCCTCTCCGACGAAGATGCCGGCCACCGCCGGGGAGGCTGCGCCGATGGCGCGCATCATGCCGATTTCCCGTCCGCGTTCCATCACGTTGATCGACATCGTCCCGGCCAGACTCAGGCTGCCCACCACCGCCGCCAGGACCGCCATGATCAGCAGGATGTTGACCAGCAGGTTGAATTGGTATTGGTTGTTCTCCCGCATCATGTGGACACCCTCAACATGGACGGGGGTCAATCCCTCCGCCTGGAACGTTTCCCGCAGCCGTTCGATGGCTTCCTTTTCGGATTGTGGATCCTGCCGGGATAGTCGGATGGCCACCGCCTGGGAGCGGTTGAGCAAGCCGATCTCGCGCGTTAGGGCCTGCAACGGAACAAACGAATCCCGCTGCATATTGTTCATGTTGATGATCAAACCCACGATCGTCCATT
>JBJYXS010000046.1:0-2923 GCA_046260075.1 Anaerolineales bacterium | reverse complement strand
ATCCGGGACGGGCTATACCGCGCCGCTCGGTAACATAGCGGCAGCGCGAGACGGCCCCACGGGATCCACCCGACACATCCGCTCTGGAGAGCCGGGAAAAGGAAGAAATCGTAAAATGCCGATTCGAAGTGCAACGGCGGTCGCTTGTGCGAACATCGCCTTCGTCAAATATTGGGGTAACCGGAACGATCGGTTGCGCCTGCCCGCCAACAACTCGATTTCGATGAACCTGGAGGGGCTCGAAACGCGCACGACGGTCTCGTTCGACCCCGACGGGAAGCGGGATGTGTTCGTACTGCAGGGCATAGAGCAATCGGGCGACTCGCAGCAGCGCGTTGCATCGCACCTCGACTTGCTGCGGAAAAAAGCCGGGATTTCATGGAAGGCCCGGGTGGAGAGTGAAAGCAACATCCCGGCCGGCGCGGGAATTGCATCTTCGGCCGCGGGGTTCGCCGCCCTGACCGTCGCCGCGGCGGCCGCACTGCAACTCGACCTGACCGTGCGCGGACTCTCCGCGCTGGCCCGGCGCGGTTCCGGTTCGGCCTGCCGGTCCATTCCCAACGGATTCGTCGAATGGTATGCCGCGGATCGGGATGAGGATTCCTTCGCGGAATCCATCGCACCGCCGGACCATTGGCGGTTGGTGGATGCGGTGGCGGTATTCGATGTGGAACATAAACAAACCGGTTCCACGGACGGCAACCGGCTGGCGCGCACGAGCCCGTATCAGGAAGCGCGGGTGATGGATGCCCCACGGAGGTTATCGGTCTGCCGGCGGGCGATTCTCACCAAGGATTTCGCCGGCCTGGCCATGATTCTGGAAGAGGAAACCCGCATGATGCATCAGGTAATGCGGTCCTCGACCCCGCCGCTGGATTACCTCGCACCGGCGACCCGCGAATTAATGCGGATGATCCCGGCATGGCGCTCTCAGGGCTTGCCGGTGGCGTTTTCCGTCGATGCCGGGCCGAATGTGCATTGCATCTGCCCGGAGGAAGCCGCAGCGGAGGTGGAACGCCGCCTGCAGGACCTTCCCGCGGTACGGCAAATCCTCACCGCCCGGCCGGGATTCGGGGCTCGGGTGGTCGCCGCAGCCTAGCCGCCTTCCCGGGTTTTTCAGGGGAAGGGGAGGGGGAGGATCGCCCGGACAGCCCGACTTTCGGAATTCCCCGGCCTTCGGGAAACCCCAGATTGCCCTTGATATAATCGAAGCGCATAATCTGCGCGAAAGGCGGAGAAATGGACTTCTTCGGCACGGCCTTCGATTGGTTGCTGGCGCTGTTTTTGTTCGGCTTGCTGTTGTTCGTTCACGAGCTGGGCCATTTCCTCATGGCCCGGATCACCGGCGTGAAGGTGGAGGAATTCGGATTCGGGTTCCCGCCACGGCTGTTGAAATTGTTCACCTGGCAAGGGACTCTGGTTTCGCTGAATGTCATCCCCTTCGGCGGATTTG
This sequence comes from Anaerolineales bacterium, assembly GCA_046260075.1. Classification (GTDB taxonomy): domain Bacteria; phylum Chloroflexota; class Anaerolineae; order Anaerolineales; family RBG-16-64-43; genus JAFGKK01. Next base: position 1,470 of record JBJYXS010000046.1, on the reverse strand, counting down.
TCAAACCGGCGGGCGAAGATGATCCGAACGTGGAGGGGGGATTGGCCGCTTCCAGCAAGCGGATCCGCGTGCTCGTCCTGCTTGGCGGCGTTGTGCTGAATGCCGCAACGGCCGTGGCGGCCTACACCATAGCCTTTAAAGTCGCCTTCCCGGAAGGCGCGGTCATACAAGTCGTTGAACCCGAGACTCCGATCGCGGCGGCCGGCCTTCAACCCGGAGATGTGATCTATTCGGTGGGCGGCGCCGTCGTCCGGAATATCACCGAAGTCAGCCAAGAAATCCGCGGCCATCTGGGCGAGAGCATCACCCTGGGCTTTTTCCGCGACGGCGTGGAGATGGAAGCCGACGTCGTACCGCGGGAGACATGGCCGGAGGATCAGGGACCGACGGGGATGGTGATCGCCGATTCCGTGTCCGGCAGCCACGGCTGGGACGAGGCGGTCGGCGAATCGCTTCGAACGATCGCGGACCAAATCCGGTTGATCCTGCAATTTCCGGCGATGATCCTGCGCGGGCAGTTCAACCCTGCCACCGACCGTCCGGTGGGCCCGGTGGGAATCCTCGATGTGACCGGTCAAATCGTCGGCGTGGCGCGGGAATACGGCCACTGGATCATCATCCTGAATTGGATCGGCTTCGTCAGCCTGGCGCTGGCGATCGGCAACCTCCTGCCGATCCCCGCGCTCGACGGCGGCCGGCTGCTGTTCGTCTTCCTGGAGGCGGTCCGCGGCAAACGCATCGATCCGGAAAAGGAACGGATGGTCAACGGGTATTCGATGCTCGTGCTGCTGGGATTGATGGTGATCATCACGTGGCTGGACTTGTTCTTCCCCGTCCTTCCACGATGACGGAACGTTTCGGATATGGCGGATCCAAAGCTGTATGAATCGGCGATGATCATCCTGAGGGGGATGGCGGGGGATTCGCCCGCCGGAAAACCTCCGGCCGGCGTGAAAGACCCGCCCGTCGCGCGTTTCCCGCTGCACTGGCTTTCCGATCTCAATTCGAAGCAGGCGGCCGAGATGGCGTGCCTGTGGCCTTCCCTGCCGGCGGCCTCGCGGCGGGATCTGATGGGCAGGATGGAGGAGGAGGCGCGCGAGAATTTTGAATTGGATTTCATCGCCGTCGCGCGGATCGCCCTCGGCGATGCCGATCCCGAAGTCCGAATCCACGCGATCCGTGCTTTCTGGGAGTGTGAAGACACCCGGTTGGTGGATGCCTTTCTGGGATTCCTCGAGCGGGATGCCGAAGCCGCCGTCCGGGCCGCCGCGGCGTCGGCGCTTGGATTGTTCGTGGAACGGTCGGAACTGGAGGAGATCGACTCATCTTTCGGCGAGCGGATCGTCGGGCGCCTGATCGCGTTGACGCAAAGCGACGAGGATTTGGATATCCGGCGCCGGGCGGTCGAATCGCTTGGATATTCCTCCGATCCGCGGATCCGGGCGGTGATCGAAAACGCCTTTTCCCACG
>JBJYXS010000045.1:0-4299 GCA_046260075.1 Anaerolineales bacterium | reverse complement strand
AATTCCATCCAGCCCGAGGACGGTCCGACGTTCCCCGCCCCGTCCACCGCCAGTACGTTCCAGCGGTAATACATGCCGCACTGCACCGGCAAGTCGAGCGAGGTGCCCTGCAAGCCCTCCTGGGAGACCACCGTCTGCCACTGTCCGTCGCCGGTATGGGCTTGCACCACGACGCGGTACTCGCCGATCCCGCTCGGATCGTTGACCGGATCCCATATCAGGGTGACCTGCTGGATGCAGTTCAACCCGCCGGAGGGCGATTTGGCCGACGGGGCCGGCGGCGGATCTTGATCGGCCGCCGTCGTCGGCGTCGGTTGGTTGGTGCGGCTTGGCGTGGGAGACGGCGCCAATGTAAGCATGGGTATCTGCGTCCGGGTGGGCGTGGCCGTGGCCGCGGGCGTTCCCCCGGGCCCGCCGCAAGTCCCGTCGAAATCGGTGAAGAACGACCACACCGGCGAGGTAGGCCCCCACACCGAGCCGACGCGGGCGGAAACGCGCCAGTAGTAGGTTGTGCAATCCTCCGGGTCTATCATGGAAAGAGCCCTGTCTTGCGGGTCGGTTTTCGTCTCCGGAAAAACCTGCATCAGATTTTCGCCGGTGAAGTCCGGATTGTCGTACAGCTCCGCCTGGATCACGTGCGGCAGGCAGGAATCCGGATACCCCCAGACCAGCACGAGCCATTCAATTTCGTGCACGGACCCGTCGGCCGGAGCGATCTGCACGGGAGCGACCAGCGAATCCGGATCGCATATCGGGCCGGTCCAGGCACAACTCGGGATGGAATACGGCCCCACCACATCGTTGATGATCCCGGCGATATGCCACTTGTATTTCGTCATCGGTTCCAGATCATCCGCGGGAGACCACGACAGGCTCGACCCGATCGTTTCGGATAGGACTTTGGCGGCCTCGTTTTCTTCGTCCCAATCACTCCCGATCGAACAATACGGGTCCTCCGCCACCTCGATCTGATAATTCCGCGGCCGGCAATCCCTTTCGTAGTACCACGAGAAGGTCGGCGTGAGGTCCTCGCTCATGGTGGTTTCATAGGGATCATGCCAAGGCTGCTCGAGTTCGGACGCCAGCCGGCAGAAGGGGTAATGGATTTCCGTCGACGGTTCCGTGAGATTGCATGCGGGAAGGACCACACAGACGACAGCGACGGTAATGATGAATCTGCTCCGTGTGCCGGTTATCATGTCGTCACCTTTTCTCGCCGCGGGATCGGCTGTCTTAGAGTATAGGAAAAAACGATAAGAAGCTCAAACAAGGATTGGAACGGCGGCAGTGGATGATATCCGATGGGCATGGATGATTGACCATCGGCTTTTGGCGACCCTTCCATTGTCCCCCTACTCCGTTTGGCGGAATGTAGGGAGGTGAATTTGGGGGGAGAAAGAGGTCAGGCCTGCGGATCCAGCAATTCGAAGCCCGTCGCTTTGTCCATCACCCTCTTGGCCCCGGTGCCGGTCAGCTCCCAGAGGACGATCTCCATCACGTGCCACACCTTCACCCCGCGCCGGACGCATCCGGTGACGGTCGATCCCTCCCGACCGCAGGCGATGTGCATGTGCAGAACCGGCTTTCCATCTTTGTCGGGAAATACCGTCCCCACACCGGCCGCCTCGCTCGTCCCGGCCAGGATGTGCTCCATCGGTTTCACCGGCAAGCTGCGTGATACCTCCGGACCGACGACCAGTTTGCTGCCTTCGTCCGCCCCGCCCAGGATGATCAGCGCCGCCGCCCGGATGCCCTGCTCCGAAGCGAAGGCCTCGACGGTTTCATGCAGGATCTCGCCGTCTTCCAGGCGGATGACGAACATGCGGCCTATGGTTGCGTTGGAGAATTTCATCAGGGGCTCCTCTCTGCCCTCATCCCCTTCCCTTCTCCCAGCTTATGCCGGGAGAAGGGTGTCGGTGCACTTCCGACGGGATGAGGGGTCACCACCACACCTCGAACTCGACCACCGCCTCCAGCTCCTGCAACTGCCAGGTTCCGTGCACGACCACCCGGATCCGCGTTCCGGGGTCAGCCTCCGGAACCCGGAACGATAGCGACGCCATGCCGTCGGCGTCGGTGGGCGGCAGCGCGATCTCCAGCAACGCCTGCCCGTTCTTTTCGAGCGTCACCTGCAGTTCCACGCCGGGAATCCCGGCGCCGGTCGGGTCGGTGAGCGCCACCTGCAGGGTCTGCATCTCCCCCGGGCGCAGGGTCGGCCGGGCCAGCGACGCGTAGAGGTTGGTCGCGCCCGTCGCCGGGGCGGCCGAGCCGGTCTCCGGTTCGCGCAGCCTGCGGTCGTATCCGCGCTGCAGGAAAAAGGTCTCCCCGCACCGCTCGCGGACGATCGTCTCGCCGATCCATTGCAGCCGGGCGTATTCGAAATCCTGGTACAGGACTCCCTGGGCGTCCATCATCATTTCGGAAACCGGCGCTCCGAAATGCTCCACGCCCGCGGTGCGCACGTACTGCCGGAACTCGTAACACAGATTGTGGCCCGTTTCCTGGGAATAGGTGCAGTTCCCGTCCTGCGAAGCCTGCACCCCCGCCTGGCGGCGGCCGAGCAGGTCGGAGATCTTCAAGAGGAAGATGTGTCCGTCATCGGGGTCCTGGGCCAGCACGCCGTACTCATACACCTGCAGCTTCCAGCCCAGGTCGGCGTCGTCGATCGGCCGCGCAACCGGCCGCCCGAGCCAGCGTTCGCCCTCCATCGCCTGATAGGTATCCAGGAAGGGGTATTCCACCAAGTGCCCGTTGTCGAAACTGGCCACCTGGTTGGCGTATACGACGTTGACCGAGGCGATCTGCAGGGCGGATTGCGACCCGGGGGAGGAGGCCGGCGGCGAGCACCCGGCCAGGGCCGCTTCCGGCAACAGCAGGAAGAGGAAACAGGCGATACGCAGACGGAGACCGCGAAGTTCTTTCATTCGTCGGGCCCGCCCGCGCCGGAACGCACTGTGCGGGGCGCGGGGATTTCATTATATATCGTACGGATTACCTTGCTGTGCGGATAGGCCGGAAGTACCCGTTCGCTTTTCTATTTATTGACGTGAAGGACTCGTAAAATGCACACGCGGCATGGTAATCGCCGTTGTTTCTGTCCCCCCTTCCCACATGGTGCTCCTGTCCTAACCTCCTCACCCGGCATTCTCCCTGGAAGATCACCAGGGATCCGGCCACCCTCTCCCCCTTCCCCCTAGGGGGAAGGGGGAGAGGGGAGAACGACCTCTGGCGGTCTTTCCATTCGATTTTGGGGAGAGGGGGTTAGGACAGCCCTACATCTCCCCCCTGCGCAGCCGTAAAAATGAATCATACCGTTCCGGACTCACCCTTCCCTCCTCCACCGCCCGGATCACCGCGCAACCGGGCGTGTCCTCGTGAGTGCAATCGCCGAACGAGCAGTGTTCCACCAACGGCCGGATCTCCGGAAAGTAGGCGTCCAGCTCCTCGGGCTCGATATCCCAGAAGGCGATCGCCCGCAGGCCCGGCGTATCGGCCACGTAGCCGCCTTCTTCGAGTTCGATCAGTTCCGGTGCGACGGTCGTGTGCCGCCCCTTATGATGGGCGGAGCTGACGTGGCTGACGGCCAGCCCCAACCCCGGCTGGATCGCGTTAAGCAGGCTCGACTTTCCCACCCCGGAGGGTCCCGAGAGCACGCTGAGTTTGCCGCGCAGGATCGCCCGGAGTTGGTCCACCCCGGCGCCGGTCACAGCCGAGGTGAACAGCACCGGATACCCCACCTTGCGGTACAGGCCGAAGTGCGCCTCCGGTTCACCGGGTCCGACCAGGTCGATCTTATTGGCGCACAACACGGAAGGAATCTCCGCGCGTTCGGCCGCAACCAGGAAGCGGTCCAACATCCGCAGGTGCGGTTCCGGCTCGGCGCAGGCGAAAATGAACACCGCCTGCTCCGGGTTGGCGACGATCACCTGTTCGGTTTCGCTCTTGGCGAATCCGCGCCGGCCGCCGGACGAAGGCGCGCTGCGCGAAAGCACCCGCACCCGGGGAAGGACTTCCTCGACGGCCCCGCTGCCGTCCGGCTGAACGGAAATCATCACCCGGTCTCCGACCGCCGCCAGGTTCGTCGCCACCCGCGTCTTTTTCAGCCGTCCGCGCAGCCGGCAGGTGTACGTACCGTCCGCGGTGCGGACGGTGAAGAAACCCGATTGCGATTTGACGATCAATCCGTGGATTTTTTCCGTCATGGCATCATGCCGTCACGTTTCGATTCCGTCCGTCCATTCCTTTACGGCTCCGGCGTCTCCGTCTCTTCCGGACCCTCGTATCCTTCCGGCGTCTCGG
>JBJYXS010000044.1:0-1736 GCA_046260075.1 Anaerolineales bacterium | reverse complement strand
AACTGCACTTCTTATATGAAGAAGCACGCAGCATCAATTGGTATCACCTGTACGGAGAAGACAGGATCGCCTTCGGTATTCCGGAACAAGAGAACGGCCTTCTGTCGGTCGACATCCATATAGTTGCGGATTCGCTCCCCGCAACATCCGGTCTGACCTATTGGGACAGCGGATCGCCGGCCCTGGGTTCGACGGATGCCGAAACGCCGCCCGCCGATCCGACGGACACCCGCAGTACGACGGCCATCCTGACCGGATTGATCCGCACGCCGGATCTTGGCGCCTCCTTTTATCTCTTCGCGTTCGCCGTCACCCTGATCCTGGGATCGATCCATGCGCTTACGCCCGGGCATGGAAAAGCGCTCGCCGCCGCATATCTGATCGGCGAACGCGGGACGGTCGGCCACGCCCTGGCGCTCGGCGCGATCGTCACCGCGACCCATACGGGATCGGTGATGATTTTCGGCCTGATCACGCTCGCCCTTTCGCAGTTTTTCATCCCCGCGGATTTTTTCCCCTATCTCGAACTGATCAGCGGCTTGATGATCGTCGCCCTGGCGGCCGGCCTTCTGCTGCCCCGTTGGCGGGGTTACCGCCGGGTGTTTCGGGCGCGGAAGCGCGCGGCATCGCCGCCCCCGGAAGCCCCTCCCGCGGCGGCAGCCCGCCGGGTTGCGGTGAAGGAAGCCGTCGATGCCCGGACTTACGACGGGTTGCTGCCCGGCATCCGTCCGGCCGCGGCCGGACCGACGCGGCGCACGCTGATCACTCTGGGCGTCAGCGGCGGATTGGTCCCCTGCCCCGACGCCGTCGCCATCCTGCTGATCGCGGTGGCGATCAACCGCATCCTGCTGGGGCTGACCCTGGTGGCGACCTTCAGCCTGGGCATGGCCGCGGTGCTGATCCTGCTCGGCCTGGCGGTGGTCCGCGGCCGGCGCTGGCTCGACCGGTTCGACGTGATTTCACGGGCGGCGCCGGCCCTGCCGTTCATCAGCGCGGCGGTCATCCTCGGCGTGGGGTTGATCATGACGGCGGATGTGGTGAACCGCTACGGGCTTGGCCGGGCGGATCGCACAGCGACCGTCCCGACCGCTCCGCCCGGCCCGACCGCGCCCCCGTTCGACATCGCCCGGGCCGGCTTTTACTTCCTGGCACGCGGCGCGGACGGGAAACTGCAGATCCACCGGCAATCCCCGATCGGACAAGCGCCGCAGCGGATCAGCAACATTCCGGAGGGCGTTTCGGATTTCGCGCTTTCTCCCGACGGCGCGTCCATCGGGTTCGCATCGGCCGGGGAGGAAGGATCCCGCATCTGGATCCTATCCACATCCGGCGGGGAAGAACAACTGGCTGTGGATTGCGGGGAGGCTTTTTGCGCCAACGTCCTCTGGACGCCGGACGGAGGCCATCTCACCTACGAACGCACCGAACCGGACACCGTTTCCGCCGTACCCACCCTGTGGTCCTATTCCCTGGCGGAAGGAACGGCCCAAACGGTGTTCCGGGATGCGAACATCCCGGGATATACCGCGAGCTGGTCGCCGGATGGGGATTGGCTGAGTTATTGGAGTTTTCCGGGCTCCCCGACGATGGAAATATACAATCTGCGGAGCGGGGATCGCGACGCCATCGCCAGCCAGACGGGCCTGGCCGCCGTCTGGTCGCCGGACGGCACCGCTCTGTTGCTGACCGATATACTCACTGCGGCCGTCCCGCCCGTCTCGCATCTGTTCCGGTAC
>JBJYXS010000043.1:0-3470 GCA_046260075.1 Anaerolineales bacterium | reverse complement strand
ACACGCCCACGCCGTGGATCAATTACCTGGGGGCAGGCCGCTACGGCGGGATCATTTCCAACACCGCCGGCGGTTTTTCCTTCGACCGCGATCCGCGCAACCGCCGCGTCACCCGCTGCCGCTACAATGGAATCCCGGCCGACCAGCCGGGACGGTACATCTACCTCCGCGACCAGCGGACCGGGGAGTTCTGGAGCCCGACCGTCCAGCCGGTTCCCGGGCGTGCGCTGCAATCCTACGAATGCCGCCACGGACCCGGATACACCCGGATCGGCTCCGCGTACAAGGGCATCGCCGCCGACATCCTCTATTTTGTCCCTCCCCAAGGTCCGGAAGAAAGCTGCCCGTGCGAACTGTGGGTGCTGACGCTGCGCAACACCGGCCGGCGCCGGCGCATGCTGCGCACGTTTTCCTATGCGGAGTATTCCTTCTGGGACGCCGTCACCGACCAGCAGAACGTCGATTGGGGCCAGCAGATCTTTTTTTCCACACAGTCCGAAGGCATCCTGCGGGCCCAGACCAAATTCCGTCCGACCGTCACCTGGGCGGCGAGTTCGCTTCGCCCGGCCGGCTTCGACACCGACCGCGAGGCGTTCGTCGGACGGATGCGGGATCTCTCCCTCCCGCAGGTCGTGGCGGAGGGCAGATCCCGGAATTCCCTGGCTCCGCGCGGCAACAACATCGGCTCGCTCTCGCACCGCATCACCTTGCGGCCGGGAGAGTCCAAGACAATCATCTACATGCTCGGCGTCACCGACGAGCCCGGCCGCATCCCATCCGTGGTCAAGCTTTTCAGCCGCCCGCGGGAAGTGGCGGCGGCGTTCGCCGCGCTGCGCGCGGATTGGGACGGATACCTTTCCGCCTTTACCGTGGAAACCCCCGACCCCGATACGAATGCGATGCTCAATGTGTGGAACCCGGTCCAGTGCCGGGCCAACCTCTACTGGTCGCGGTTCGTCTCGGCCTACGATACCGGCCTCGGGCGCGGAATGGGAACGCGCGATACGGCCCAGGATACGCTGGGCGTGATGCACAGCCTGCCGCGTCCGGCGCGGGCTATGCTGACGATGATCTGGAAGCTGCAGTTCGCCGACGGCCATACGTGGCATCAGGTGTTCCCGCTCACCGGGGAGGGCGGGCCGGGGCTGGCCGCCGAACACCCGGACCGGCCGCAATGGTTCTCCGACGACCACCTGTGGCTGATCATCGCCACCTGCGCTTATCTTCGCGAAACGGCCGATTTCGGCTACCTTCGGCAGGAAATCCCCTATTACGACGGCGGGCGGGATTCGGTTTGGCGTCACATGCTGCGGGCGGTGAACTTCACCCGAAAGCACCGCGGCCCGCACCGCCTGCCGCGACTGGGATTTGCGGATTGGAACGACTCGCTGAACCTCGACCGCGGGTCGGGCAAGGCCGAGAGCGTCTTCGCCGCCGGGTTGTTCTGCCGGGCGACGCTCGATCTGGCGGAATTGAGCCGCCACCTGGGAAGGGAATCCGACACCGTCCGGTTCGAAAAAATGCACCGTGAGATGGCCGCCGCCGTGGGGCGCCATTGCTGGGACGGGGCTTGGTATGCCCGCGCGTTCGACGACGGGGGCGCGCCGGTTGGGGTCGCAGCCGCCGGGAAGCACAAGATCGGTTTGAACCCGCAAAGTTGGGCCGTGCTGGGGGAAATCGGCGATCCGGAACGGCGGGCCAGGGCGATGGACAGCGCACACGAGAAGCTCAACACGCCCTTCGGCCTGCGGGTGCTGTGGCCGCCCTACGACGGGTTCGTGGAAAGCGTGGGCGGCACAACCACCTACCCTCCGGGCCTGAAGGAAAACGGCGGCATCTTCTGCCATGCCAACACCTGGGCGATCATCGCCGCGGCGATGCTTGGCCGGGGAGACCGCGCCTACGCGTATTACCGGCAAATCCTGCCGTTGGCGCGCAAAGACGTCGATACCCTGCTCACCGAACCGTACGTGTATTGCCAGAACATCGCCGCTCCGGAACACAGCCGGTACGGCGCCGGCCGGACATCCTGGCTGACCGGAACGGCCGCCTACACCTATGTCGCCGGAACGCAGTGGATCCTCGGCATCCGTCCGACATTCGCCGGACTGCGGATCGCCCCGGTCATTCCGGAGAAATGGAAGGGTTTTTCGGCCGTGCGGGTGTTCCGCGGCAGCACCTACAAGATCACCGCCCGGCGGGTCGGAAAAGGCAACCGTGTGGCGTTGGAGGTCGACGGAAAGCGGCTCGCCGGCGATGTCGTCCCGCTCCCGGATTCCGCAGGGCGGACGATCGAGGTGAAGGTGTCCATCGGGGGATGATTTTTCCTCATCGTGCCTGAGTGTTTCTATCGGGCACCCAGTGTCATTTATCTGTAGATTATGAAGAAGGGGAAATAGCTTGAGGATCCCCGCCCGAAACACCCCGCCTCCCCCGGCGAAGGTATTTCCGAGGGCGAGCGCCGGGATGATGGCGAACAACTCACTTAGTGTATTTTTCCGATAATTCCTTCGCCGGCAGGCAGATCCATCCGCCCGCATCATCGCCCAGCCAGGTTACCGATTCCGGATCGGAGGACGCACGCCAGGCGGTGAACGCCGCCAACAGAGCGTCCAGCTCGTCGGGGCGGAGGACCGAATCCAAGGCCAACCGTCCGGAGAGGATGTGGTGTGCGGTCATCTCCTCGAAAGCCTGCATGGGATCCGGTAACGCCATTTTTTCGCGGATCAGCAGCAGTTGCCGTTGGATCCGGCCCTCGAGGTTCGTCCTTCCGAAGGGCAGCCGCCCCAGGAGAACGGCCGCGCACGCACCCGGATGGGTCTCCAGCATTGCGCGCGGTTCGTCCATCGCCCCCTTCCCCTCGGTAAATCCGTGTCCGGCCAGCGCACGCGCCAAGCCGAACGCGGACCGCATCCATGCCGGAGCGGCGCTCGCCATGACCGGCATCCGGCGGACGGGAATTCCCCGCCGGGAAAGCTCCCCATCCGCGGCACGGGAACGCGGACGCTTTCCCTCACGCAGAGCCTGGCCGATGGGTTCCGCCGATTCCGCCGCGGTCCGCCAGGAATGCAGCGGACCGCCGAACGCGGCGGTGATTTTTTCGCAGGCCGCCAGCTCCTCCGCCGCCTCTTCCGGCGTCCGTCGCCGGACGGAATGGACCTCCAGGCGCCCGGACAGCCGGGCAACCGTAACGCCGCTCCGTCCCGTCGAAAGATCCACTCCCGCGAAAACGCGATCGGAATCCATGCAGTAAACCGCCGTCGATCCGAGTATACAACAAGGTATGCAAGGCCGGCGGGGATGCTACAATACCGGCGAGGTTTCCGCCCATGGGCTTTTCGGAACGTGTGGGGTGTTTTTTACTTGCCGTCGGATCGGTCGCCTTGCTGCTCTTTGCGCTGCCTATCTTCCAAGCGTTTCAACAGGATCCCTCCACGGTGCCGGTGGAATGGATCGCCGCCGCGGGCGCT
>JBJYXS010000042.1:0-4233 GCA_046260075.1 Anaerolineales bacterium | reverse complement strand
ACCGCCGATGCCAGATCCTGGAGGACGTATCCGGTCAGGGAGAGTTCAGGGAAGACGACCAGGCCGGCATCCGCCCGGCGCGCGCGGCGGATGAATTCCATGTGCTTGTCGAGGTTGGCCGGGACGTCCCCGAGTTTCGTGGTTATCTGGGCCAGGGCCAGTCGCAGTGCCATGCGCGCAATCATACCACTACCGGTATTTCCACAATGGAATGGCAAATCCGGCGGAAAAAGCTGTTGGGGATGTTGTATTTCCGATATCCGCTCGTCACGGTTTTCACTTCGGATGACCTGGACCGCCTTTTGTCGGGGAGTCCGCATGCTATAATCGGCGCGGATTGTTGTTTTCCGCTTTCTTCATCTTTCCCATCCCGGGCGGTCCCGTATTCCATCATGTTCCTTTTGCGCAGAAAACCCCCCGTCGTCCCCGACGCTGTGCGCCTGGAGATCTTCCTCTACCATTTCGTTTCCGACCGGCGCAACGACTTCACGCTGCACGGCCACACGGTGACCCCGGACGTATTCCGCAGCCACTTGGAATACCTCGCCGCACGCTATACGATCGTCCGCCTCAGCGAGGTGGTCGGGCGCCCGCCCGGACGGAAGGGTCCCTTCGCGGCGGTGTGTTTCGACGATGGGTATCGCTGCATTCTGGAAGAGGCGTATCCGATACTGGAGGCGATGCGCATCCCCGCCACGATGTTCGTAAATCCCCCCGTCCTGGGAAACCGCGATCTGCTGTGGCGCGATAAGATCCGCTACCTCATCCGGCGGGAGCTGGAGGAGGAGTTCATCGCCTTCCTGCGTTCCCGGCGCGGCCGCTACCGCTTCGGCCGGCTGCCCGCGCTCGGTTTCTACAAATGGACGAAGAATCCCAAAGCACTAGGCGACATGGCCATCCAGAAGGATGTCGATGCGTTTTTCGCCGAAAAGGGGTTCGATCCGGCGGCAATCGCTTCAGAAAACCGCCTGTTTATGGAGGAATCGGATATCACTCCCAGGGAATTCCTCGCGTTCGGCAACCATACCTGGTCGCATCCGATATTGACCCTGCTGCCCGCTGAGGGGCAGGAGGAAGAGATCGGCAAGTGCCATGCATATCTTGCCGCCCGCGGCGTGGAGGCAACGGGCTTGGCGCTGCCTTTCTCTCCTTTTAATAAGGACACGGTCGCCGTTTGCCGCCGCTTGGGGTATCCCTTCCTGCTCACCGTGTACGAACACAGCAACCGCCTGGAAGGGGGAAACCCGAAGCTCCCCGCCATCCTTCACCGCCGGATGGCTCCCCGGGATGCCGGGGACATCGCGCAGCTGGTCTGACGCAAAGTGTGTGAAGCGATGGACGCGGGCCGGCATCCGCCCGCCGGACCGGTGCTTGGGCTTCGTTTCCGTTGACAGATGAGCGACTATTTCATATCATGTCCCCACGTATGACAAGAGACATCATCGCCACCGTGGGGATGTGCGGATCGGGAAAAAGCGTGGCCGGCGAGCGCTTGGAGCGCTTGGGATTCGCCCGTGTGTATTTCGGCGGTCTGACGATCGATGAGGTGAAACGGCGCGGTCTGGCGGTCAATGAGACCAACGAGCGGGCCGTGCGGGAGGAACTGCGGCGGACTCACGGCATGGGGGCCTTCGCCGTCCTTTCCCTTCCCAAGATAGAAGCCCTGCGCCAAGCTGGCAAACGGGTGCTCATCGACGGTCTGTACAGCTTTTCCGAATATAAGATTCTCAAGGAGAAGTACGGCGGGGAATTGCTGGTCATCGCCGTCTTCACCCCCCGCAGCGTTCGGTACGAGCGCTTGGCGCGCCGTGCGGAACGGCCGCTCGCAGAAGCGGAAGCCGTCTCGCGCGATTACGCGGAGATCGAGCACATCGAGAAGGGCGGCCCGATCGCCCTGGCCGATTACACCATCGTGAACGACGGATCCCGGAACGATCTGATCCGCCGCTTGGATGCGATTCTCCGGCTCGAACACGTGCTGGATACGTGAACGCGAAAGGTGGATGTATGCCGCCCCAAAAACCCGATACCAAACGCCGGCGTCCCCCGTGGGACGAGTATTTTTTGAATTTCGCGGCTCAGGCCGCGACACGGAGCGACTGCCTGCGCGCACAGGTGGGAGCGGTCATCGTCAACAGCCGTCGAAAAGTGAAGGGCACCGGATACAACAATTCGCCCGTCGGCGTGGAATCCTGCCTGGCGCGCGGCTATTGCTACCGGATAGAGCACAACATCGAATCCGGCACCCGCTATGAAACCTGCCGCAGCATCCATGCCGAACAAAACGCCATCATCCAGGCCGGGGAAGACAACTGCGTCGGCAGCACCATGTACCTGTTCGGGCACAACCACGTCTGCATTCTCTGCAGACGCTTCATCCTTAACGCCGGCATCACCCGCGTCGTGCTGCAGAAGGACCGGAATATGCCCGTCGAGGAGATCGATCCGTCCACCTGGCGGGACGAGCTATAAGGGGACGGCGGGCAAGCCGGTCGACGGACGCACGGCCGGCCATTTGTGTTTCTCCGCAATCCGACCCCGGAGCAGCACGGCGGAGTATTCACCCAACAGAAACCGGACCCCGGCGATGAACGCGTCGCAGCGGAAGGAAATCGAACAGCGGTTTGACAGGGAATCGCCGTCCTGGCGCGATATCTACCGCCGGTCCGGCCGGAATCCTTTTGCCTACCGCGATAAACAGTACCGCAAGCGGTACGTGCTGGAGATGCTCGGCCGCGGAACCGGAACGGCGCTGGACCTCGGGTGCGGCGCCGGGGAGTTCCTCGGCGATCTGCAGCAGGCGGGCTTTTCGGCCGTCGGCGCGGATTTCTCCGCCGAGATGGTCCGCTTGGCGGCTCAGGCGGCCCGCGGAGCGCATTCCGTGGTGCGCGCCGATGCGTCGGCTACACCGTTCCGCGGCGGTTCTTTTTCCGGATTGATCGCCGTCGGGCTGCTGGAATATCTTCCGGAAGATGAGGGCGCCCTGGTCGAAATCCGGCGGATCATGAAGCCTGGCGGGAGGGTGGTGGTCACGCTGCGCAACGAACGCTGCCTGGAACGCCGGCTGTGGGATTCGTACATCCGGCGGGGGTGGAGACAGCGCCCGGCGACCGGCTTCTACCGCGAACACGATCCGGACGCCTTCGAACGCCTGGCTTCCCGCATCGGCTTCACCGGTTTTCGGCGCCGTTACTGTCATTTCTACCCGCTGCCTTGGCCGGTATCGAAGGTCCTTGCGCCGTTCAACAACGTCCTGGCCCATTTGTGGGAGCGCGTCTTCTCGCGGTGCCGCATCCCCTGGCTTGGGTCGACCGTCATATTCTCCTTTCAGGCGCCGGACGGGGAGTAAGCGGCTCCCCTTCCCGGCCGGTCCCCGAGGCCGATCAGAGTATCGAGCGGGTTCGGCGGGACGATCCGTAATGGAAGGTTCTCTCCATGCGCTATTCACATCATTTCGGCGGCACCCTGCACGATAATCCCTCCGAGGCGGAAACCGCCGGATACCGGCTGTTGCTGCGCGGCGGTTTCATCCGTCCGCTGGCCGCGGGCATTTTCCATTACCTCCCGCTCGGGTGGCGCGTGAAAGCCAAGATCGAAGGCATATTGCGCGAGGAAATGCATGCCATCGGCGGCGAGGAACTGCTTATGCCGGTGGTGCAACCGGCGGAGATCTGGCGGCGCAGCGGCCGTTGGGAGCAGATCGGGGCGGAGATGGGGCGCTTGCAGGACCGGGTGGGGCGTAATCTGGCTTTGGCGATGACCCACGAGGAAGCGGTCACCCATCTGGCGGCGGCCGAAATCCGCTCGTACCGCGATCTTCCGCGCCTGGTGTACCACATCCAAACCAAGTGGCGCGACGATCCGCGGCCGCGGGCGGGGTTGATCCGGGTCCGCGAATTTGCAATGCTGGATTCATACAGCTTGGATTCCTCGGCCGAGGGCATGGCGGCCCAGTATCAGGCTCATTGGGGTGCCTACGAGCGCATCTTCGAGCGCTGCGGACTTCCGGCGGTCGCCGTCGGCGCTGATAGCGGTATGATGGGCGGCAAGACGGCGCATGAGTTCATGTACCTGTCGTCTGTCGGCGAAGATACCCTTCTGATGTGCACGGCCTGCGAGTACCGTGCCAACCGGCAGGTGGCCCGATTCCGCAAGCCGGCTGCTGTGCAGGAGGAGCCGCTTCCGATCGAGGAGGTGGCCACTCCCGGCGTCGAATCGATCGAGGATCTTGCG
>JBJYXS010000041.1:0-1959 GCA_046260075.1 Anaerolineales bacterium | reverse complement strand
CGAAAAACCGCCATACTGCGAATCCGGCCGATCCGCCCAGGAGGATAACCAGGACGCCGTAAAGTAAAAGCAAGCGGGTTCGGACGGCCGGAAACCGAATCATATCAGTGAAGGGATGCCGCCGCGGGGCTTCCGTCCAGCTGTTCGAACAGCCGGACGGGCATCTACCCATCGGCGGCAGGCGGTCAATCGATCAATGTGGATATATGGAGAAAACGCCGCATCATTTCTTCGCGTAGATCGGCACATTCCAATCGCGGAATTTCGGTTCCATGCCGCGCACGATCCGGAAGTAGAGATCGCGCAATTTGCCCACGAAGGGCCCCATCTTCCCGTCGGCGATTGGACGTTTGTCCACCTGGGCGATCGCGGCGATCTGCACACCCGTCCCGCAGAAGAACGCCTCTTCGGCGAGGTAGACTTCGGTGCGATCGATCGGACGTTCGACGACCTTCATACCGAGTTCTTCCCGTGCCAGTTGGATCACGGTCCGGCGGGTTATACCCTCCAGAATGTTGTCCGTGACCGGCGGGGTGACCAACTCTCCGCCGCGGACCATGAAAAAATTCTCGGCGCTTCCCTCGGATATGTGTCCGTCGTCATTGAGCACGATGGCTTCCTCGTATCCGGCACGGACGGCGTCGGTCTTGATGAATGCGGAGTTGACGTAGGCCCCGATGACCTTCCCGCGGGCGGGGATGCTGTTATCGTCGATCCGGCGCCAGGAAGAGAAGGTAACCGATGAGCCTTCTTCCGCCTGGATGTAGCGGCCAAAGGGGACCGATACGATCGTGATATCGGAATGCAGATTATGCAGCCGCACGCCAATCTCCTCGTCGGGGATGTAAGCCAGCGGCCTGACGTAGGTATCCTCCTGACGCGCCTCGGCCTGCAACAGCTCGATGGTCACATCGGCGAGTTGCTGTGGTTTATGCGGCAGGTCCATGCACAGCAGCCGGGCGCAGTTCAGGAATCGCCGGAAATGGTCCAACGGCCGGAAGAGGTAGAGCTGTTTTTCCTTATCGTTCCAATAGGCACGCAGGCCGCCGAAGACCCCGGTGCCGTAGTTGAAGGTATGGGTCAACACACCAATCTTGGCCTGATCGTACGGCACGATCCGGCCTTTGAAGTAGGCAAATTTCGGCAGTGTCATGATATTCTCCTCCGCGGCGGGGTTCGGGGAAAAAGCGGTCCCTCACGCCCCATTATATCCCGGCCTTGACGTCCTCATCCGCACGGTCTACACTACCAGCCAACAGGCGCCCCCGTCTGCCCGCAAGGCGCAATTGCCCACGGGCGGGCGGTTTTTTTCAAACCGCACCAACCTGATCGCTTCCCAGCAGCCTACCGTGCAATAGCCCGATGACGACATCCGCCTCCGTTTCGAAATCCCATCTCTTGCGCATTCTCCCGGCAACGGGTTTTTTCCTCTTGCTGGCTTCCTGCTCGGTCCTCGGTCGCAGCGAAAAGCGGGCCCGGATGGCAACGGCCGTTCCCAGTCAAACCGACACGCCGCTCGCGGCGCCCCTTCATCCCACCGGAACTCCGCCGCCGCCGCTGGCGGAGACCCCGACGCCGGACTCCGTCCTGGCTTGCCCGGACCGGGAAGGCGTCCTCCGCGCGGATTCCGTTACCAGCACCATCACCGGGGAGAATGTGGATTTCGTTGTCTACCTGCCGCCTTGCTATGAACAGCGGACCGAAAATCGTTTTCCGGGGGTGATCCTGTTCCACGGACTGGGCCGCACGCCCGATCAGTGGCATGCCTTGGGATTGGCGGAAACAGCCGATCACTTAATTCTATCGGGGGACATCGCCCCCCTGATCATCGTTATGCCCCACGTCCCCGGCGAGGATTCCGACGACGCCGTTTTCCTGGCCGATCTATTGCCGGCGCTGGACAGCCGCTTCCGGACGATCCCGGACCGGGAGCACCGCGCGATCGGCGGGGTCTCCCGC
>JBJYXS010000040.1:0-3271 GCA_046260075.1 Anaerolineales bacterium | reverse complement strand
CGGGCGGCGTACGCCATCCGGTAGAAGGCGTTCGGGTTCGGTTCCACGTAGGCCGGCGCCGGCCCGGAGGAGGGCGGTCCGCCGCCGCCGAGTGAATCCGGCATCTTCGCGTACAGGACGGTGTCGTGCTTGAGTTCCGCCCAGCTGCCCAGCCCCGCGTTCATATCCTTGTATCCCCAGGCCGCCGTGTTCATGAACGGCGGGAAGGCCCCGCCCTTCGGCCCCAGGAGCGGGAAGAAGGAGTACAGCCAGGCGGTGTAGAAACGGTTCGTCCATTCGGCCTTCGGCTGGCTCTGCACCGCCTCGAAGAGCATGGCGAACTGGCTGTCGTAATCCCCGTAATCGTCAAGGCCGAATTCCGTCAGGGTCGAGCGGGCGGTCGCGGACCCGAAGACCGCCATCACATCCAGCCCCGTCGGCAGTTTCCGCCCACCGACGCGGTCGACCATCAGGTTCTGGAATACGAATGCGTCGATGGTAAATCGCTGGCCCATGAACCGCCAGCCTTTTTCGATAACCGTATCATCGGTTGCAAGAACCAGCTTCGAATTGATTTGCGGTTCGGGCAACTCGTCGCCCCGGGAAAAGAAGTCGTTCGTCTTGGATGGATCGGCCAGCATCGCGTAGGTTTGCACGTTTCCGAAAACCTCGTCCATCAGCGCGGCGTATTCCAGCGGTCCCATGTCGTCGGACGGGCCGACGATGAAATCCAGCACCCGGTTCATCTCCGCCCATTCCTCGGAAGCAGGCCGTCCGCCGAGATCGGAACGCCGCAGGGCGAGGGTGATGATCAGCGGCAGGAGGGATTTATCATCAAAATCGAAGTGCATCCTCCCCAGCCAGGTCATTCCACGGAAATAATTCTCCAGGTCCGGATCCCCCGCGTAGTGGCCGACGGGTTTGTACGCGCCGTAATCGTCCTGGAACGACGGTTCGACGGGCGAATCCGCCCAGCCGCCGCCGTCGAGGATCCGTCCGACCTGCGCATCGACGAGTTCGCGGACGGAGGGATCGGCCGCGAACTCCGGATCGAACAACTTCAGCGCGACGCTCAAGTAGGCGACCGCCAGCGATCCGTCCTCCTCCAGCGCCGTCCCCTTCCACTCCGCCGAATGGGAGAGGATTTCATTGAGGACGACTTCCAGCACGGCCTGCATCCGCGGGCTGAAGTAGGATTTCTCCGCCGCCTTCAACATATCGTCGAAATTCTGGTGCAGGGCGTGGTAGGCCGCATCCACGGTGAGGAAATACGGCTGCCCGGTGTCGACGCTCCGCCGGATATCGGCGAACTGCTCCTCTTGGCTGTGGATGATGACAAATCCGTTTTGCATGAGGTGGGAACGTTGGGCGCCGGTCAGGCCGCTGATGACCTGTGAGTTGGCAAGCCCCGAAGACGAAAGGGGAAGGGTGTATCCCTCGCCGTTGTAGGTTTCCGGAGTCCATTCGGTCAGTTCCACGTCGGAAAACGGCTGTGAGAGATCCAGGGTGAAGGCCGCCAACGCGTCCGCATCCGTGGTGGCGGTCGCCGCAGCCCGAGACCGGGTGGCGGTCGGCCGGGAGCCTCCGCCGGTCGCCGTCGTGGAAGGCGACACCCGGATAGAGGTGGGTGTGTCCAGCGAATCGCCGGATGCCGCCTGGCAGCCTCCGAGGAAGAGCACAGACAATACCAATGCCATTCGGGTTTTCATTGTTCCCCTCCCGTGCGAGCAGCAAACCGAAACGGTAATCCGTCTTCACGGCATTCAGTCTGCATGGAACGGCCGCAAGTTCCGCCCTTATGATTCCCCCTCATCTCCCTGCAGCAGAAACAGATCCGGTTCGTACTTGCGCGCCAGCTCCCTATACCGCCGGGCGGCTTCCGCGTCTCCGCGCCGTTCCTCGCCGGCGGCGAGGTGATAGGCGTCCTCCGCCTTGGCGTGATTCGTTTTCTGCTCGGCCAGCGCCTGTTGCAGCATGGCCATACCCTCGTCCAAACGGTCCAACGCCAGGAGCACCGTCCCGCGCGTGCCGGCGATCGAGGGCTCCCAGGGAAGCTGGCGCCGGGCTTCGGCGGAGTACCGGTCGGCTTCCGGCAACAGTTCCGGATCCCCCAGCAACACATCGACGTAGGCGATGTTGTTGTACATCAGGTATTTATACAACGGATCCTGCGCGCCCTTCGTGGCAAGCAATTCGACGAAGAGGTCGCGCGCCTCCGCGAAACGTTTCTTCTTGATCAATGTTTCCCCGCGCACGGCCAGGAGCGCGGGCTGCCGGGGATGCCTTGCCAGCCCTTGATCGGTCCAGCGCAAGGCCTCGTTTACGTCGTTCCGCAACAAGGCTTCCATGGACCCCGCGACAAAAAACCCCTGAGCCCGGACAGCTTCTTCATCGGGTTTCATGAACAGCAGATGCAGCAATTGCCAGCCGTCGGTCCCGATCCGGCCGGAGGAACCCTTCGCCCGCCGGGGCAGCAGGTTGAACAGCAGGATAATCAGATCGAACGTAATGAACAGGCCGGTCCAATGCAGCAGCAATTCGACGTTCACGCCGAACCCGTCCTGCAAGATCAGCAGGAAAAACTGGAACGCAATCGCAGCCAGAAGCAGGAAGGCATGCAACATCGGCCCGGCCAGCACGGCGCCGAAAAACCGCGCCCGGTTCCCCCGCTGCGGCGGACAGGCCATCACCGTCCCGCCGGAAAACGGCCACAACCGCCACTCCCAGGTGATCCCGAACGCCCGCCCGGAGGCCAGACGCCGCCCGGATCCGAACATCACCCGGAAGACCCGGACTCCCAGCAGGATTCCCGCGACGACGTGCGCCAGTTCATGCGCCACGACGATCGGAATATTCACGGCCACCAGGAAACCGAGATCCAGCAACACCCGGACCGGTCCGCGCTGGTAGGTCAGCGCGTCGAGCGCGATCAGGCCAAGGGCCACCAGGATCACCGCCGTCAGTTGCTCGCGGGATTCGTTTGCGCGCACGCACTTCGGGCACCATCGTTCCGACATCAACCCGGCCCACTTTTTCTTTACCGTGAAGGCCTGTTCGACTTCCGATTCCACCCCGCAGCGGTCGCACTTCATGCCGGCTCCGGGCTTTCAATATGCACTGCCGGAGGTGGGCGCCGGCCGCGTTTCCGGAGCCATCCGGCGATGCCGCCGGCGGCCAGCAATCCCGCCGCAAGGCAGGATAGGACCGCCCCCAACCAAAAGGCGAGCGGCGTATACCGGAATTCCACGACGTGCCCGCCGGCGGGGACGCGCACGGCCCGGAAGGCGTAGTC
>JBJYXS010000039.1:0-10926 GCA_046260075.1 Anaerolineales bacterium | reverse complement strand
TCCTCCGCGCTCGGCGGGGCCCATTCCGTCTCGGAAAGCACCTCGTAGCTGAGCAACCGCCGGACCTTATGGTCGTTGACCGGGCGCGCGGCGACGAGCGCCGCTCCGAATACGCAGCGGTGGTCGGTGTGCAAATCGCCCCGGTGCGGGATGAACACCACGTCCGGCCGGATGGAATTGATGTGCGCTCCGATGGAATCCGCCACCTCGTGCGCGGGGATGAGGTCAAGACGGGGAGCGGGAAAATCCAGGAAATGGACGGCCGATATGCCCAGGATCGCATGGGCGACTTCCAATTCCTTTCGCAGTTGTTTGACTTGGTCTTCGGAATACAGCTCCGGAGATCCGCGGGTGACGATCAGCACATCCACCCGGTCGTTCCGGGCGGCGTAGCGGGCGATCGTTCCCCCGCAGCCGAGCACTTCATCGTCGGGATGAGCCGCGATCACAAGTATTTTCATGGTGTCTTCCCGGAAAGGTTTGCGGACGACTCGATACGAGCGATGCGCTCTTCCAATTCCTGCACGCGATTCCGCAACCGCTGGATTTCCACGTCGGGATCATACCCCAGGAGAAGTCCGATCCGCAATTTCGGCGGCGGTGCGCCGCCCGATTCCGGCGGGAACGCTGTCTTCGTAAGCCACAACAGGCCGTCGCCGGTTTGCACCAGCCAGCCTTTGGCGGAATCCCGATGGACGATCCGACCCGTCACGCCGCGGTAGGGGAGCGCCGTTTCCATCTCGGCCCGCCAAATGATGAGCTTGCGTCCGTTGATATAGGTGAAGGCTCCGGGGTAGGGATCCGATGCCGCCCGGATCAGGGCATGGATTTCCCGCGCCGGCCGGTCCCAATGGATGACCCCGTCTTCCGGAGACCGCTTGCCGTAGAAGGTAGCTTGGGAGTCGTCCTGTGGAACGGCTTTCCACTCGCCCGCCTTCAGGCGCGGCAGCCAGCGGTCCAGGGCGGCGTCCATCGCCTTTTCGAGTTTGCGGGTGATGTCGGCGGAGTAATCCGCCTCCGTCACCGCGAAGGGTTCCTGGACCAGAATCGGTCCGGCATCGGCTGCCTGGTTCATGATGAAGAAAGTCGCCGCGCCGGACCTCCCCTCCAGAGCCATCCACGCCACGGGTGCGCGCCCGCGCGCTTCCGGCAACCGGGTGGGATGAAATCCCACGCATCCCAGCCGGGGAATGGCCAGTAGATCCTGTTTCACCATCTGCGAAAGGCCAACGATGAAGAACACGTCCGGCGCCCACCGGCGGACCGTTTCCACAATACCGGCGGCGTTCAGATCGTCGAATGCCACGTACGGGATGCCGGCTTCCTCCGCCAGCTCGTCCATCCGCGTGTACCCGCTGACGGAAGCGGATTTTGCCGGGCTCAAACCGAGCACGCCCGCCACCTTCATACGGTGCCGGATAAGCGCCCGCAACGTCAGCAGCGAGCTGTTGACGCTGCCGGCCAGCACGATCTGGGGTTCGGAGTGTTCCGCCATTCCGGGAGCCTACGCTTTCCGTTCGTCGGGACGCACCAGGTATTTTTCTTCACCGCGAATCGCCACCGCGATTGTACGCCAGATGATCCACAAATCAAGCCCGAGCGAGCACTCGTCCACGTACCGCGCATCGTACACCCAGCGTTCCGGCCAGGTCAGGTAGATGTTCCCGTGGATCTGCGCCAATCCGGACAGGCCGGGACGGACGAGCAGCCGCTTTTTCCCATTCTCGTCGTATTCCGCCAACTGCCGGGGAAGAGCCGGCCGGGGGCCGATCACCGACATCTCCCCGCATAAAACGTTGATCAGCTGGGCCAGTTCGTCGATTTTAAACCGGCGCAATAAAGCGCCGACCCGCGTCAGGGCCGGATCGTCGGGCATGACTTCGTGGTCCGGGACGCGCGGAACGTCGGTCATCGTCCGGAATTTATAAGCCTTGAAAATTTTCCCCTTCCATCCCAATCGCTCCTGCACATACAGGACCGGCCCTGCGGATTCCAAGCGGATGGCCGCTGCGACGATCAGGAATAATGGAAACAAGACGAAGATCGACAGGGTGGAAAGGAAAATATCCAACAGGCGTTTTCCGAAACGCCGGTAGAATCCGCGGGGATGTGGAAAAACTTCCATCGCCATAAGGGTAGTGGAAAGCACACGCTCCGAAATGCCGGCCTGTCCCCTGCGGCGGGGACGGGCCTGGGCGGCCCTACGGATTCGCGTTGCGGTAGTGTTCGATCGCTTCCAGCGCCTGTTGGCGTTGGCGCGAGGGGACGAGGAGCTGCACCTCGCCCAGGCCGTCCACGGTGATCCCGATCGCCGGCCCCGCTCCCTCCTGGGAAAGGGAGCAATCGATGCCCTGCGCGCGGAGGTAATTTTGCAGGGCTTCCGCTTCCTGCCGCCCGAACATGGAATACACGACTTCAAACCGGTCTGCCACGTGTGATTAACTCCGATGTGCCGGATATCGGCGGATATTCGAACCGCCGCGCCTTCCGGCCCATTGTATCCCAACCGGCGGGCGAAGGTTCAGATGTGAATCCAGCCGGTCAGCGAGAGCGCCGCCCGTCCGGAAATATGCACCCTGCCTTCGGCCGGAACGTCCTCGCACAACAGGTCTCCGCCGCGCCGGGAGACTTGCCGGGCCATGAGCTTCGCCTTCCCCAGCCGTTGCGCCCAATAGGGGATCAGCGCACAGTGCATCGAACCGGTTACCGGATCCTCCGGGATGCCGATGCCGGGCGCGAAGAACCGCGAGACGAAATCTTCCGCTTCCCCCGGAGCGCTGACCGACGTTTGATGGGGATGCAGCCGCTTCAGTATTTCCAAATTCGGCGCCATCGAACGGACCGCATCGGCGGATTCGAAGATCGCGTAATAATTGCTGTCTTCCCGGGTTTTCCAAACCTCCGCCGGCCGGATTCCCAACCCCTCGGCGAGGCCCGCCGGTTCGTCGCAATCCATAGGTTCGTAGCGCGGAAAATCCATTGTCAAGAGACCGCCCTTGCGCGCAACCTGGAGCGTGCCGTTTTGTATGCGGAAGCTCACGGACCGGCGCCCGGGATGCAGCAGGGTGAGGATCACGAAGGCCGCCGCCAGCGTGGCGTGGCCGCACAGCGGCACTTCCGCCACGGGAGTGAACCATCGCAACCCGTAGGCCTTCCCTTCGGCGACGAAGAAAGCCGTCTCCGGAAGGTTGTTTTCCATGGCGATATCTTGCATCACATCGTCGGCAAGCCATGTTTTCAGCGGAACGACCGCCGCCGGATTGCCGCGAAACACTTGATCGGTGAAGGCATCGACGCGGAACATCTTCAGGCGCATGAATATTTCCTTTCATTGGTAAAAGCGGGATTCCGTCGCGATCGCCGATCGCGGTTTCCGCTGGCCATCCCCTCACGGCGCGGTTATCCCGTTCGGCAAATTGCTCAATCCCCCCGGAAACGGGAAGGAATGACGAATTACTCGGCTTGGATCAACACAATCCCCTGGATGACATCCATCCCTTCGTGTGCATCCGATTCCGCCGGTGCATAGTGGAAACCGAACATTTCCGCCTTTGGACCGGCGGGCGGAAAAAGGAACCATCCCGAACACCGGCATTCTTCCTCCTGGGTCCGCAATTCCTGCGCGGCGCAGCCGCCTGCCTCCAGGAAGTCATACCGGTTATCCTTGTCGTCGGTCAGATACACATTGCGGTTGTCCTGGTCGGATTCCCTCCACACCTCGTTGGTCTCATCCTGCATCGGCGCCAGTACATACTCGATCTCGAACCGCATGGTACGGTCTTCCTGCACGGTCACGCCGGTCAGGCAGACGGACAGCGATGCGAACCGCGTCATGGGAACCAAATTCGGCGGCTGTCCGGGCCCTCCGCCGACCGGCACCATATCGATGGAGATCAGCGGGATGGACAGGCACCGGCCGGAAAAGGCATAGCTGCCCGGCGCATTGAACGCGGCAGGTTGAACCTCTCCGGACGACTCCGAATGGGTCCCGGATGCGGTCGAAGAAATCAGCGAGCATCCAAAGAGGATAGTGCATGCCCATCCCATGAACTTCAACCGGCGCAGTAGAGAACCTTTTACAAGTGGAGAAACGCATGCCAGCATGGATCACCCTCCCCTTATCCGGAACGCGACCGGTGGAAACATGCCGCCGCGATCGCCGATCGCGGCTATGGTTTTTTGGATGCCTGATCGCTCGACGTGCCGTTCGGGTTTGCCTACCGCATCTCGAATTCCAGCCGCCAGGAACCCTCGAAGGATACGCTCTCCCCGCCGCCCGCCACCGCCGTTGAACCCGGACAGGTCGGCGCCATCAGGTCCCGCACCACGGTCAACCCGTCCCCCAGGGTGATTTGATACTGCTTCCCCGGTTCGATTTCGTAATCGGCATATCCCTCGTCGATGTCGGGCTTCATCCCGGTGACGAACCGTGATCCGCCGCCCTCCCACTGGATGCGGATGGTTATCCCCGGCACACCGGCGCCGTCCGGCGTGCGGACGACCACCTGGATTTGCGGCTGGGATATCCGCGCATCGCACACCTCGTCGCGGCTCACCAACAGGAAATCCGGTTGCAGGGTCGGCGAGGATGTGGCGGCGGGTTGCACGGTGGCGGTCGGGAGAAACGGAACGGTCAACGCCAGGGTCGGCGGATCGGTGGGAGTCCGCCATACCGTCGGTGAAAGGTAACGGGTGGCGGTGGGGATCTGCTGGGTGGGGGTTTCTTCCAACAGAAGCACCGACAGCTGGGCCAGCCCGCGGGCGGCTTCATCCGATCCGTGGGCCGCCGCCACCTGCTGGGCCAGGGAATTCAGCACCTCGGGATTGAGTTCCGGAAACAGGGCCAGCCGGTCGCGCGCCCGCTCCAGATCCCCGGTGGCCTGATAGGCCGTAGCCGCCAAGAGGATGTATTCCCCGCGGTACACCGGTTGCAGGAAGGCCGGCTCCGCGCCGCGGAACTCCGCCGGCCGGATGACCCAGGCATAGCCCACACCGAGCGCCGCCCCGAGAAGGAGTCCGACCGCCAGCCAGATCCATTCCAGAAATTTTTTCATGGTTTGGCCGTCGGGAGAATAGAGTAGCGTTCCAGATCGAGGGCCAGTCTGTTCAACCGCTGGCAATCCTGCTCGGGATACCCGGCCGCTGCATAGGCTTCCGCCACCTGCCGGACCAATCCGGCCAAATCCGCCTGGCCCAGGCGCGAAAGACGCACGGCCGCCTGGCCGAGATCCTGGTCGGCGGCGTACGTCTCGGCCACCATCAGGATGTAGTCCGTCTGGTATTCGACCCGCAGTTGGTCCGGCGATATGCCGGTATAGGTCACCGGGCTGACCGACCAGCCGTACCACACGCCGAGCGCGATTCCGACCACCGTTCCGGCCGTCAGGAGCAGAAACCGTTTCATCGCGTCTCCGGGAAAACGAACCGGGACGCTGCGGGCCGATCATCGACCGCAACGCCCCGGAAGGTGAAAGATATCACTGCCGCTCCCATCACAGTGCCGAAGGAGGGAATCGAACCCTCATCCCGCCGAGCGGGACACGATTTTGAGTCGTGCGCGTCTGCCAGTTCCGCCACTCCGGCATTCACGCCAGAGTATAGTCGAGCCCCCGAATCCGGTCAATACGGAAGGCGGAGATACCGCCATCCGGATCGGCGTGTCCGATATCCGTTCGCCGCCTGTATGCCCTTGGTCGAGGCCGGTCAATGGATCTGTTCGTTTTTCTTCGGATTCGCAGAGGATGAGTTGTAGATGATTCGGTCCCCGCCGCGAGCATCCCCCCAACGCGAGGGCAGCTTCGCCGGCCTTCCGCCTACCCTTTTACCCGATACCAATACCGGTACGCCTCGCGGAATCGCAAACCGGCGTACAACGCCAACGCGGGGGAGTTATCCGCCAGTACCTGAAGGAACGCCGCGCCGGCGGATTGCTTGCCGCCCCAACGCAGCAGGCTCTCCACGATCCGCCGGCCCGCTCCCTGCCGTCGGAACCGCTCGTCGACGACGATATCAAACAACACCGCATATCCCTGCCGGACCACGCCCAGCCCGCAGCCGATGATCCGTCCCTTCCGCATCACGGCGGCGAATATCCGCGGCGGGCCGATACGCTCCGTAAGGGCGCGGACGGTCGCATGGCGGCGCGGATCGTAAGCGTTCATCCTGCATAGCGCCGCCAGCCACTCGTCGGTGAGTTCCGCGCTCAGTATGACATCCTCCAGTGGCGGTCCGTCGGCCGTCTTCCGGGCCAGCACCTGCACGCCGGATTCCGTCTCCCGCCGGTATCCTTCTCCGGCAAGCAACCCGTCCAATTCCTCCGGAAGGCTGGCGGCTGTGAGTTTGAACAGGCACGGCAATCCGCGGCTGCGGTACAGCGATTCGCACACGCGGATCTTCTCCAACGGATCCTTCCCTGAGGGATGCAACGGAACGACCGAATTGGAACGCCGCGAAAAACCGTCCGCAAACCGGATCGCCCATCCGTCGAACAGCATCGTCTCCAAAGCCGGCCAGGCGTCGATCGAGATTTCCTCCATCCGGCGGACAGCCCCGGCGGCGTAATGCGGTGGACGGCCTTCCGAACGGGCACTCATATCCAGGGCACCTGCGGGGACCGGTAGAAATGCAGCCCCCATGCGGCCCAGCGCACACCGTGACGGGCCAGGCGGAATCGGTATTCATCCCATCCCCGCCCGTCCGCGGCCGACCAGCCGATCTCGGCGATCCCCGCCAGGCGCGGGAAGATCATGTATTCCATTTGCCCCCGTGTGCGGATCGTCTCGGTCCACAGCGGGGCTTCCACTCCGAGGATCTGCTCTTCCGCCACCCCGTCCAGAATGTCCGCCGGATCCCACTCATATGCCGTGCGAACTTCGATGTACCCCGCCCAATTCAGCCCCCATTCGGTCGACGGGTTGTATTTCATATCGAGGTACGTCCGCGAAGCGGGCGATAGAACCACCGGATGGCCCTTTCGGGCGGCGGCGGCCGCGCCCGGCCCGCTCCAATATTGCACGACCGCCGTCGTCGGCAGATCCGCCGCTCCGATTTCATCCCAGCCGACCACCTGCTTTCCGTATGCTTCGGCCGTTCGCTGCGCAAACGCCACGAACGACAGGTATTCCCCGGGGCTGAGGGTGGATACTTCGTCGCCGCCGATGTGCAGGTACGGCCCGGGCGTCAGCTCAGCGACTTCGCGGATCACGTCGTCGACGAATGTCTGGGTGATGTCTTTGCCCGCACAGAGCGCTTGGGATCCGGTATCGATCCCGGTGTGCAGCGGCGGCGCGACCCCGTCGCAATTAAGTTCCGGATAGGAAGACAATGCCGCGTTGGCGTGCCCCGGCATGTCGATTTCCGGAACGACGGTGATGTAGCGGCTCTGCGCGTAGGCGATGATTTCGGCGTACTCCTCCCGCGTGTAGAAGCCGCCCGGATCGCCGCCGACCGCCGTCGACCCTCCGGTTTGCGCCAAGAGCGGCCAGGAACGGATCATCAGGCGCCAGCCCTGATCGTCGGTCAGGTGAAGGTGGAACCGGTTCATTTTATAGAAGGCAAGCCAGTCGATGAACGCCTTGACATCATCCACGCCGAAAAAATGCCGCGCCACGTCGAGCATCGCCCCGCGCCAGGCAAACCGCGGCTTGTCGCGGATCACACCGGCCGGAATCACCCACGGGGCCGGCTGGCGTTCCGGACTCTCGATCGCCGCCGGCAGCAATTGACGCAGAGTTTGCACGCCGCGGAACAGGCCGGCCGGCGAGCAAGCCGCCAATGCGACGAGATCCGGAGATATCGCCAGCGTGTAGCCCTCATCGCCGAGAGCCGGATCGCCTCCCTCGAGGGTGAAGTAGAGATTCCCGGAATCCGGCGCCGCTTCGGATGGAATCACCGGCAGCGCGAAACCGGTGTCACCTTGCCATATTGTGGAAAGATACCGTCCGATATCCTCGATTTCCGGATTTCCGGACGGCACGTATATGGCGGCCGATTCGGTCAGGGCAAATCCCCCATCCAAAGTATGCACGAAAGCGGGTTTGGGTATCAAGGAATGCATCGTCGGCGGCGCCTCGGGTGTGTTCGAGGGTGTAACCGACGGGCCGGCCGTCGGTTCACCGGCCGGTATTTCCGAACCGCAGGAAATCAACAGCGGGACGGCGGCCGGGAAAACCATAAGGATTCGGATCCATGCGGCGGCATGCCGCTTCGTGAGCATGAGGTTTTCCGTTTGATGGGATGTCTCTCCGGTCGAACCGGAAAATCGGCTTATGTTATAAACGATATTCTACTGCGTCCCCGGAAAACCCCGCGCTCTTCCCGCAAGACGGTCTGCGCAACGACTCCGCTGCCGCGCACCGCCCGGGGTTCCGGATCAAAGGGAGAAACAACATGCCGAAAAAAGACATTCCTCCGATGAACCTCATCCTGCGCCCCTTCCACCAGTGGGATAAAACATGGTTCGCACTTTGCGCCGGTGATTTTTCAGCGCACTCCTTCAACGCCATGACGGTCAGTTGGGGAAGCCTGGGGATCATGTGGGGCCGGCCGTTCGTCCAGGTCGTCGTGCGCCCGACGCGCTTCACCCACAGCCTCACCGAGGCCAATGACAACTTCACGTTGTGCGCGTTTCCCGAGAAATATCGCCCTGCGCTGAACATCCTGGGGACCAAATCCGGCCGCGACGGCGACAAGATCGCCCTCGCCGGTTTGACGCCGATCGCCTCGCAATCCGTCGCCGCGCCGGCGTTCGCTGAAGCCGAACTGGTCTTCGAGTGCCGGAAGATATACACCGGCTCTTTCGATCCGTCCCGCTTTCTGGATCCCGCCATCGAGCAGCAGTACCCGGAAAAGGATTATCACACCGTGTACTACGGCCAGGTCCTGCGGATCTTCGGGGAGGAGAAATACCTCTCCACATAAAAAACGGAACACGGAGTGCACGGAGAAGATCCAGGCGATACGCGTCTTTTCCGGTGATTCCTTCGCGCTCTTTGCGGGCTCCGCGGTGAAAGGTATGTAATTACTATCGACCTTCCTTCTCTTCCCCGTGCTATAATCCCGGGTAATTCCGAATAAACAGGCGGAAATCATGCGTCTCGGCATCATCGGTCTTCCGCAATCCGGAAAAACCACAGTGTTCAACGCCCTCACCCACGGCCGCGCCCCCACGGGATCGATGATCGGCGGCGGGCGGTTCGAAGTCCACACCGCAGTGGTGACCGTTCCGGATCCGCGCGTCGACGCTCTGTCGGCGATGTTCCATCCGAAAAAGACGATCTACGCCCAGGTCACCTACGCCGATATCGCCGGAATCGAAAGCCATCCCAGCTCGCACGGCGAGTTGAAAGGCCCGTTGCTGGCCGAACTGCGCCAAATGGACGGCTTGCTCGACGTGGTGCGGGTGTTCGAGGACCCGGCTGTACCACATCCGGTGGGGAGCGTCGACCCGGCGCGCGACGCCACGGCGATGGAATCCGAGCTGCTGATCAACGATCTGATCACCGTCGAGCGGAAACTCGAACGGCTGGAAGACGAACTGCGCAAGGGAGGCGCGAAGGACAAGGCTCAGGCCCAGAAGGACGTCGAATTATTCCGGAAACTTCATGCCCACCTGCAGGAGAGCCGGACGATCCGCGATCTGGAATTAACCCCTGAGGAAGAACGCTCCATCTCCGGGATGGGCCTGCTTACACAAAAACCGATCCTGATCCTTTGGAACCTCGGCGAGGGGCAGAAAGCGCCCGCATCAGCCAACTCGAGCCCCCGGTATAAAACGGCCGGTATTCAGGGAAAACTGGAAATGGAGATAGCGCAGATGGTGCCGGAGGATGCGGCGGCCTTCCTGCAGGAATACGGGATCGAGGAACCGGGCCTCAACCGCGTCATCCGCCTGTCATACGATTTACTCGGGCTGCAATCCTTCTTCACCGTCGGGGAGGATGAAGTGCGCGCCTGGACCGTCCATCGCGGCGCGCTGGCCCCGGAAGCCGCCGGCGTTGTGCACACCGACATGCAGAAGGGGTTCATTCGCGCCGAGATAGTGCACTTCGATGATCTCGCCGCACTCGGCGGGATGGCTGAGGCGCGCGCCAAGGGCAAACTGCGGCTGGAAGGCAAGGATTACCCCGTTCAAGACGGAGACGTCATCAGCATCCGGTTCGCCAACTGAACCGGAACGGCGGCCGGCGATTAAACAATGCATCGGCCATACGGCCGATGCATTCCATTTCCGTTGGGTTGCCCGCCATGCCCATCAACATACTGCCGGACCGGGATTACCCGGTCCGGATGCTTTGATGGAACGGCGATGGCCGCGTTCAGTCCTTCTTTTCCTCTTCGGCGTCCGTTTTCTCCGCCGATTCCTCTTCATCGCCTTTCAGACCTTCGCGAAACCCGCGAATGGCGCTGCCAAGTTCCCTGCCGATGCCCGCCACGCGTCCCACCCCGAAGATCAAGATCACGATGACAAGGATGATCAGTAGTTCCGGCACACCGATGCGAATAGGTCCCATGGTTCTCTCCTTTTAACGGGTGGTGTTCCCGGCGGCCATTATACCGCCGCAGCCCCTGCCCCCCGGACGACGTCCTTCGCGCGGGCTGCGATGTTCTCCGGGGTGAACCCGAACTTTTCCTGCAGCACGGCCATCGGAGCCGATGCGCCGAACCGGTCGATCGACAGGATCCCGCCGCGGTCCCCGGTCCACTTTTCCCATCCCTGCCCCGCTCCGGCCTCGACGGCCAGCCTCGCGGCGACGGCGGCGGGCAGGACGGACTCGCGGTAGGCGGCATCCTGCTGTGCGAACAGTTCCCACGACGGGAAGGAAACCACACGCGCCGGGATGTCCTCCTGCTCTAAAAGATCCGCCGCTTTAAGGACGGGATGCACCTCCGATCCGGAGGCCATCAAGATGACGGCGGGATTCCCGC
>JBJYXS010000038.1:3596-5234 GCA_046260075.1 Anaerolineales bacterium | reverse complement strand
CTTCGATTCCAGCGGTTTTCGGACGCCTTCCGCCGGATGCGGGTCGTAGTCCCCGTGAATCGCGACGACCGGGCACCGGATGCGGCCGGCCAACTGCAAAAGATCCCCGTTGCGGCGCATCTCCGCCGCCGTGCGCCACACCGCCCGGTAGATGATGAACTGGAGGGCGATCGTTTCGTCGGGGACGGGCAGCGGTCGGAACGCATCCGTCTTGGAAAAAATCCGCCCCAGGCGGGCCAGCGAGGTCTGATGGCTTTGCCCCGCAATGTCATCCAGCCGTTTCATGTTCCGTGCGGCTTCGAGCTGTTCCGTTTCGCTTAACCGGCTCATGCGTGTGGCTTCGATTTGGTCGGCATAACTATGCTCGAAGGGCGGGCACCCGACCAGGATCAGCTTGGCAACCAGTTCCGGATGGCGGGCGGCGAGGATATACCCGAGCCAGCCGCCCCACGACCAGCCGATCAACACGGCGGGAAGTTCCGCGCGGGCTTTAAGGACCTCGCGAAGCTCGCGGACCTGACCTTCCAGGGTATCCATGGTCTGCAGCGGTTCCAGAACGCCGCGGTGGCGGGACAGCTCGCGCGCGACCGGAGCCATCTCGCCCGGAGCTCCGGGTCCGCCGTGCAGGACGGCGATCCGGTAGGGGGCGTTACCGTATTTTCGAAAATTTTCCATTTTCCTCACTCATTGTTGAAAGGTGTTTACCTGCATCGCCGGCGCACGAGGAGCCCGTCCGATCTCATGCACCTACTCCCACCACAGGGAGGTGAAGGGGCAACGAGGGAAAGGGCCGGGGGCAGGCTTTGCGGTGCGAGATTCAGTTTACACCTCTCCTAATATTTCCCCGCGCTCATACGCGGCCAATCGCACTCGTGTGATGGTGTTCGGTGCCAAAACATCCGCTGGAGCCCGCACGCGCAGGTAATTCGGCGTCAACCCGCGGCGCAGCCCGCGGCGCGTCTCGTTTTCCCACAAGACCTCCATTTCCCGGCCGAGAAAACCGACGGCGAAGACCTCCGAATACCGCTTGGCGGCTTGGCGGGCCTGTTCCGAACGGTGGCGGATTTCCGGCGCCGGTAGCGCTCCGGGCATGCCCGCCGCCTCGGTGCCCGGCCGCGGGGAAAAGCGGAACACGTGCAACCGGGCGAAGCCCATCCGGCCGACGAAATCGAGGCTTTCGCCGAACTCCTCCGCGCTTTCGCCCGGAAAGCCGACGATCAGATCGCTGGTGACGGCCAGATCGGGGATCGCCGCACGGGCCGCTTCCACCAGTCCGGCGAAATCCTCCGGCGCCGTCCGCCGCCGCATGCGGCTCAGTGTGGCCGAACATCCGGATTGCAGCGGCAGGTGCAGGTGGGGGCACAGCCGGCCGTCCCGCCACAGGCGGAAAAAATCCGGACGCACTTCCCACGGTTCGATGGAAGAAAGACGCAACCGGGGAATGGACGTGCCTTCGAGGACCGCGCTCACCAAGTGCTCCAGCCCGAAGGCGATACCGAGATCTTTCCCCCACGCGCCGAGGTGCACACCGGCCAGCACGGCTTCCTTGACGCCCTTGCGTTCCGCCGCATGGATATCCCGGACGACATCCTCCGCCGGCCGGCTGCGAAGGGGTCCGCGCGCCAGCCGGGTGACGCA
>JBJYXS010000038.1:0-3496 GCA_046260075.1 Anaerolineales bacterium | reverse complement strand
CGACATCCTCCGCCGGCCGGCTGCGAAGGGGTCCGCGCGCCAGCCGGGTGACGCAATAGGCGCAGGCATTATCGCAGCCGTCCTGCACCTTGATGAAGGCGCGCGTTCGCCGGCGGGAGTCCGCCGGAAGGGCGGCGGCGCTTTGGAAGGCGGCAGGACGGCCCGTGAGGATTTCGGCAAGGACATGGTCCTTTTCGGCGTTGGGAAAAACCCGCGATACGCCGGGAAGTGCGGCGGCGCGGCCGGGATCCATCGTCGCCCAGCAGCCGGTGACGGCCATCCGGGCCGACCGATTGCGGGCATGCGCCCGGCGGATCATCCGTAGGCTGTCGCGTTCCGCCGCCCGGGTGACCGTGCAGGTGTTGATCACGATCCAGTCGGCGGTTGAGGGATCCTCCGCAATCCCGCAGCCCGCCGATGACGCTTCCGCCAGCATCGATTCAATTTCCGCCTCGTTTACGCGGCAGCCGACCATGTCGAAGAAGATGCGCACGTTTTTTCCAGGGACGACACAGATCGAGCAGGGAGTCGGTTGATATCAGATCGGTTTTTTCACGACGAAGTTATCGAAGAGCACGTCGGCGCCCGGCCAGTCGTACGCGCCCAGCCAAAGGCCGGCGTCGCCGCCGGAAAATTCGTCGTCCGTTGCATCGGCGACCAGGACATCGTTGACGTAGAGCGAAAGGCCGACGCCGGAGCAATCCGCGCGCAGGTGATTGGTAGCCGACCCCCGGCGGATTTCCGGATGGAAGGCCAGCGATTCGCCCGACAGCATGACCAAACCGCCGGCGGACCGTTTGGCGATCCCGGCCTGGCCGTCGCCGGAGATCATCAGGATGTAAAAGTTATCCTTATCCTGGTAGCGGCAGAGTACGCCGAACACGTCCGCGTCGGAGCCGCCCATTTTTGTGGCGTCCACCTCGATCCGGACGTCGTTGGGGAAGGAGCGGCCGGACGTGGCCCACATGTAATAATCGGTGACGGCGGAAAAGATCCGGTAGGCGCCGTCGGCGTAGTTGGTCACGCCGTCGGAACCGCTTACGCGGTCCCACCCGCTGAAGGTGTTGGAAAAATCATCCTGGAAATAGACGTCGCCTTGGGATATGGTGAATACGCTGCATCCGGCGAGCAGCAGGATGAGGGGGAGGATCAGCAGGCGCGGGTTCGGAAACCGGAGGTCTGTCATCGGACGGCCGCCCGAAACCGGCAGGGCGGAAAGAGGCATAGAATACAATACTTGATGGAAAGCTGCAATGGAAGGCGCGCCGATCGGATTTCTTCCGCCTTTTCACAGGATCGACCGGCAAACCGCGGATCGCATTCCGGGACGGCCTAAAAAGAAACCTCCGCCGGCCTGTCCCGACGGAGGTTTGCCCAAAGAGGAGGATTGTGATCCGTCCACTTTTTGTGCCCACATCATAAAGGGAATTCCTGCTTCGGCCATTGACGAATGTCATATTACACGCCGGAAGATGGCGTATAATTTTCGCCGCGGGATTTTTTTTATGTGCGCCTTACGCGTTCGATCCGATTCGCGCCCTATCCTCTTTACGGATTCTTTATGAAGGATCTTGCCGCGCTTCGCGCGCGCCTCCGCCGGGCCGGTTTGAAACCGGCCGCCACCCTTCCGCCGCCCGCACCCAAGACGCCGGCCCTCCCCGCCGACTGGCCCGGGCAGGCCGTGGTTACTCCGATCGGAACCTATTTCCTCGCCGAATACCGCTACGCGTCGGACCGGCCGCACGGGAAGGGGATCCTCTCGGATCTTCTTGGAATCTCACTGCCGCAGGATCTGCTCGATCTGGAGATAGGCACCACGCCGGCCGATCTGATCTTCATGGACACCGAGACCACCGGTCTTTCGGGGGGCGCCGGAACCCTGGCGTTTCTGGTCGGTACCGGATCGTACACCGAAGAAGGGTTCCTGGTACGGCAGTATTTCCTCACGGATCCGTCCGGCGAGGCGGCGATGCTCGAAGCCTGCCTGGCCGAGATGGAAGCTGGCAAGGCGCTCGTGACCTTCAACGGACGCGCCTTCGACGTTCCCATCCTGCAGACCCGTTCGGCGCTTCGGCTGCGGCGGCTCGACGCCCTGACACAGCCGGCGCACTTCGACCTCCTGATCCATTCCCGAAGGCTGTGGCGGAATCGTCTGGAATCCTGTTCCCTGCACGGCCTGGAAACGGATGTGTTGGATTTCCGGCGTTCGACCGAGGACGTGCCCAGCGGGATGATCCCCTACCTCTACCGCGAATACCTGCAGACCAACGATCCGAACCTCATGGCCGGGGTGCTGTACCACAATGTGCAGGACATCCTCTCCTTGGCCGTCCTGGCGGCGGAAGTGGCCGGCCGGTACCGCACCTCGCCGGACGAAATCGCGGATCCGCTGGATGCCCTTGCGATGGCTTTGATCTATCGAAGGCTGGGACGAGTCGAACTGGCCGAGCAGAGCTTCCAGTGCGCGCTGGACGCGGCATTGGAGACCGCCGACCATGTGCGCGCTCTGGAAGGATTGGCGAGTCTGTACAAATCCGGCGGAGATCCGGAACGGTCGGTGGAATTGTGGGAAGCGTGGCACGCGGCCGATCCGGAGGACCCGCATCCTTGCGTGGAGCTGGCCAAATTCCACGAATGGCGCACGCAGGATGTGCAGACGGCCATGCGCTGGGCCAAATCCGCTGCTGAGGCATCCCGACGCATGCCCTCCGCCTCCCGACGGCGGAAGGTCGCCCGCGCGGTGGCGCATCGCATTCGACGGCTGAAGCGGAAACAGAAAAAAAGGAGCCGAAAAAAACCGGCCCGCACTTCCCGTACCTGAGAGGAAGTGTCTGCCCGCACCCGCGGGAAAATCCACCGGACGCGCTCTCCCGGCGCCGGGCGTCCTTTGTGCTATTTGCGCAGTGAGTTGCGCAACTGACGGATACGGTTGCTGATCTGCAGGATGGCGATCAGATACAGGATCAACATTCCGGCGATCAGGCACCGCGGGACCAATCCCAGATACCCCGCTTCCGTCATACGGCTCCCGGTAGAGATATTTATTGTCAGCAGGACCGTAAAGAAGATGAACAGGAATCCTATGATGCGCTGATATTTTTTAATTTTAGATTCCGGATCGGTGAAGATCTCCGGCTCCTCACCGAGCGGGGCTTCCTTTCGGAAATACTCCCAGGCGGCCATGTTCCCCATGTGCTCCCAGCCGGCGTCGCGGAACAGCTGCAAATACCCCTCGCGGTCCTTCATCGGCGTCGTCTGGAAATCCAGACGGTAGACGTAATGCTTCGGCTCGCCCTTGCGGAAATGGTACACGCCGGGCAGCGAGAAGGATTCGAGGTGCCACCCATCCCGGGACATGACGCCCAGCCATTCTTCTTCGCGGTGATCCTGCCAGGCCCAAAACCATCGGAATTTCGTGCAGGTCGTTGATTCCATTTTGTGCTCCTTATCCGTCCTTCGGCAGGCGGCTGCGGATCTCGGCGGCGTTGCGTGCCAT
>JBJYXS010000037.1:0-1884 GCA_046260075.1 Anaerolineales bacterium | reverse complement strand
AACAGCGCGACATACCCCATTTGCTGATGAGAGGATCCGATCATGACGGCTTCGGGGAAGACCGCCGCAATCACGGCCGCCACCCGAGCCGCCCTGGGTGAGAACAACCCGCCGGCCAACCGATAGACGGCGATGACGGAAAGGGAGGTGAACGCCGAGGCAACCAACCCCAGCAGAAGCGTCCGTTCCAGATCCGGGCTGAACATCCGGAATACGGCCACGCCCAGCACGGTGATACCTCCGGTGTTGTCTCCCGGGGCGCGTGTCCAGGAATCGAAGACCGGCCTGCCCGTTATCGACGCCCGCCAGGCGGTTTCGGTGGCATTCATGGCATCCAATTCGACCAACCCCTTGAGATTCTTGTTCGAAGGGTAGCCCCAGTTCGCCATCGCGACCGGAGCCAGCAACAGGAATACCAGCCGCAATCCCAACGCCAGCCAGACGCACTTCCGCGCAAAGGCCGCCCCGTCCCCCCGGAGGAACAGACGGTTGCAGGCTTCCACCAGGGCGAAGGCCAATAGCGTCGGCACCAGAAAGGAGAAGAAATTGGGCCACAGCACATCCGCCTGCCACCAGGGATCCCCGCGCAAGGCCGCCGATTGGGAAACGGACAATCCCAGTGTCACAGTTAAAGCGACCCCAAGCAGGACAAGAATTTTCCGGTCGATCTTCATGCGATGTCCTCCAAGATACCGGCGATCCGTTCGGCTGCCCGCCCATCGCCGTATGGTTGAATGGCTTTCGCCATGCGTTCGTATGCCCTTTGATCGTCCAACAATGTGGAGGTTTCCTTCACGATCCGTCGTTCGTCCGTCCCCACCAGTCGGACCGTTCCGGCGTCCACACCCTCCGGACGCTCGGTTACCTCGCGCATCACCAAAACCGGCTTACCCAATCCGGGCGCCTCCTCCTGCAATCCGCCGGAATCGGTCAACACCAGATCGCAACGCTTCATCAGATGGACCATCGGCAGATATTCCAGCGGAGACAGTAAAGTGATATCGCGATTCCGGCCCAACATCTTCCGGACAGGTTGTTCGACGTTCGGATTCATATGCACCGGATAGATCCACTGCACCCGTCCCGCGTACCGTTGGGCCAAAATACGAAGCGCTTCACAGATCCGCACCAGAGGCTCTCCAAAGTTCTCCCGCCGGTGCGCGGTTACCAACACCCAGCGTTTTTCGGGCGGCAAACCCGCGAGCGGGCTGTTGAGGGGGTCGAACGGCTGATCCGCCGCAAAGTGCAAGGCGTCGATGACGGGATTCCCCGTTACGAAAATCGACCCCTTCGAAACGCCTTCCCGCAGCAGGTTCTGCCTGGCCTGTTCGGTGGGCGCGAAATGCGCATCCGCCACGACGCTGGCCACGCGTCGGTTGATCTCCTCGGGATAGGGCCGGTATTTGTCCCCGCTCCGCAATCCCGCCTCGACATGGCCGATCCGCACCCGGTGATAGAATCCGACCAATCCGGCCGCCAAGACCGTTGTCGTATCCCCTTGCGCCAGAATCCAATCCGGAGATTCCCGTCGGACGACCGCATCCAGACCGGTCAAGGCCCCGGCGGTGATTTCCGCCAGCGTTTGATTTTCCCGCATCAGGTTGAGGTCATGATCCGGCCGGATGTCGAACAACCGCAGGACGGGATCAAGCATCTCCCGATGTTGGGCTGTCACGCACACGCGCGATCGGAACATCTTTTTACGGCTCGCCAGCGCGCGGATGAGCGGAGCCATTTTCACGGCTTCCGGTCGTGTTCCGACGATCGAGAGAACCGTGCGCCTGGTCATGAAGATGGGACATCCGCCGGCATCCTCCGGGCGTCCCCGAATGGATGCACACGAAATCCCTCCGCCTCCCAACGTTTTCGGTCCCATGCATGCTG
>JBJYXS010000036.1:0-2827 GCA_046260075.1 Anaerolineales bacterium | reverse complement strand
TAGCACGGACATATCCTGCTTATGATTGTAGCGATCAGATCCGGCTGGAGCGATACAGTCCTTGATCAATGCACATTCCCGCCATTTCTCAACGAACAAGCGAGCCTTTGGAAAATTATAGTTGGCGGCGACGCAATATCCAGCCAGAGTGGTCTTCGGACGGATCCATGGTTCGACTTTCATATACTCCAATGTGCCCGGATGAGTCCATGCCGCCAGATTGCGCTTTGCGAACGGAGAATAGAATCCCGTCCATTGAACGACCTTTCGCAGCAACGTCAACGGACGGGTCAGAAGATTCCCGGCATCAAACCAAGCCAAGCAGCACTTGACCTCTTCGAAGACCTCGGAAAATATTACCGGCTTCCAGGCGAACTCGCCGGCCTTCACCCGAATATCAAAATACTTCGGATAACTCGCATAATCGAAGAGTCGAATCTCGCGAGACGGGAATTCGGCGGACAGCTCCCGTCTCTGCGACGTCGTTAAGCCAAGATCATAGACAATGACACGAATATCCGGTTCCCATAAGGCGATGCTGCGCAAGAGGTTGAAGAGACTTAGTGCGTGAGTTTTATCTGCCCCGGTCACCAATACAAAAGGATCACGTAATGGAATGCCCGCCAGCAACAGGGTTTTCCAGAAGTATTCCATCCGCCGAAGGGATCTGCGCATTTGTATGGATTGCTCTCCTTTGTCGTATCCTTCATCTTCCCAGCAACATGGACAGCGTCTCTTGCAGGATATCCGGCGGCACGATGAGATCCTCCCGCCAGCGGCGCGGCTCCGTCCCGCCCGGCACCCGCCCGGGGTGTTCTCCGAAGATCACGGCGTAGCGATGGCCGACGGCGGAGGCCAGCGAATAATAGCAGGTGTTGGTGTAGGCCGGATGGGGCGACATGAATTCCACCACACGGGCCTTCGACGGGGCGAACAACAGATTCGTCAGACCGGCTCCATGGATCGACACCACGGCTTGGGCGCCGGAAAATAATTTCAATTGCTCGGCCAGAGACATACCCAGAGTCTCTTGGACTTCGAACTTGTAGGATTTCAGAATCGGTATCAGTTCCGCCTCATTGGCCACCTGTCGGCACTCGTGCTTGCCCCGGCGCAGGTAGATCCGCCGTTTGCCCGGCGCGGATTTCGGTAATCCGATTTTTCGGCGCAGCCAGCCCACCGCCCATGGACGCACCATTCCGGAATATCCCAACAGGGAAGGGACCAGCAGGCTTTCCACCCGCCAGTGGTCGTCGCCGAAGGGCTCCCAGCGGTCGGAGGAGACTCCCAGCCGTTCCAACGATTCGCGCTGCCAATCCTCCATTCCCTCCGGCACAATCACCCGGAAGTGTCGGATTTCCGAGGTTTCGGCCACCGCCAGGCGGGGAAGAGTGTCGATCCACCAATGATAGTAATTCGGTTTCCCGGCTACCGTTGAAAGCAGGGTCAGCATCGCCCCCGATTTCTCCTTGGCGGGGGGAACGTTCAAGCGGCGGAACACCGGCCACTGCCGGGGCTGCAACCCCCAGACAAAGGAAGATTCCTCCAGCACGAGTCCCTCGGACGTCAGCACCACTCCGTCCCGGCCCAGCAGGCGCCCGTTGCGGACATGGGCAAGGAACAGGGATGGATAGCGATAGAATTGGGCTCCGCGATACACGGGATGGACCGATCCATCCGCTGTGATCGGCGGATTCATCTCCACCAATTCCGTGCCGCGGGCCGGAACGTACCAATGATCCCAACCGCGTTCCATCCATTGCAGCCGGGCTTCCCGTGCATGGCTCCAAGCGCGGAAGTCCGCAATCGTCCCCTGGGGAAGCCTGGATCCGGGCAGTCGTCGAAGAATGGACGCCGTCATCGATTTGGCCCATCTTCCCATTCGACGGATTATTCGTTGCATCCCATCCATCCTTTTTCACCTTCCCATCTAGCCCGTATGGCGGTGTTTTCCGCCGGCCTGTTTGCGGATTCGGAACGGAAGGGCCAAGATGCGGGCCAGGCGGTCCGGCAGACCGCGCCGGCGCAGAGACCGTTCCATCCGCATTCCCAACGGCATGATTCCCCGCGACCGAAGATCGATGGGAATGCCCTCCCGTCGGCATATGTCCACTGCGCCCAATTCCCAATACCCGCGGAAAACAGCTGTAGTGCAATAATTCAACGGGAATCCGACTCCTTCGCGCAGGCTGAGAAAGGGCTTGGAGATCCCGTCCGATCGCCGGCTTCCCAACCTTTCAAACTGCCAGGGTGATTCGCCTGCCCGCAGCACGCTCCTCAGGAATTCCTTTCGCCACCACGCCGCCTGCAGCGACACCCGGTATTCTGCGCCGGTTCGGATTTCTCCCAACTCGGGATGATCGGCGCAGGGAGAGTCCGGTCCGGGGATCGGCATTAACCGCAGGCAGGCCGCTTCCCGCCGCCATGCATATTCGATCAATCCTCGGATCCTGTTCGTATCCACCGGATGGTCAATCAGGAAATCCTCCTGCAATAACAGGATTCCATCCAGCGGTATCGCGTCCAGCATCTGCAGCAGATTGGAGGACCAATCCCGGTCCTCCCCGACGGCCAGCGGGATAACCCGCCGGTCCGGGTATATTTCCGTATTCGACCCCAGGAACACGGGATACGGACAATCGTTCCAATACCGAAACAGCAGCGTGAAAAAAGGGGCCCACAGATCGCGATACGTATCGCACGAGACTACCAGCAGCGCAGTATCGGTGTGCATCAGACCCGCAAACCCATCCGTTTCAAAGACCGGACGACCTTTTCGGGGTCGATCCGGAAATGATCCAAATCCCTCGCCCCCTCTGGATTCCGG
>JBJYXS010000035.1:0-24505 GCA_046260075.1 Anaerolineales bacterium | reverse complement strand
CGGCATTACGAGCGCAGCCGCTCCCGGGCGGCTCGTTGACATCCCGCATCGCCCCGTGGTTTAATCCCTCCGCTTTCCATCATAATCTTCCCGGTATTTCCGAATGAAGCATGCCGCGCCCATCCCCGGATGGGACATTCGAAACGGATTCGCGCCGGCTCTGATCATCGGCTCGGTCTCGGTCCTTCTCGCCCTGACGGTCACTCTCTTGCAGCCGCCGGCGTACCGGGCCGGCATCCGGATCCTCTCCACCGGCGGTTTTTCGGCCGATGAAGCGGAGGCGGCCGCTTTATCACCCGGGGTTTCGGGGACTGCCGTCCGGGATCCGGCCGTATCCGGGTACAATTTGGCGCCGGGTGATTTCCTAAGCGGCGCGGAGGTCGAACAGCTATTGGAAGGCGGCGTCCTCCGCCTGACCGTCCGCGATGCCGATCCGAACCGCGCCGCTCTCCGGGTGCAGTCCTGGGCTGGGGCTCTGTGCGCGGATCTCGGGGAGGATGCCGGGTGTGTCGAAACCGGTCCGGTACCGGCCGAGAGGGTGGAAGATTATCTCTTCCTGAAGCTGCTGGCCGCAGGCCTGCTGGGGGCGGCAGTCGGATTTTGCGGATCCCTTCTGCAGGACCGGTGGAAGGAAAAGGAGAATGCGGGCATGAAAAAGAAAGGTACGGCAAAGACCAAGGGCGCGAAGGCGGCGCAGGCTCTGATCCGCAAGTTCCGCAGCGGCAAAGCGCGCGTCGGCGTAATCGGACTGGGATACGTCGGGTTGCCGCTGGTGGATGTATTCGGCCGTGCCGGATACAAAGTGGTCGGAATCGACGTGGATGCCCGGAAAATCGAACTGCTCAACAAGGGCAAATCGTACATCGAGGACATCCCCTCTTCCCACGTCGCCTCGCTGATCCGCAAGGGCGCCTTGCAGGCCACCACGGATTTCGCCGCGGTGGAAACCCTTGATGCGCTGTCGATCTGCGTGCCCACCCCGCTGCGCAAAACCGGGGATCCGGATCTTTCCTTCATCGTTAATGTCACCGAAGATCTTTCGAAACACCTCCATCCGGGGATGGTGATTGTCTTGGAATCCACAACCTACCCGGGGACCACCCGCGAGATGTTGCTGCCCAAGATCGAGGAACGCGGGCTGACGGTGGGCAAGGATATCTTCCTGGCCTTCTCCCCCGAGCGCGTGGATCCCGGCCGCCGGGATTGGACCACGGTCAACACGCCGAAGGTGATCGGCGGCGTAACGCCCGCCTGCCTGGAGGCGGCGCTGGCCTATTACGGACGGGCGATCCGCAAGCTGGTGCCGGTCTCCTCGGCCGAAGCCGCGGAGATGTCGAAACTGCTGGAAAACACCTTCCGTGCGGTCAATATCGGGCTGGTCAACGAGGTGGCGATCATGTGCGACCACCTGGGTCTCGATGTCTGGGAGGTGATCGAGGCCGCCGCCACCAAGCCCTTCGGCTTTATGAAGTTTACGCCGGGCCCCGGCCTGGGCGGGCATTGCATCCCCATCGACCCGCTGTACCTCTCCTGGAAGCTCCGCGCGGTCAACTACAACGCCCGGTTCATTGAACTGGCCAGCGAGATCAACACCAGCATGCCGCGCTACGTGGTGGGAAAGATCCAGGACGCGCTGAACCGGGACCGCAAGGCGATCAACGGCAGCCGGATCCTGGTGTTGGGCGTGGCTTATAAACCGAACGTATCGGACCTGCGCGAATCCCCCGCCCTCGATGTGATCGGGCTGCTGAAGCGGAAGGGTGCGACCGTGGATTACCACGATCCCCATGTTCCGGAAGTAAAGCATGAGGCGTTTCAATTAAAGAGCGTACCGGATCTGGACGGAGCCCTGCAGCAGGCGGACTGCGTGGTGATCACCACCGATCACGACGCCTATCAATGGAAGAAAATTCTCGAGCGCTCCCGGCTGGTGATCGATACCCGAAATGCGCTCGGCGCGGCCGGGCGCGGCAATCCGAAGGTGGTCAGCCTGTAATGTCACGATTCCTGGTCACCGGCGCGGCCGGATTCATCGGCGCCCGGGTGGTGGATGTGCTGATCGAACAGGGCCATCAGGTCGTCGGAATCGACAGCCTGAATAACGCCTACGATGTGCGGCTTAAGCAGTGGCGGCTGAAGCAGTTGCAGGGCAAGGAGGGTTTTTCCTTTTCGCGCGGCGATCTGGCCGACCGGGTGATCGTCGAGACGCTGTGGAAAAAGCACGACGGCGACGCGTTCGACGCGGTAATCAACCTGGCGGCGCGGGCCGGAGTCCGGCAGAGCACCGAAAACCCGTACGTGTACTACGAGACCAACGTCAGCGGGACCCTGAACCTGCTGGAGTTGTGCCGTCTGGGCGGGGTGAAGAAATTCGTCCTGGCCTCCACATCGAGCCTGTACGGCGCGGAAAATGAGCGCCCGTTCCGCGAGGATGCCTGCACCGACCGGCCGCTCTCCCCGTACGCCGCCTCCAAGAAAGCCGCCGAGGCGATGTGCTATACCTGGCACTTTCTGTACGGGATGGACGTGACCGTGCTGCGATACTTCACGGTCTACGGCCCGGCCGGGCGGCCCGACATGAGCATGTTCCGCTTCACACAACGCATCTCCGAAGGCCAGCCGATCGTCCTCTACGGCGACGGCACCCAGGAACGCGATTTCACCTACGTCGACGACATCGCCCGCGGGACGGTCGCAGCGCTGGCACCGTTAGGGTTCGAAACGATTAATTTAGGGGGCGATCAGCCGGTGAAAATCCTGGATGTGATTGCGATGATCGAAGAGCTGGTCGGGAAGAAGGCTGTGGTGGACAGGCAGCCCGCCCATCCGGCCGACGTCCCGGCCACCTGGGCCGATATCGGCAAGGCGCGCAAGCTCCTGGGTTGGACGCCGCAGACCAAGCTCGAAGATGGCGTCCATAAGTTAATAGAATGGTACCGGGCCGAGCAATCCTGGGCC
The DNA here is from genome assembly GCA_046260075.1 of Anaerolineales bacterium. Taxonomy (GTDB): domain Bacteria; phylum Chloroflexota; class Anaerolineae; order Anaerolineales; family RBG-16-64-43; genus JAFGKK01. The sequence goes on along the minus strand of JBJYXS010000035.1, from coordinate 21,547 downwards.
AGCCAGATTTCCACGGAGTGATTCTCGTGAGTCCTACCATTGCCATTACCACGTCCTCTTTCGGGAAGGAAAGCAGCGAACCGGTCGACGCTTTGCGCCGGGCCGGTTGCGAGCTGGTTTTCAATCCGCACGGCCGCAAGCTGACCAAACCCGAGTCGCTCGAACTGCTGCGCGACGTCGATGGCTTGATCGCCGGCACCGAAGTGCTGGACCGAGAGGTGCTCTCACAGCTGCCCAAATTGCGCATCATCTCACGGGTCGGCACCTCGATGGACAATGTGGACCGGGAATATGCCAAGGAACGCGGCATCCCCGTATTTAACACGCCCGACGGTCCGACCAACGGTGTGGCCGAACTGGCGCTTGGCGGGCTGCTGGCGCTTCTTCGGCGAATTCCGCAGTCCGACGCCTCCGTGCGCCGCGGGCAATTCACCAAGCCGATGGGCCGGTTGCTGCGCGGCAAGACCGTCGCCATCGTCGGGCTGGGACGCATCGGGAAGGCGCTGGCGAGGCTGCTGCAACCTTTCGGTGTGCGGATTCTGGCGGTGGATCCGGTGCGCGATGAAAAATTCGCCGAAGAGCACGGTGTGCGCTACGTTCACTTTGACGAAGCCCTTCTGGAATCGGATGTGATCTGCCTGCATCTTTCGGGGAAGACCAAGAAACCGCTGTTCGGCGGAAAGGAACTGGCGCGCATGAAGCCGGGCGCGGTGCTGATCAACGCGGCCCGCGGAGGATGGATCGATGAGGCGGCCCTGCTCGAAGCATTGCAGAGCGGAAAACTGGGCGGCGCCTACCTCGATGTGTTCGCCGCCGAGCCTTACAAGGGCCCGCTGGCCCAGCTGGACAACGTCGTGCTGACCGCCCACATCGGATCCTATGCCAGGGAATGCCGGATCGGCATGGAAATGGACGCCGCCGGCAAGGTGATCAACTTCTTTAAAAAGGAAGCCGCATCGTGACCGTCACGGTCGTCACCGGCGGGGCGGGATTCCTCGGCAGCCACCTGGCGGACGAGCTGGCCGGACGCGGCCACCGGGTGATCGTCTTCGACCGGAAGAAAGCCGACGATCTGCCGGAGGGACGGAAACAGGTCATCGGAACGCTGGACGACTTCGACCTGCTGTGCCGGACGATCGAGGGTGCGGATTACGTCTACCATTACGCCGCGCTCTCGGATCTCAACCGGGCCCGCGATCTTCCGCGCGAGACGGTCCAGGCCAACGTGGCCGGCACGGTCAATGTGCTCGAAGCCGCCCGCCGCGCGGGCGTCAAGCGGTTCGTGTTTTCCAGCACGATCTATGTGTACAGCGACGAGGGATCCTTCTACCGGGCCAGCAAGCAGGCCTGCGAGGCGTACATCGAGGAATACCAGCGCCGCTATGGCCTGGCGTACACCATCCTGCGCTTCGGCAGCCTGTACGGCCCGCGGGCCGACGAGAGCAACGGACTGTACCGCCTGTTGCGGCAGGCGGCGCGGGAGGGGAAAATCCGCTATTTCGGCGAACCGGAGGATGCCCGGGAATACATCCACGTAGCCGACGCGGCCCGCCTGAGCGTCGACATCCTGGGGCCGGAATATGCCGACCAGCACCTGGTGATCACCGGCCATTACCCGATGCGCGCCCGCGACCTGTTCACGATGTTCTCGGAAATCCTTGGCCGGGAGATCGCGGTGGAGTACGCCACGCCCGAGATCCCCGACGGGCACTACCGGATCACGCCTTACCATTTCCACCCGCGGGCGGGGAAGAAACTGACCTCGAACCTGTATGTCGATTTCGGGCAGGGCATCCTGCAGGTGTTGGAGCAGATCGCGGGGGAAAAATAAGCTGGGGTATTGCAGGCCCGCCCCGACAGGGTGGGCGGGACTGCTTGCAGGAAATTCCGGTGGTCGAGTAGCGTTCTTTGCGTGTCAAGACCACCAATCAGAAAGAGTCTGCGAGAGAATCTGTATGAACATAGCCATCATCACCGCCCGCGCCGGCAGCAAATCGATCCGCAACAAGAACGTGATGCTCGTGGCGGGCAAACCGCTGGTGTATTACCCGATCCGCGCCGCCGGGGAAGCCCGGCGGATCGCCAAGACCTACATATCCACCGATTCGCCGGAGGTGATGGCGGTCGGGCGCGAACACGGCTGCGAGATCATCGAGCGGCCCGAGGAATTGTGCGGCGACCATATCAACCACGGCGAGGTGATCAAACATGCCGTGGAATACGCCGATGCGCGCGAGACGGATCTGGAAAACGTGGCCCTGCTGTTGGGAAACACCGTGATGCTCGACGGCGAGCTGCTGGACGAGGCGATGGGGATGCTGGACGAGCGGCCGGACCTGGATTCGGTGATGAGCGTGTGGCAGGCGGCCGACGACCATCCGCTGCGCTCGCTGGAGATCGCCGACGGGCTGCTGCGCCCGTACGGCGATCCGAACCGCCAGGCCTCAACGGAACGGCAGTCGTACCCGGCGGCATACTACTATGACCAGGGGGTATGGGCCTTCCGCAAGCAGTGCGTCCAGAGCCGCGACGGCCCCAGTCCGTGGTGGTGGATGGGGAAGCGCTCGGCGCCGATCGTACGCAACTGGGTCACCGGACGCGATATCCACACCCTGCTCGACGCGGGATTTTCCGAGTGGTGGCTGGCCAATTATCCGGGAGTGAAGAAACTCTAGGTAGAACCGTACTCGATGCCATCTTGAGCGAACGAAGGATCCCGCGAGGATTGGAGGAGATCCTTCTCCGTCCTTGCTCCGGTGCGAACGTTGCGGATGCCGGCTGGTGAACGAGAGGAAAAAATTTTGAAGCGTATCGACACCCTGCGTGCCATCGTTTTCGATTTTGACGGCGTGATCCTCGAATCCGCCGAAGTAAAAACCGAAGCCTTCCTGGAGCTGTACGCGGACCATCCCGACAAGCTCGACGCCATCCGCGAGTACCACGTCTCCCAGGCCGGCATATCGCGCTATACCAAATTCGAGCACATCCAGCGGAACATCCTCGGATTGCCGTATACCGAAGCGGATAAACAACGGGCCAGTGCCGAATTCGAACGCCTGACCCGTGAGCGGGTCTTCCGGGCAGCGGAAGTGCCGGGCGCCGAGGCTCTGTTGCTCGGTTTGCGCGGCCGGGCGCTGCGAATCATCGGATCGGGCACACCGCAGCCGGAATTGGATCTCATCGTGGCGCATCGCCGGATGGAAGATTGGTTCGAGGAATGGTGGGGCTCCCCGCGGATGAAAGCGGACATCCTGCGGGATGTGATGGCGCGCCACAAACTGACACCGGATCAGGTGCTGATGGTCGGCGACGGGATGAGTGACTACGAGGCCGCACAAGCGGTGGGCACGCGCTTCCTGGCCCGCGAGACCGAGACGAGTTTCGGGGAGCTGGCGGTGGACAAGGTCCGCGACATGCATGGGATGGCGGAGTGGCTGGAAGAGACGGACGATGGACGATAGACGGTGGACCATAGCCGATGATTGATGGGGAACGGCTCAAGCGCGGTCGATAAGAACCGTATATCGCCCGTGGTATCATCTGAACGCAGCAATAAAGAAGGGGGAGAGATGACGCTTAAGTTTGAAAAACTCGAGGTATGGAAGTTGTCGATGGAATATCTCGATGAAGTGTACCGCTTGACCGAAAAATTACCAAGGGGGGAATATCACAATCTGCGAAATCAGTGGATCCGATCGGCAACGTCCATTGCGTTGAATATCGCCGAGGGATCCACCGGTCAGACCGACTCGGATCAGGCACGGTTTCTGGGATATGCCATTCGTTCGCTTTCGGAATCAACAGCCTGTTATCGCATTTCACAACGTAGGAATTACCTGTCTGAGGAGGACGGCGTCTTGGAAAGACTAACAATGACGCTGATAAAAAAGCTGCAATCCTTCCGAAATGCCGTCCGGATGAAAGGGAGTGTGCGCCGAATATGAACTGCCGTTTTGGTTATTCCGCACTCCTAACATCCGATTGCGATATTAGGAAAGTAATAGATACCCCTATCAACATCCGGCCATCGTCCATCGTCCACGGTCCATCGTCTGGTCTTTGGCCCCAAGAGGAACATGAATAAAGAAGAAACTCTTCCTTCCGCATTTGCCGGCCCCGTCACCGACATACTGCCCTCCAAGGGCTGGGTCAGCCTGCGGCTGCGCGAGGTGTGGGAGTTCCGCGAGCTGCTGTACTTCCTCACCTGGCGCGACATCAAGGTGCGCTACAAGCAAACTGTGCTCGGCGCTGCCTGGGCGATCCTCCAGCCGCTGCTGACCATGGTCGTGTTCAGCCTCTTCTTCGGCCAACTGGCGGGAATCCAGCCCGGGGGCGACGTTCCCTATCCCATCTTCAGCTACGCCGGATTGGTCCCCTGGACCTTTTTCGTCTATGGACTATCGCAATCCTCCAACAGCCTGGTGGGGAACGCCTCGCTGATCAAGAAGGTGTTCTTCCCGCGGCTGGTGGTGCCGATCGCCAGCGTGCTCTCGGGGGTGGTGGATTTCGCCTTGGCGTTCCTGGTGTTGCTGGGGATGATGCTGGCCTTCGGCGTGACCCCGACGATCAACATCCTTTGGCTGCCGCTCTTCCTCCTGTTGGCTTTTACCACCGCTCTCGGGGTGGGGCTCTGGCTTTCGGCGTTGAACGTTGAGTACCGTGATATCCGTTATATGGTGCCGTTTCTGACCCAATTCTGGATGTTCATCAGCCCGGTGGCCTATCCGAGCTCGCTGATCGAGAATGATCTGTTGCGAACCCTCTATGGGCTGAACCCGATGGTGGGCGTGCTGGACGGGTTCCGCTGGGCGATCCTGGGCGCGACCGAAGCGCCGGGACCGATGGTCGCCGTATCGGCGGTCGTGGCGGCGGTCCTCCTGGTATCCGGAATGTTCTATTTCCGGCGCATGGAACGCAATTTCGCGGACGTGGTGTAGCATGGGCGATCTGGTGGTCCAGTCCGAAAATCTCGGCAAACAATACCGAATCGGCGCTCTGCAGCGCGGGTACCGGACTCTGCGCGAGAGTCTGATGGACGCGGCCAAGGCTCCCGGACGCATGATCCGCCGGACGATCCGCGGCGATCCGCCGCCGGAGGACCAGATGATCTGGGCTCTGCGCGACGTCTGCTTCGACGTGCGCCGGGGCGAGGTCCTGGGGATCATCGGACGCAACGGCGCGGGGAAAAGCACGCTGCTTAAGGTCCTCTCGCGGATCACCGAGCCCACCGCCGGACGGGTGCGGGTATCCGGGCGGGTGGGATCGCTCCTGGAAGTGGGCACCGGATTCCATCCGGAACTCACCGGCCGGGAAAACATCTACCTCAACGGAGCGATCCTCGGCATGCGGCGGGCCGAGATCGACCAGCGGTTCGACGAAATCGTCGCCTTCTCCGAAATCGAAAAATTCATCGATACGCCGGTAAAGCACTATTCCAGCGGGATGTTCCTGCGCCTGGCCTTCGCCGTGGCCGCCCACCTCACCCCGGAAATTCTTCTGGTGGACGAAGTGCTGGCCGTCGGCGACGAGCGTTTCCAGAAGAAGTGCATGGGTAAAATGCAAAGCGTCGGCCGGGAAGGCCGCACGGTGCTGTTTGTCTCGCACAACATGAACGCCATTCACCGCCTGTGCCCGCGGACGATCCTGCTGGACGAGGGACGGGTGCGGGCCGACGGCGAGACGCCCGAGGTGATCTCGGAGTATCTGAACGCCGACCGCTCGGAAACGGACTGCAAGGAATGGCTTGCCCCCGACCAGGCGCCGGGCGACGGCACGGCCCGGCTGAAACGGGTACGCGTCCTGGACCGCCGCGGACGGGCGCAGTCATCATTCGAAATCCGCGATCCGATCCGGATCGAGGTTGAATTTTGGGCGTTGCATTCCGGCCAGCCCTTCATGCCGATCATCCTGATACACAACGACAACGGAGTCTGCGTGTTGGAATCGGCGGCCAACCACGATCCGGCCTACACCGGAAAGGCGCGCAAGAAGGGGATTTACCGCAGCGTCTGCCATATTCCCGGAAACCTGTTCAACGAGGGAATGTTCCATGTCGATGTGCTGGTGCGGGTGCTGGTTCCGCGGCGGTATTTCGTCCGCGAGTCGAACCTGCTCTCCTTCCGCGTGCAGGACAGCGGCTCGGGCGAATCGGTCAAGGGAGAATTCACCAAGCGGTGGTCGGGAGTTGTGGCGCCGCTGCTGCGGTGGGATACGGACGTCCGGCCGCTGGATGCGGCAGCGGGCAAACCGCGGCGCAGGAAGCGCTAGGACCGGATGGAAAACGGAAAACCGATGGATGACGAACACAGGGTGATGGATTTCTATGCGCAGCGCTGGGGGGAGTTCGGTTATGACACCCGCTCGCTGGGGATCGGCAGCCGCGAATCCCAGGAAGTCCGCTTCCGGGTGCTGGCCGAAATCGGCGATCTGACGGACGCCGCCGTATTGGACGTCGGCTGCGGGTTCGGCGACCTGCGGGACTTCCTGGATCGTCGCGGGGTGTCGGTGCGCTACACCGGCGTGGACCTCCAACCGGCTTTCATCGAGGAGGCGCGCCGCCGGCATCCCGGGGACGCTTTTTTTTGTGAGGATATCGAACGTTTCCAACCCCGGCAGGAACCGGATTATGTTTTGATCAGCGGGACTTTTAACGTAAAATTTCGGGAGGATCAGGAGGATTGGGTCTTCGGCGTGCTGCGCCGGCTGTTCGGATTGGCCAAGCGCGGCGTGGGCATCAATCTGCTCAGTACGTATTACGATCCGGGGCATTTCCGGGAAGATATGTTCTATTGCCCTCCGGAGCAGGCGCTGGCCCGGGCTCACGAGATTACGCGCTGGGTGACGCTGCGGCACGATTATCTCCCCCACGACTTCACCCTCTACCTATACCGGAAAGGATAACCGATGAAGATCCTCGCGATCGGCGCGCATCTGGACGATATCGAAATCGGTTGCGGCGGAACGCTGGCGGAAGCCGCTCGGGCGGGCTGGAAAACTTATATGCTCGTCCTTTCCCATTCGGATTACGCCGACCTGGACGGCCGGGTCTTCCGCACCGACAACCAGGCGTTGCAGGAGGGGAAGGAGGCGGCCGGCAAACTGGGTGATGTGGAATTGGAGGTACTGGATTTCACCACCAAGCAAATCCCGTACGATTTCCGGGTCGTGGAGGCCATCGAAATCCCGCTGCGCAAGATCCAACCGGATGTAATCCTCACCCATTGGCCGCACGACACCCACCAGGACCACCGGGCCGTATCGCGGGCTTCGATCTCGGCCTGCCGGTATTTCAATTCGATCCTGTTTTACGAACCGATGACTCCCTCCGGCCGGTCCTATCTGCCATTCCGTCCGCAGGTATATGTCGCCGTCTCGCCCGAGGCGGTCCAGGCGAAACGTGAGTCGCTCTTGGCCCATGAATCGCAATATAAAAAATACGGTGATATCTGGCTCGACGCGGTGATCGCCCGCGGAGTCCACCGCGGATACGAAATCGGCGTGAGCCATGCGGAATGCTTCGAAACCCTGCGCTGGCAGTGGAATCTCAGCCTGAAGTAACACATGACGCGGATAGCCATTCATCAGCCCGAGCATCTTCCCTGGCTCGGATACCTCGACAAGGCCCGTAAAGCCGACGAGTTCGTGATCCTCGACACGGTGGCCTTCAAGAAGAATTATTTCGAAAACCGCAATCGGATCCGTACGCGACAGGGCTGGGCCTGGCTGACCGTGCCGGTGCTGACCAAGGGGAGGTTCGGCCAGACCTTCGGCGAAGTGGAGATCAACAATAACACCCGCTGGGCGGAAGTGTATCGGCGGACCCTGGTGCAGAATTATTCCAAGGCCCCGTTTTGGAAAACCTACGGGCCGGTGCTCGAGGAATTGCTGGCCCGGCCGTGGAACAAGCTGCTCGAGCTGAACCTGGCGCTGATCGCATTCCTGTGGTCTGCATTCGATATCGCCGTCCCTACCCGCCGGTCGTCGGAATTGGGAGTTGCCGGGAAGAAAAGCGAACTGCTGCTGGACATCTGCCGGAAAACGAACGCGACGACCTACCTCTCCGGACCCAGCGGCAAAGGATACCTAGTGGAGTCGTTGTTTGAAAACGCCGGAATCGGCGTGGAATATCATACGTTTCATCACCCGGAATATTCCCAGCTCTATCCGCCGTTCATCCCGGGCATGGCCAGCATCGACCTGCTGCTGAACGAAGGGCCGGAGGGCATTCGGCGCCTGGACGGGGCGGAAAGTTAGGGCGGACCACATGGCGAAAGCTACCTTCCGGATTCTGCAGATTCATCCGTTTCTGAAGGGCGAGGGATTAAATCCGCGCGCCGGGGGAAAGTCACGCCTTTCGCTGCAGCTTTCGCGCGAGCTGGCTGCCCGCGGGAACGACGTGGCGGTGTTCCCGTTTCCGGAACCGATCTTGGAAAAACCGTATTGGATCGACAACCCCGGCAAGCCCATCCGTCTGATTCCGACCGCGCGCATCCCGGCCGTGAAGGATCTGGCGCGCTACTTCCTGATCGCATCCCGCCTGCCGATGCCGGAGCGGTCGGCGCACGCGGTCCGGCTGGCGACGATGTTCCTGGCCGGCCTCCAACAGGCGGTCCGCGACGTTCAGCCGGATGTCATCCACAACCATCTGTCGTTCTCCGATTTCCCGCCGCTGTACCGCGCATTGAAGATCCGCGTCCCGCTCTTCCTGACCCATCACACGCACACCGCGGGCCAGCATCTGCATGCCTACCGCAGGATCATCTTCACATCGGACGCCCTCCGCGCCCTGGTCTGCGGCCGCGATACCTCTTTGCTGGAACGCTCGCGGTTGATCCGGCCGTCGGTCGAACGGCTGTTTTCCGATCCGTCCGTCCCCGTTCCGGGAAAGCGGAAGGGAATCCTGTTCGTCGGCGGATTGCGTTTCGACAAGGGATTGCAGAATCTCCTGGCGGCGTATGCCGCATCCGCCGCGCTGCGGAAGGTACCGCTCCGCGTGTGCGGGATCGGGCCGGAACAGGCGCGGTTCGAAAAAACCGCCAAACGGCACAAGATCAAGGCTTCCTTCCTGGGACGGGTTTCTCCTGAGGCGGTTCGTGGGGAAATGCAGGCCGCCGAGCTTCTGGTGAATCCCAGCCCGGCGGAGGGATTCAGCCTCGCCTTGGCGGAAGCGATGTGCTGCGGAACGGCGGTTATCGGTTGGAAGCCGCAGGTGGAGGAAACCCAGAAGTTGTTGCGGATGGAGTGCGGCCTGGGGTGGAATCCCGCGGAATCCGAACCCGGGGAACTGGCCGAAGCCATCCTGGAATGGATTCACCGGAAAAAGACCCGCACGCCGGCGTATCGGAAGGCTCTGGCCGCCCGCGCCCGGAAGTTTTTTTCCATCGAACGGTACGCCACGGAGCATTTGCTGGCTTACGAAGAAGTCCTGGAAGAAGGATGACCGCCGACCCTTTTTCCCCGCGGAATTCGCGGGCGGGTCGAAAACCGCGGTTTTCCGTCGCGATACCTGCTGCAGCGCGATCCGGCGCCATCTGCAAAATCCGCCGGCGGGGTTGCGTGACAGCGGGTGATTGCCGGATGAACCGGATCCCGGATACGAAAGGCGTTTTCTCCCGGTAAACGATGAAACCGCTGCGCATTCTGCAGGTGCAAACCTATCTGCGCTCGGAACGGATCAATCCGCGGGCGGGGGGAAAATCGCGCATAGCCCTGATGCTGACGAAGTACCTCCTGGAGGCGGGGCACGAAATAGCGCTCTATTCCTGGCCGGAACGGATCTGGGGCAAGGCGGCCGCTTTCGCCGTATCGCCGACCGTTTCGGCAATGGTGTTCCCGACTCTCGCCCTGCCGGACCTTCGCCGGCTGCCCGGCGACGTGGCGCGGTGGCTGACGGCCAAACCGTCCGGCGCAACCCCCGACGTGCTGTTCCAGAACATCTGCTTCATCCAAGGACTGCGGCTGGCCGTCGAACGGTTCCGTCCGGATCTTTTGCATTGCCACCAAACCGATTCCGATATTCCCATCCTATTACCGCGGGCGGCAAAGCACCTCCCCGCGATCCTCACACACCATTCCGGACGTTCCAGCCGGCGGTTGGCGGGCTATGACCGGATTCTCTTCCTCAGCCGTTCGATGCAGGAGGAGGTTTGCGCCCGGTCCGGTTATCCGGCAGGACGATCCCGCGTCCTCTATAGCCCGATATCGGATCCGTTCCTGTCAGGTTCCGTCACACCCGCGCGGGATCGGACCGGCGTGGTCAGTGTCGGGAATTTAAAAGACGCCAAGGGAATAGATCTGCTGTTGACGTGTTACCGCCGCAGCGCGGCGTTGCGGAAACATCCGCTGCACTTGTGCGGCCGCGGTCCGGACGAGCAAAAATACAAGACCTTTGCCGCCGAGCATGATTTGCCGGTGGTCTTTCACGGACGCCTGAGTGTGCCCGAGATCAAAGAACAACTGTTGCGGGCGCGGCTGCTGGTGAATCCCAGCCGGATGGAGGGATTTTCGATTGCGCTGTGCGAAGCCTTGGCGTGCGGGACGCCGGTCGTCGGATGGGCTGCTCAAGTCGAGGAGCTTGAAACGCTGTGGAACAGACCGGTCGGTTTTCCCTTTGACGCCCGGAAGCAGACTGCGGAAGAACTGGAGGCGATGGTCCTGCAAGCGTTGGCCTCTCCCGTGACGGAGGATTCCTCCCGCACACAGCTCTCCCGGCTGGCCAGGGAATCGTTTTCGATGGAACGCTACGGCGGGGACATGATCGGCCATTACGCGGAATTGCTGGGAGCCGGATGAAGCCGATGCGGATTCTGCAAATACACCCGCTGATGAAATCCAAGGCGCTTTCGCCTGCGGCGGGCGGAATGGCCGGAGCATCGGTAGACCTCACCCGATTGTTGGTGGAGCGCGGGCACGACGTGCAAGTGCTTCCGATACCGGAGGGAGTCGGCAGCCGGGAATTGTGGGGGGTGGCGCCGGGACGGGCGGTCGAGGTGGCGGCGACGATGCACATTCCCGGCTGGCGGGAGACGGTCTGGCTGCCGTGGGCGCTGCTGCGGTTGCGTCCGCGGTCGGCCGGGATAAAAAACGTGTTCTATGATTCCTTCGCGCTCACCGCGCTGCATCGCGAACTGCAATTGTTCCGTCCGGATGTCATCCACAACCATCTCGCCCGGATGCCGTTTCCGCGGCTGGCCCGGGCCCTCCGTCTGGGCGGCAACTTGTTGCTTACGCATCATCACGGTGAAACCGGAGAAGGGCTGGCGGCCTACGACCGGATCGTTTTTCCCTCACGATCGGCGCGGGATACCGTCACGGCCCGGGCGGGAATTCCAGAGGACCGTACGCGGTGCATCTATTCCCCCGTGGCCCCGGCGTTCCGCAACGCGGCCGTCCTTCCCGACCGCCCTCGGGCGGGGATCGTATTCGCCGGGGCGGTCCGCCTGCGCAAAGGAATCGACCTGTTGCTCGACGCCTACCGCGCCGACCGCAGCTTGTGGGAGGAACCCCTGATCATCTGCGGCCGAGGTCCGGACGAGGAACTGGTCCGTCAAGCGGAAAGGGACGGCTTGCCGGTCCGTTGGCGGGGACAATTGAACCCGGAGGAATTGGCGGAAATCCTCGCGGGGGCGCGATGGGTCGTCATCCCAAGCCGGCTGGAAGGATTCAGCATCGCGATCCTGGAGGCGCTGTGTTGCGGAACGCCCGTGATCGGCTGGGCGCCGCAAATCCGGGAGTTAGAGCCGGTTCTGGGAATGACGGTAGGCGTGCCGTTCGACGGGCGAAGCCAGGCCGCGTCTGAACTGGCGGTGACGATCCGCAGTGCTCTGCGGGAATTCCCGGAAGCGGTTGATCGGCGGTCTCGTCTGGCGGCGGCTGCGCGAAGCGCGTTTTCCGAAGGACGATATGTCGAAGCCTATGTCGATCTCTACCGGGAAATGGTCGGCTCGTAGGCGATGGGAAGCGCCCGTAAAAGACGGATTAATCCGCACCCGTCCGGGCCGGAGGATATCGAAACCGCCGATCCGATAAAGAACGAATAAAAAATATTCGATCGGAGGCGATGGAAACGTTTTTCGGTTCTTCCGCCAATTGCACGCCCGGGGGGAATCGGGTATTCTATTTGCGGAGAACGAACTTATGGCTATCCGTATTGAATCCAACGGATTGTATCTGGAAGGACGACAGATCCCGTTGTATTCCGGGTCTGTCCATTATTGGCGCCATGAGCCGGATTCTTGGCAGGTTGTTTTGGAACATGTCAAGGAACTCGGCTTTGAAGTAGTGAGCGTCCCCATCCCGTGGGGGCTGCACGAATCCGGGCCCGGGATTTTCGATTTCGGGCAAAAAAACCCGCAAAAGGGATTGCCGAAATTCCTCGAGCTGTGCCGTGATGTCGGCATGCTGGTGATCGTCCGTCCCGGACCGATCGTCGATGAAGATATGCCCTACGGCGGTTTTCCCTTGCGGGTCATCCGTAATCATGCCGTATGGGCGCTGACTTCCGGCGGGTCGCCGGCGATTGCTTCCCGTATTTCGCCTCCGACCGCCATCCCATCGTACGCCAGCGAGAAATTTTTTCAGGAAATCGGGAAATTCTTCGATAAACTCATGCCGATTCTGGCGCCGTTCCAGTTCCCCGACGGCCCGGTCATCCTTTGTCAACTGAACCGGGAAACGGCTTTCATGGATCGGACGCGCGCCTACGATTTGGATTATTCACCGGATTCCATCGACCTCTACCGGCAGTTCCTGACCGAAACATACGGATCCGTCGAGGAGTTGAACACGGTATATGGAACGAAATATGCGGCCGTATCCGAGGTGTCTCCGCCCAAAACCTGCGAAGCCGTTGTCCAAAAGGATCTTCCCTGGCACGTGGATTGGGTCGCATATAAAGAGTACCTGATCCGGCATTTTCTTCGCCGGCTTTCGGAAATGGTCCGCGAGCGGGACATCACGGTTCCTTTGGCGGTGGACGGGCCGGCGATGTTTTCCACGCCGGTCGATTCGTTGGAGATTCAAAAGGAGTTGGAAACACCCCTGGTGGGCATGGAAATCAACGCCCGCCCGTCGGATTATCCGATGCTGGCACAGCAAGTCCGCTACCTTGCGGGAACCCGTCGGTTGCCGTATGTTTCGCGGTTCGGCTGCGGGAGTTCATGGCTTTCCCCGCATATCCATTCCCCGGCCGAACTGGAATTCATCATATTGTGCGCGGTGATGCACGGGATGGCGGCGGTGGATTTCCACATGCTCGCCGAAGGAGATCGTTGGGTCGGATCGCCGATACTCCGTTCGGGGCGGTTCCGGGAGGAATATGCGGATCTGTTCCGCAGATTGGGAGCCTTTTTCGTCCAGAACCGGATATGGGAAAGCAAGAAGAACTGCCGTACGCTGGTGCTGATCGCCCGCAGCCTGGAGCGGTATCATGCCGCAGTTTCCACCCTGCACCAGGCTTACCTGGGCCTCCTGAGCATTCCGTCCGTCTTTTCCGATGTCCTGTCCGACCTGGGGTTCCAAACCGATCCCGCGCGGCAATCCTTCCAGGAGGAAGACAGCTGGGTCCGCGGGGCCTGCCGATACTTGGAACACGCCCAGGTGGAATACAACTTGGCGGATACGCATTTGGTCCTCGACGAGCTGACGAAGTACGACATGGTGTTCGTGCCGACGGCGGATTTTATGGATCCCCGGGAACAGGAGACCCTTCTGGAATTTGCCGGCCGCGGCGGGCATTTGGTCTTCGGACCCGTCCTGCCGACACTCGACAACCGGCTCCATGAGGCGTCGGTGTTCGGCGGGGCGATACAGGTTCCGGGAACTCAGGTCCGCGAATCGGGCAAGATCACCTTCCTGCCCTCCTTCGAGGAGGCGGGGGATCTGATCACGCCCGATATGCCGAACGTCGTTCTGCTCGACAATCCGAACCTGCGGCTGACGATCCGGGGCGGGTCCACCATCCTCGTCTTCCTGGCCAATCCGACCGGCGAATCCCAAAGCTCGATCATGATCTCTTCCTGGCCGCTGCGGGGTATATGGAACACCCCGGCGGCGGACGCTCAGGCCGGATCCGTGACCACGGACGTGGCGCCGTATTCCGTGCAGGTATGGGAGGTGATGAAATGATCGCCCGCGATGTGGAGGTCACCGACCTGCAGCCGGATGTTTGGCGGAACCTGCTCTCGCTGGTCGACGTTTCGAAGATCCTGGATGCGAGACCCGAACAGCCGAACCTGCTCTCGATCCTGCACCACAGCGGCAAGGTTCTCCGGGTGTACGCGCCGCCCGGCTTCCGCGTACCCGCCCTTGAGCATGTCGACGATCCGCAGGAGCTGGCCAAGAAGATGTACTATCAGCTGCCTGGATTGGACGGCGTCCAGATTCTGGAACGGGACAGCTTGGTGCTCTTTTCGGACCGCGTCCAACGATCGGAATGGATCACGAACGACTTGGAGGAATTCTTCGTCAACGTCTACCGGTTGGCGGAGCAGGATCCCGCCGGACTGTCGTTTTATCCGACCTTTTCGTGGAAATGGAACGGATTCGATTTGGAAGCGATCCGGAGCTGGATGGCCTCGGGTACGGATCCGTGCGCGTATTTTCTGGGCATCGTCCGGAATGCCAAGCCGTGGCTGACGCTGATCCTGCGGGTGGTTGAAAAGAAGGTCCGCCTGATCACCACGATCAGCTATCTGGGGCGGTTTGGGATACCCGTGAACGGGATGCCGTCCAGCCCAAAGGATTTGGCCTCGATCTGCGAGGCGATTCACACCAATGTGGCGCCGATACGTGCGGCATTGATCTGCGAATATTCGGTGTTCAATCAGTTGCTGGCCTCGGAGGATAGAAGCCGCGATCTGACCCAGGCCATGACCGACGGAACTGCATCCTCCTTCGGCCTTGTGGATTTACCGGCAACGCCCCGGGAATAACGGTCCCGGGGCGTTTTCCTGATTAACCCTATTTTTCCGAACTGCCAATCAGCGGCGGATCAGGATAAGGACTCCTGCGGCGATGGCGATGACCGCCAGGATCGTTTCCATACCGGCGAAGTTAAGCGCCGGAACGATCGCCACCACTCCGGATGCAATCAGCCAGATCGCGAGCAACAACGTCCCCAGACCTTTGGCCTTCATGGCTCCTCCTCAAGGAAAGACGGATGCGGAGATTATAGCAGGCTATCCGGGCTGACGGCTGGCCGTTGTAACCGGAAAATGCGTGAGAAAGGACGGCTTCGCGGATACCGCTGCAGACGTTCGCCCGGAAAACGCGGGGAAACCCGCCCGATGCGGCTGGTATAATTTCCGCTCCCGGCGGCGAAAGCCTCTGGTACAACACCGGGGGAGGCCTCCCCGGCTTCGGAGAGTCAATGAATAAAGAGAAGGTCCTTATCGTCGGAAGCGGCGTAGCGGGCGCCATCCGGCACTTGCCGTTCTTTAAAAGTCACCCCGAAGTGGATATCGCGGGGATGTGCGATCCGGATCTTGAGCGGGCGCGCCGCGTGGCGGAGGAGCACGAGATCCCCGGTGCATATGCCTCGCTGGAAGAAGGCCTTCAGCAAACGGGGGCGCGGCTCGTCTCGATCTGCACCCCGCCGCAGACCCATAAGGAACTGACCATCTACGCCTTCGAGCATGGGGCGGACGTATTGCTGGAAAAACCCTTCGCCGTCAGCCTGGCGGAAGCGCGCCAGATCGTCGCCGCGCAGCAGCGCACCGGGCGCAAGCTGTCCGTCGTTCATCAGAATAAGTTCATGGCGGGCATTAAGCTCATGACGGATATCGTCCGCCGCGGCGAAGCCGGCCGGGTGCTGCATGTCGGGCTGACCTGGATGACCAACGGGGACAGGGACCGGATGGTGATCGATCCGGACTTCTGGTGCCACAAGATCCCCGGCGGGCGTTGGGCGGAAAGTTTGCCGCACCAGTTGTATATCGCCTATGCATTGGTCGGCGAGATGAAATTACTGAGCGTCGCGGCCCGCAAGACGACCGACAAATGGCCTTGGATGAGCGCCGACGAGGTGGACACCGTGCTGGAGAGCGCGGACGGCTATGTCAATATCCGCATGTCGGCCAATCCCGAGGAAATCAAGCGCCGGATCAACGTGTTGCACGGCACCAAGGCTTCGTACATGTTTTCGTATAAGACGGCCTTCATGCTGGCCGAGCGGCCAAATGCCAGAATTTCGATGAATTTATTCCGCCGCTGGCTGATCGCACGGCTGACCCCCAAGCCCAAACAGGCCGCTCCGCCATCCCCGCACGAATACGTAATTCACCATTTCATCGATTACGTCCTGCACGACGGCCCCAATCCCACCTCACCCGAAGAGGCGTTGCATGTAGAGGAGTTGAACGAGCAGTTCGGAGAGGCGTTCGAACGGGTCGTGCGGAAATCCCCGGGCGGCTGAGGTTCCCTTGATTCGCGGCGGCCGAGCATCGCGCGGTTTCTCCTTCCGGCCGGATCCCGATGGAGACGGCTCGTTCGTGCCGGATCAGGGCGCACCGATCCCCGTTCCCGCACCGGATTGGGACATGGCGCTCGAACTTCTCCGCCGGTTCAACGCGCTGCGGGATTCCTCCGGGAAGCGTCTTTGTTCGATCCTCACCGAGGACGGATTCGAGCCGTGGTGGTACGGACAGGACCGTCTGCTACGCTTTTATCTCATTCCACTGACCCAATTGCTGCCTGTATGGAAAGCCGCCGAAGGATCGGATCGGATCCGCATCATGAACGCTCCGCCGGATTTCGACCGGGTGTTGCGGGCGGTCTGCGGGAACGCGGGGTTCCCGGTCCTGGAAGACGGCCGGCCCCGGTCGAAGGAGGGCGCGCTGGGCAAGACGGCGATGCTGGCATTTTCCCTGGCGTCGCTGGCGGCCTTCCGGCTTGCGCGGCGCGATACGGTCTTCTACATCATCGACCACGTCAGCCCGGGATTGTGCAGGGATTTCCGCTTTGATCCGCTCTATGGTGAATTGGATCGGCGCGGATTCCGCTATGCGGAGTACGCCCATACCCTTTCCCCGCGCCAGGCGCTGGGGAATTCCTTCCGCCGGGGGCGGCCGGTATTTTTTTTGGAGTCGGCGGATTTTTGGGGGCGGATAAGCCGCACGCGCGTAGCTGTTCCAAAGGTGGAGATTCCTCTCGGGAAAGCGGAATCCATTGAAGACCGCGCCTTGTGGGCGCTGGTTCCGCTGGTTCTGCAGGGGGCTGCAGATTCCATCGCCCGGCAGCGGATCCTGAAGCGTGCGCTGCGATTCCAGCGGGTGGCGCGGGCGTTGATCTTCGACGACAACCGCCACAATCATGAGCTGATCGCCGCCTGCCTCTCGCTGGGAATTCCGGTCCTCGGATTCCAGCACGGTGTGTTTAATAAATTCCATGCCGGGCTGATGGCATACGGGTTTGCCGGCGCGCGGCCGCACGCCTTCGACCGATACGGCGTATGGAGCGGTCTGTTCCGCGACCGGCTCCTGCGCAACAGCGCGCTGTACGGAGCGGATCGGGTGTTTGTCGCGGGTCCGGTCCGTCCGCCCCAAACGACGGCGGCGCCTTCCGCCGCCGGTTCGGGCGTCCTCCGGGTCCTGGTGGTGTCGGAACCGCTGGCTAGGAAACGCGAAGCAGCGGCCTACCTGCGGCCTCTGGCAAAGGATCCGGAATTCGAGCTGTGCCTGAAGCTGCGGCCCGGGGAATCCCCCAGCGGCTTGCAGGAATACGGTCTGTCTGAAAATCGTGTACGTTTATTGCAAACCGGAACGGTGTATGACGCCTTCGCACAGGTGGATGTGGCGGTGGGAACCTACAGTTCGGTGCTGTATGAGGCCGCTCTGGCCGGCCTTCCGGTTGTCTGGTTGCACACTACGCGTGCGTACGGCCGCGAACTGATGGAGGAGGGACTGGCGGAGGCGGCGGAACGCCCGGAGGATCTTCCCGGCGTGATCCGCAGGGCCGCTGCGTTGAACGAAAGCGATAGGCAAAAGCGGCGGGAACGAATCTGGGGCGGCAGGATCCGCGACGGATCGGCATCGCTGGTCGAGGCATTGCAGCAAATGGGAGTCGCGGAGGACAAGGCGAAGGCGGGAGAGGATGGCGGATAGGACACGTCGCACCGATTCCAAGCCGCGGATCGCATATTTGATTCCCTACTTGCGGGGGTTCCGTGGATGGGTGACGTTCGTCGACGGCGCCATCCGCTCGCTTTCGCGATACGTCGAACCGGTCCTGATCGTATCGCGCGGCGATAGGGATGCGGCCGCGCGAAAATTCCCCCAATGCGAGTGTCACATCCTGCCCACGGTTCAGGCGGAGGAATGGAGCGGGACGACGTTGTCGATGCTGCGCCGGATGGCGCCCGCATTGTGGGCAGCCGGTTTCCTGCCGCGCCTGCGTGTGCAGCTTGTTCATTCGATGGAAATGTTTCCGGCCGGTTGGGCGGGGGACGTCCTGGCCCGCGTTCAAAAGGTGCCGCATGTCCTCACCGCACACGGAACCTACGCCGTCATATGGAAGAAGTGGCCGACGTTGAACCGTATCTATCGCGGCATGCTGCGGCGCACGAAGGCGATCTTTCCCGTATCGCACGGCACGGAAGCCAAGCTGTGGGCGAACTACGGATCCGACCTCACCACCGTGTCGGTTCGAACGATCCTGAACGGATCCCACTCCGCCCGGCAGGTCGCACCCGAAGCCGCCCGTAATCGCCGTCCCCCGAAAGCCCCGGTGGTTTTATCGGTGGGCATGGTCAAGCCCCGCAAGGGGTACCACATCAGTTTGAAGGCGTTTGCCGTTCTGCAAAAGCGATTTCCCGATGCGGTATACCGGATCGTGGGCCGCCCGCCGGAAGGAGTCTACCGGACGCATTTGAAAGGCATTATCCGCCGGGAAAAGCTGCGCGGCGTGCGGTTCCTGGGAACGGTGCCCGCGGCGCAATTGGACGACCTCTACCGGGAAGCGTCGGTTTTCCTGCTCCTTTCGCAGGAGGTGGAAGGGCATTTCGAAGGATTCGGACTGGTGTTCCTTGAGGCTGGCGCCTATGGATTGCCGTGCGTGGCGAGCCGAAGCGGCGGAATCCCCGATGTGGTGATTGACGGGGAAACCGGTTTGCTGGTGGATCCCGCGGATGCCGATGGAGCCGGGCGGGCGATGATCCGGCTGGCAGGGGATCCGGCGCTTTCGGCCCGCATGGGTCTGGCCGGCCGTGCCCGTGCGGAGCACCTTTCGTGGGATCGCTACGCCGAGGAACAATGGGCTGCGTACCGCCGGCTGCTGGAAGCCTAGTGTCTTGGCGATGACCGTCGGCCTATCGGCTTACGCGATTATTATGTGTTGTGCAGGATGCCGGGCCCCGGTTATGATCCCGGGGCCCACCGATTGCCCAGACGGTGAGTTCATTCCGAAACCCGCGCAGCGGTCCGAGGAAGCGAAAATGCATCGGAAGATGATATATCGACACCGTATCCATCCCTGGAATTCTCCTCCGCCGGAGTCGTCCGGATCATGACGGATTCCGCTCCCCTCCGGGTCGCTTATGTCATCCCGCTCTTGAGAGGACGCGGCGGTTGGCCGACCGCCACGCTGGGAATCCTCCGCTCGTTGGCCCCGGACGTCTCTCCGGTGCTGATTGTTTCGCCGGCGGACAGGGATGCGGCGCGGTCGCTGTTTCCGGATGCGGAGCTTTTCACGCTTCCGGTGATCCAGCCCAATGTGGCCGGTTCGTTCCGCACGTGGGCGCACATGCTGCCGACTTCGCTTGCGCTGCGGGCTTTTCCCCGCCTTGACGTGCGCCTGGTTCATTCGCTGGAATTCTTCCCCGCCGGGTGGATCGGAGATATCCTGGCCCGCCGCCTGGGGGTCCCGCATATCATCACAACATTCGGCACCTACGGCGTGATCTGGCGCCGCTGGCGGATACCGGCGAAGCTATGCGACGGGATTCTGCGCCGGGCGGCCTGCGTCTGCCCGATGTCGCACGGCACTGCGGAAAAAATGCGCACCGCGTTTCCCCGGGCGTCGGATCCAGCGAATATCCGGGTCGTCCTGCAAGGATCCGATTTCGCCGCCCGGGTACCCCGCCGCGTGGCCGAGGAGAAGGAATTCCCTACGGATCCGATCGTGCTCTCGGTCGGGGGCATAAAGCCGCGCAAGGGATACCACATATGCCTGCGGGCGTTCGGACGCCTGCAACGGCGGTTCCCTGCGGCTCGTTTTCTCCTGGCCGGGGGAGGCATCGGCAACCGCTACCATCGCGAATTAGAGAAACTCGTGAACCGGGAGGGAATCCGCAACGTGGAATTCCTGGGCGCACTGACCTGGGAGCAATTGGATCCTCATTATCGCCGGGCGTCCATGCTGGCGATGACATCACAAGACGAGGGGGATCACTTCGAGGGATTTGTATTCGTGTTCCTCGAGGCAGGAGCGTACGGCCTTCCGGTGATCGGCACCCGCAGCGGCGGGATTCCGGACGCCGTGGCGGACGGTCGGACGGGATATCTCCTGCCGCCCGGCGATGTGGAAGGAATCGCGCGCGCGATGATCGCCCTGGCGGAGGACCCCGGCCTTTCGCGTACAATGGGAATGGCCGGCCGCGCGCGCGCCGAATTCCTGACATGGGACCGCTTTGCAGAAGAACAGATGGGCATTTATCGCTCCTTGATGGAAACGGCATGAAGATCGCCTACCTGAGTTCCGCGGCAATCCCTTCCGATACGGCCAACAGCCTGCAGGTGATGAAGATGTGCCAGGCGTTCGCCCGGGAGGGTAACGATGTGCATTTGGTCCTGCCGCCTGCAGATCTTCCATCGGGGAGCGGCGGGGCGGCGCCCGCCGATCGCGTTTTCCGGATTTACGGTTTGCGCACCGTTTTTCCGATCCATCGCGTGAAGCTGCTGCCGCTTCTGGGGCGTCGCGGATTGGCCTGGGCCGAAGCGGGCGAAGCGGCGCGGCTGACACCCCACTTGGTGTACACACGCGGAATCGACATCGCTTGGGCGGTTTCGCAGCATGGTTTCCCGGTAATTCTTGAAGTGCATCATCCGCCGACCGGACGCCTCGGACCGTTGTATTTCCGGCAGGTCATCGGCCGGAAGGGCGTCCGGTTGACGGTTATCAGCAGCGCCCTGGAGGATATCCTGCGTCGGGAATACCCGATCCTGCGAAGCCGCACCATACTGGTCGCCCCCGACGCGGTGGACAGCGAGGCATACCGCCGCCTACCGTCTCCCGAACGGGCCAGATTGCGGCTTTCGTTGCCGCCCCGGCGTTTCACGGCGGGGTATTTCGGCAGCCTGGTAGCGGGACGGGGCGTGGAATTAATTTGCGAGGTGGCGAAGAGACTGCCTTCCGTGGATTTTCTGATTCTGGGGGGGGACGCCGCTGAGGTGTGGAAATGGAAAACGCAGACGGCGGCGGACAATATCCGTTGGATGGGCTACGTACCGAACGCGGAGGTGCCCCTGTATCAGGCGGCATGCGACGTGCTGCTGATGCCCTACCAGCGAAAGGTCAGCATCCGCGGAAAAGGCAATACCGCCGAAATCATGAGTCC
>JBJYXS010000034.1:0-2500 GCA_046260075.1 Anaerolineales bacterium | reverse complement strand
CGGGTCAAACTTGCCAAGGAACTCAGCAAGCTTTCCACCGGCCGCACCCTGTACATTCTGGATGAACCCACAACCGGCTTGCACTTCGCCGACATCCAGAAATTGCTGGACGTGCTGCATCAGCTGACGGATGCCGGCAATACCGTCATCGTGATCGAACACAACCTGGACGTCATCAAGACCGCCGATTGGATCGTCGACCTGGGCCCGGAGGGCGGTATCGGCGGCGGAGACATCGTGGCCTGCGGGACGCCAGAAGATATTCGCGGTATTCACGCCTCTTTCACCGGTCAGGCCCTGGAAACGGTACTGCCCGGCTGATTCCGGTTTCCGGAATTGACATCTTTCCGGTTTTCTTCTATACTGCAAGCATCCTTCTCGCAGGAGGAAAACCGCCATGAGCGGGGTGTTTCGACAATTGTGCGCCAACCATTAGGCACGGGGCCCTGCGCCCGCGTGCCTTTTTTTTTAAGGAGACGAATATGGATTACGGTATGATCGGAAAGGTCGAAAAAGCCAGACGATACGCCCAAGAGCCCGACCGGTTCCAGGTCGACGCTTTTTCCATCACATTCCGCGGCGACAACAACAACCACCGCGTCCATTTTGAAAAGGGCAAATGGCAGTGCGATTGCGAGTTTTTCCATCTTCGCGGCGTATGCTGCCACACCATGGCTCTGGAGCGCCTTTTCGAGAATTTATTACCGCTCCCCACACCGGCGTAATCGCCGCTTTGGGATACGTCCTGTGCGGAACCGGCAACAAGACCGGTTCCCGTAATCGCACGCGCCCGCCGTCTCCGGCGGGTTTTTCTTCCTTATGCGTCGTCCACCCTCTTGACTCTCCGCATCGGTAATATGCTAGAATTTCTCCCCGGACGGGCCCCATGATTGTCCTCATCGTATTCATCTTGTTGTTTTTCGGCGCAATCGTCGCTTATTGGCTCCCAACGGAACGCCGAACCTCTCAGATCGCGATTTCCGCGATTCCGGTTGCTGCGCTGGCGATCCTTCTGCTGCGGTTGCCGTTGCCGGATTCCTTCACCATCCCATGGTCTCCATCGATCCTCTTCCCCGAACCCCTCGTCTTCCGCGCCGGCCCGCATGCCGTTCTCTTTGCTGAATACCTCTGTGGGCTTTTATTTCTGATCGAATGGACCCGCCCGCTCCGCCGCAGTTCTGAAAAAAGTTCCCGCGTCGCAATATATCTGCTGGCCCTGTCGGGCGTCGTGGCCTGTTCCGCGGTGACGCCCCTCGCCGTTATTCTGGTTTGGTCTTGGATCGATTTCTCCTCCTTCCTGATCACTCTGTACCTGAAACGTCCGGTGGAAATCGGCCCGGATGGAATTTCTTCCCCATTGTTCCAATTCAGTGGAATCCTCGCCGTCAATATATTGGGGTCTATCCTGGTTCTGTTTTCATTGTTCACCGGGTCGAATGCATCCCCCTCCGATTTGACCGCCGTCGGCGGTGCCTCCGCCCGGGATCCGTCCACTCTCCTGTTCCTGACAGGGATTGCCCTTCGTCTGGTCGTTGCTCCGCTCCAATTCACGGCTTCGCGCAGCAGTTCGATGTCCACTGACGCCGGTTTTTTCCTGCGGATCGTCTCACCCGCCGCCGTCTTGTGCTTCCTTTCCGATTCGTGGGCTTCGCTGCCGCTTTCTTCCTCCGACAACGCGGTGTTTCCCGGCTTGGCGGTCCTTTGCGCCCTGACGCTCGGAATATGCGGCTGGCAATGGTGCACCGCATCCTCCCCCCTATCACGGCGGGATCTGTACTTTCCGATTGTTGGCGGAATGGCGTTTCTATCCGCCCTGCTGTTTCCCCGCGAGAGTGGGGTATTCGCGGCCGCCGGGGCCATGTTGATACTCGGGGGTGGCGTCTTGCTGGCTTATATCGGCTATCTTCCGCACCGGAGATGGATGGCGGCTTTTCCGCTGTCCCTTGGAGCAATGTTCGCGGGATTTCCTCCCTCGCCGATGACCGTATGGTCCGCTTCCGTGCTTCCGCAGATATCGGCATCCGCTGGGCTCGCTTCTTTGGCGTCATTGGCGCTGATCCACATGTTGGTCCTTTGCGGTGTATTCCGTACGGCGTTCGACCCGGTGGAGGAATTTCCGTCGAATGAACCGTTGTTCCTGATCGCTTTCTCGATCGGGGCGGGAGTCTGCTTGTCGTTGATTTTCTTGCCCGACCGGGCCGTCTCCCTTTCCCTTACCGCGGTCGCCGTAGCGCTCCTGCTGTTACTTGGCGGCATCGTATTGCTGTTGGCGTTCGGTCGGCTGCAGCGAGCTGAAGGATCTTTTCTTCAAATTGTGGGAAGAGCTTCCCGCTTGGAGTTACTGAAAAAAATGACGACCGGCTCCTTCGAAAAAAGTGCCTTCTTCGTTTCGGGGCTGGAATCCTTTCTCGGTGGTGAAGGCGCCTTGCTCTGGTCGCTGGGTATCGCCTTGCTGCTCTATCTTGTCTTTCGCGGAGGTTGATGTGCCGTCCTGGACGGT
>JBJYXS010000033.1:0-2283 GCA_046260075.1 Anaerolineales bacterium | reverse complement strand
GAGCCCAATAATTTTACTCCTTTTTCCGCCCCGCCCCGGCGTCGGCACGGCAGCCGATCCCCGACGCCGGTTTTCACATCAGGAACAGGAAAATCGTAACGTTCAGGAACAGGTTGAACACGGCATGGGCAACGACGCCCGGCCAGAGGGATCCGCTTTTTTCTCGGATCAGGTTGAACACTCCGCTGAGGGCGACCATCAAGGAGAACCACAACGCGCCCGAAACCGATCGGACGTGCACGCCCGAACTGTCGATCAACAGGCCGTGGTGCAGAAGGTGGATCCCGGCGAAGGCCAGGCCGTTGATCCATGCCGCGTTCCGGCCGCCCCATTGTTCGGCGACGGAAGCATGGACCATCCCGCGGAAAACAATTCCTCACCGACCGGGCTGAAGAGAACGGCCGGAACGGTGAACAACAGGAACAATTCCATTTTCGGAAGCGAGAGCAGGGATTCGTCGATTTCCAGGGAGCTCAATATGCTGACGTACCAGTTATCGGCACCCTTTCCGAACAGGGCCCACCCGAGAAGAAAAAGTGCCGCTCCGCCCAGCGTCCCGATAATCACCGACCATAGAAACCATATGGGCTTTTTCGCACCTCGGATTCCGATGCGGGAACGTCCTTCCGATGTAAGGAATATCAACGGCAGGAACCACATCAGGAAAAAAGAGAGCGGCACCAGCTGCCGCGCCGCGACCGGACCCCACAGCCCGTAGGCCCGGATCGCGCTCAGGGCGAGGAACAAAACAATGTTTACTATCCATGCGTGCCGGAAAACCTTCTTCCACAGAGGTCTTCGTAAGCAGGTTGTGTCAATATAGATGACCCTCCAAATGGGATATTCATTTGACCGATCATTGGCTGGTTTGTTTTATATCGGATATCGCCGAACATCCGCTTCCCACACCCTTCTCGGAACTCGAGGATACCGCAACATACGGCAAGAAAACCCCCGCCATCCTTTTATGTCTGGTTGGCGGGGGTTCCATAGTGCGAAAAACCGGCGGGCCGGATCGGGCCGTCCGATTTACCGGAGTGCCCGGCGACGAGCCTAGCGGATATCCATGAGAAAAGACATCGTCCGCGAAGCGATCATATAGGCATATTCCCAATTATCGGTCGGACCGTACACGGCGATCTCCAGCAACCGGTCACGGTTCAGCGCATACGCCGCCGTGTAGGTCATCCCCGCGCCGGAAGAGCTTGTGCATTGGCCCGTCTGGGATTCCCACTGTGCGCCGAACGTGGAGATGCGGTCTTCCTTTTCCGCCAATGCCATCGTGCAATCCGAAAAGCCCAAGCCGCTGAGCGCATCGGGACTCCACTCCGCCAGCATGTCCTGGGGCTCGCCTACGGGCCGCACCCAGATGACCACCCCGCTCTGATCGTCGGCCGAATGGAACCAGAGACCATCCCCCTCCCATGGAGCTTCAGGATCAGCCCAATCGTGGAGGTATATCATCTGCAATCCGAGATCCTTATCGACGTGCTTGTGCCATAATTCGATCGAAGCCAGGACTTTAAGGAATGTTTCCCGCACCTCTTCCCAGCGATCCGCCGGGGCGAACCACTCAATCTGCAGTACGTCGGCATAGCGTTGGATGAAGACGGTTTGGGCGGTCATTGCGCCGTCGGTCCCGATCCGCGTAGCGGCCGTTATCCGTGAGACGGTGACCGGGTCTCCGTCTTCAATGACGAAATCCTGCATGGGGACTTCCACGGCCCCGGGGACGGTGATGTCCTCCGTTCCCCAGGCTGCCAGCAAGTCGGCCGGGTCGCCGGAGAGCTTCCACCGCATGATCATTCCGATGTCGGCGTCGGGATCCTTCAAATAGGCGCCGTTGCGGTCCGCCAGCTCGGCCGGGCCGAACCATGTACCCGGATGCATGTAACTCATCTCGGACTTTGTGGAGGCGTGACTCGACCAGCCCACCGTGGTCTCCGGTTCCCGGGTCGGCTCGGGAGCCCCGTCCGCCTCATGGGTTTCCCCAGGCGTATCGGCCGATCCCTCCGTCGGCGGTGAGGCGGGGCTTTCCGTCGCACCGGTCTGGCCGCAAGCCAGGGCCATCATGAGTAGAACCGCGAGCACGGCCACGGTTGCCTTCTTTTCCAATCGCATCGCTTTCTCCTTTCGTCTTCGCCCGGTTCCTCGGGTTCATTCCCGGCGAGGAATTTCCGCCAAGAAATACGTGTTGAAACCCGATTATCCATCTTGGCAGCCGATCCGTCATTCCGGCGCCTGGCCAACAACCGGTCGCGAGCTGCAGCGAATCACGGTGAC
>JBJYXS010000032.1:0-15451 GCA_046260075.1 Anaerolineales bacterium | reverse complement strand
AGTATTTCAAATCGACGATTGAGGAGCGGTCGTCGCCGCGGAAATCGGTGGAAACGAGCGGGTCGGCGGCGATCCCGCGGGTGACGCCGAGGATGCCCTTCATCGGACCCTCGGCAGCCTCGATGAAGGCGGCCGTCAGCTCTTCCTGCGTTACGGACTTGGCGACGGTGCAGTTAAAATCCACGATCGACACCGTCGGGCTCGGCACCCGCAGCGAATACCCGTCGAATTTACCCTTCAGTTCGGGGATGACGAGGGCCACGGCCCGCGCCGCGCCCGTGGTGGTCGGGATGATGTTCAGACCGGCCGACCGGGAACGGCGGATTTCCTTGTGATGGCCCTGGTCCAGGATCTTCTGATCGTTGGTATAAGAGTGAATCGTGCACATCGATCCGTACTGGATGGTGAATTTATCATGGACAACCTTGGCCGCGGGAGCCAGGCAGTTGGTGGTGCACGAGGCGTTCGAGAGGATGTGGTGCTTGGCCGGATCGTACTGGGAATCGTTGACTCCCATGACGACCGTGAGATCCTCGTTCTTGGCCGGAGCGGAAATGATTACCTTCTTGGCCCCGCCCGATTGAATGTGGACATTGGCGCCGGGCTTGCCCTTGGCGGCGTCGCCGATCGCGTCGGTGAAGAAGCCGGTGGATTCGATGACGACCTCCACGCCCAAGTCCTTCCACGGGAGTTTGGCCGGGTCGCGCTCCGCCAGGACTTTGACAGTGTGGCCGTTGACCACCAGGTTCCCCTTTTCGATCTCCACTTTGCCGTCGAACTTGCCGTATGTGGAATCGTACATAAACAGGTGCGCGTTGGTCTCGACGTTGAACAGGTCGTTGATCGCCACAACCTCGAGATCTTTGGGGGCCCGTTCCAATATCGCCTTGAGCAGCTGACGGCCGATGCGGCCGAACCCGTTGATACCGACTTTTGTAGCCATGGAATACCTCCTGAAATGGGAAAGTGAGATCACGATTTGGAAAACGCCGGCGCTCCATCATCTCTTGGGCGCCGGGAAATGCACGCTGTCGGGATTTTCCTTCCCTCCCCTTCCGGTGGACGGGGAGATCCTCACATGCGGAATCGCGCCCCCCGTCGCTCGAGCCACTCCATCAATGCCGCGGCGAGCTTTCGGGAATCATGGCGTCCGGCCTGTTGCTCGTCGGCCAGATCCCGCTCGACGACGTCCATTCCTTCCTCCGGAAGCGGCGGCCCCACCCGTTCCACGCCGGGCGGCATTTCGGATTCGTCCCCGGCATGCACCAGCACGCCGTGAAACGGTTGCTTCCCGACATGCCGTTCGATGGCATCCAGATGGTCTTTGACCGAGAAGCCGTCGGTTTCCCCGGGCTGAGTCGCGATATTGCACACGAAAAGCTTCAGCGCCCGGCTGGCGATCAACGCGTCGCGGATTTCCCGGATCAACAGGTTCGGCAGTACGCTGGTGAAGAGGCTTCCCGGCCCCGCCACGATCAGATCGGCGGAGAGGATCGCCTGCACCGCGCCCGGATACGCGCGCACATCTTCCGGTTCCAGCCACACCCGCCACACCGCCCCCGGAACGGATTGGATTTGATTTTCACCGCTGACCCGCCGCAGAGTGTCGTTCCGCTCCCCGATCAATTCCCCTTCCAACACGACGTTGTTGAGCGTGGAGGGAACCACTTTCCCGCAGATCGACAGCACCTTGCCGGCTTCGATCAGGCTGCTTTCAAAGCTTCCGGTGACTCCGGCCAGGGCGGTGACGAAAAGGTTTCCGAAGGCGTGGCCGTGAATGCCGTCGCCTTCCGCAAACCGGTATTGAAACAGCTGCGTCAGCAGCGATTCATCTTCCGCCAGCGCCGCCAGGCAGTTGCGCAAATCGCCGGGCGGCGGAATGCCCAACGACCGCCGCAGCCGTCCGGAGGAACCGCCGTCGTCGGCAACCGTCACCACCGCGGTGAGGTTCGTCGTCCGCTGCTTCAACCCGCGCAGCATGACCGCCAATCCGTGGCCCCCGCCGATCGCGACCACCTGCGGCCCCCTTCCGCGCCGCCGGTAGTTGGCCAGGATTTCCGGAACGTTCCGGCCGGCCTTGGCGAACGGAGCCAGCAGAGCGAAACTCAACCGCCACAGGGAAAAGGCGATCAATCCGCCGCCGGCCAGCAACAACACCGTTATCCGGACGGGCCTGGGGATGAAACTCAGCGCCAGTGTGGAAAGGATTGCGGAATCCGGACGGGACCGGTACAGATCGAGCATGAATACCGAAAACCCCAGCCCGACCAGCAACGTACCCGTCACCAGACCGATCAACCACCTCTTCACCCCCATGCCCGGCGCCAACCATATTTTTCCAACTGCCAACCAGGATTTCAGGCGGTCGGCCAGCCTTTCCGGTGATGTTTTCATGTTAATTTTTTCGTCCGGGGATGATAGCAGGAAAGAGAAACAGCGTCAATCCGGATAGGGCCGCGCAGTATGGGAGAAAGGCCCTTCCGGCACCGTCAATCCGGTTTCTTTTCAGTGTTCCGGACGGGAAAAAAGCATCCCGGTTCATACGAAAAACACAGGTTTTGACTCGGGTTTCATGTTATAATTTTGCCACTATATGAATAACCGAAAGGAGAAGCACCATGCCAGGCGTAACCTATGAACACGTAACCAAACGGTTCGACCGTGTCGTTGCGCTCAACGACCTCAACCTTGACGTGAAAGACAAGGAATTCCTCGTCCTGGTCGGCCCGTCGGGCTGCGGGAAAACCACCGCCCTGCGCTGCCTGGCGGGGTTGGAGGAAGTCACCAGCGGGATCATCAAGATCGGCACGCGGGTCGTCAACGACATCGCCCCGAAGGATCGCGACATCGCGATGGTGTTCCAATCCTACGCCCTCTACCCGCACATGACGGTGTACGACAACATGGCGTTCGGCCTGAAGCTGCGCCGCGTCCCCCGGCCGGAAATCGACCGCCGGGTGAAGGAAGCCGCCGAAGTACTCGGGCTGACCGAAATGCTCAAACGCCAGCCGCGCCAGCTATCCGGCGGTCAGCGCCAGCGCGTCGCCCTCGGCCGCGCCATCGTCCGGGAGCCGCAGGTGTTTCTCCTCGACGAGCCGCTTTCCAACCTGGATGCCAAGTTGCGGGTCCAGACCCGCGCCGACATCTCGAAACTGCACCAGCGGTTGCAGACGACCTTCGTCTACGTCACTCACGACCAGACGGAGGCCATGACCATGGCCACCCGCATCGCCGTGATGCGCGACGGCATTCTGCAGCAGCTCGACACCCCGCAGGTGCTGTACGACAAGCCGGCCAATGTCTTCGTCGCCGGTTTCATCGGCTCGCCGTCGATGAACTTCTTCGACGCCAAGGTCACCCGCAGCGACTCGACCCTGTTCATCGACGCCGGAGCGTTCGCCGTTCCGATTCCGTCCGATAAGACGCAGCGCTTCTCCTCCCGCGTCGGGAAGGAAATCATCTTCGGCATCCGGCCCGAACACGTCCACGACCCGCAATTCGCGCCGCCCGGAATCACAGCCGCCCGCGTGGAAAGCCGCGTCGACGTAACCGAGCCGATGGGCAACGAGGTCTTCCTCTACTTGGTCACCGGCGAGCACACCTTCATCGCCCGCGTCGACCCGCGCACCCGCGCCCGGATGGGCGACCGGCTCGAAGTCTCCTTCGACATGAGCCAGGTCCACATCTTCGACCGGGATACGCAGACCGCGGTTCGCTGATCCATCCTTTCCCGATCACACTCCCGCGCCGGTATCTCGGCGCGGGGTTTTTTTTGCGGCCGGAGGGCCGTAAGGAGGCACTCATGGCGGATTTTGAACTCATACGGTCGTTGGCGTTGAAGGAGTCGACGAAAATCGTCCTGCTGGTGATGGACGGACTGGGCGGATTGCCCGTGGAACCGGGCGGCCCGACCGAACTTGGAGCCGCCCGCCGCCCGAACATGAACCGGCTGGCGTCGGAAGGCTGCCAGGGGCAGATGATACCGGTCGGTTATGGAATCACCCCCGGTTCCGGACCGGGCCATCTCAGCCTCTTCGGCTACGATCCGCTGCGATTCGATATCGGCCGCGGCGTGCTGGAGGCTTTCGGCATCGGAGTCGAGGTGGGGCCCGAGGATGTCGCCGCACGCGGTAACTTCTGCACGGTCGATTCCGAGGGACGGATCACCGACCGGCGGGCGGGCCGGATTCCGACCGAGGCGTCGTCGAAACTGGTGGAAAAGCTCGCCAAGATCAAAATTCCCGGCGTGACGATGGAAGTCCAACCCGTCAAGGAACACCGCTTCGTGGTCGTGATGCGCGGTAAGGGCCTCTCCGCCTGTCTGCATGATACCGATCCGCAGGAAACGGGCGTTCCGCCGCTGCCGGTAAAGGCGACCGAAGCCGGGGGCCGTCCAACGGCGGACCGCTTCAATGCATGGATCGACCAGGCCCGGTCCATCCTGGCCGACGACCATCCCGCCAACATGATCACTTTGCGGGGCTTCTCCGGGGATCCGAAACTCCCGCAATTTCCGGAGATTTACAACCTGCGGCCGGCGTGCATCGCGGCCTACCCGATGTACCGCGGGGTGTCCAAATTGGTGGGCATGCAGGTCATCGATTTCAAGGGCGGCACGCCGGAGGACGAATTCCGCGCCGTCGCCAAGGTATGGAAGGATTTCGATTTCTTCTTCGTTCACATCAAACAGACCGATTCCCGCGGCGAGGACGGCGACTTCCCGGCTAAAGTCAAGGTGATCGAGTCGGTCGACGCCGCGCTGCCGGCGCTGTTGGAACTCAAACCGGACGTGCTGCTGATCACCGGCGATCACTCCACACCGGCCAAGCTCAAAAGCCATTCGTGGCACCCGGTCCCCCTGCTCCTGTGGGCGCCCGCCAGCGCGCGTCCGGACGCGGAAACGGAATTCTCGGAGAACATGTGCGCCCGGGGCGGCTTGGGAACCTTCCACACCACCGAGATGATGCCGTTGGCGCTGGGCCACGCCCACCGTTTGACAAAATACGGGGCGTAGATATCCCGATATCCGCAACGGAGAACGAATGCTCTCTTGCCGACAGACCGAGGAGGTTCCGACGACCTCCTCGGTTGCTTTCCCCTTGGCGGCGCGATCGCCGTTATCTATAATTAAGGTTATCGGTCGAGATATCCTTATTGTTCAGGCAGGAGATTTATCCTTATGAAAACACCGGCACGCCGTTTTCGCATGTTGTTCCCCGTTGTCTTTCCGCTATTGTCGCTTATCGGCTGCACATCCGGCCCGGCGCCCGAAACCGCGGATTTTTCGCCGATTCCAACCACCCTATCACCTTCCACTCCTTTCCCCTCCCCGTCCAACACTCCAACAAGGCGCAGTACTCCCACACCGGAAAGGATCAATCCATATTCGGGACCTGTGCCCGATCACGCATCAGCCCGTCTGGGAATGGGCGGCGCGAATGCGTCCGCTTTTTCCCCTGACGGACGCCTTCTGGTTGTGACCGGCACCCTGGGCGTGTTTGCTTTTAATACTGATGCTCTGGATCCCGCTTGGTCGTTTCTCACAGAAAACGAGGGAACATTCGAACCGGTTTTTTCGCCGGACGGCGGCCGGTTGGCCTTCAACGCCGGATTGGACAGGATCGTGATCCTGGATTCCCAAACAGGCGAGAAAATTACCTCATGGAATGCTCTCGAGGCCGGGTCCGACTTGACCGGGCCGATTCGCTCGCTTGCATTTTCGCCGGATGGGACATTGCTGGCCGGCATCAGCGCGAATGGGACGTTCCTGTGGAACGCAGCGGACGGCCGATTGCTGCGAAACCTGGCGCCCATGGGGAACAGCGATCCTTGCGGGCTGGATTTCTCCCCGGATGGGAAAATCCTCGCGGGGGCGCGCGGCGATCTGATGACTCTATGGAATCTGGCGGTACCCCCTGTTTCCATGGACGCAGGGGATCCTGATCCTGTATTTCTGCGTTCTGGCCTGGAAATGGATGGGGCGCGGTAAAAATCAGGGAAGTGACCGAATGATCAGTTTTTCTTCCGCCGGTTTTTCTTCGCGGCGGGAGAGGGCTTCTTTCCATGGAACGGCGGTGCGGTGATCCCGCAGATTGTGCACAGGTGCTTGTCGAGTACCCGGGTCCGGATTCGGGCGTCCATCTCCGCCAAATCAATGGAAGTGGTGATGATCGTCGCAAGTTCCGCGTTGTAGCGGTGATTTAACAACTGGAAAAGCTTTTCCCGCGCCCACGGAGTGGCATTTTGCGCCCCGAGGTCGTCCAGCACCAGCAGGTTCGTCGATCGGATCTCGTCGAACAGGCGGTCGTAGGAAACCGGGCTGGATGGGTTGAAGGTGCTGCGGAGGTAATCGAGCAGGTCCGGTACGACGACGAACAGTGAGGGAAACCCCAAGGCTTCCTGGTGGTTGGCGACCGCCGCCGCCAGGTGGGTTTTCCCGCAGCCGAAGGGTCCAAGCAGGACCAACCAACCGGC
Organism: Anaerolineales bacterium; assembly: GCA_046260075.1. Taxonomy (GTDB): domain Bacteria; phylum Chloroflexota; class Anaerolineae; order Anaerolineales; family RBG-16-64-43; genus JAFGKK01. The sequence goes on along the minus strand of JBJYXS010000032.1, from coordinate 8,977 downwards.
CGGCGATTCCGCCATCTGCTGCGAGTGCTCCAGCGCAACGCGCAAGCTTTTGGATTCCTCGGCCGAAAGATGTTCGCCCTCGCGCAGAGAGAACGACCCGAACGTTTGCCGGGCATGCAGGTAAAGGGTCGAGAGTTCCGTCGACCCGTATTCCTTCACCGGCTGGCGGTAATCCGGCGCCAGAATCCGAACCCGGTTCACCCGTTCGGTATCGGCCAAGCGCGAGCGGATCCGCCCTTCGATTTCCTCGATCCGCAAATTGGTGGTGATCACCGTCGGACTGAGGTTCACATAGCGGTAATCCAGCAATTGGAACAATTTTTCCTGGGCCCACGGCGTGGCGTTCTGGGTTCCGAAATCGTCGATGATCAGCAGCGGCACCTGGCGGATTTCCTCGAACCGTTCCGAAAACCTGTCATCGCTGCCTTCGAAGGAGGATCGCAGCCAGTCGAGCAAATCCGGCGCGGTGAGGAACATGGTCGGCACGCCGTGCTGAACGGAAAAATTCGCAATCGCCGCCGCCAGGTGGGTTTTCCCGCAGCCGAACCCCCCTTCCAGCAGCAACCACCCGTCGCGCGTCTGTGCAAAGGCGTGAGCGAGGTTGTATGCCTGTTCCAGCGACCGTTGCTCGATCGGACGGAGCGCCACCCGCCCGCGCGGGGAGAAGGTGTCGAAGGTCATGTGCTTCAGCCGTTCGAGGTTGCTGAACCGGTAGAGGCGTTCGCTGGCCCGCGATTGCAGGATCCCCTGCATGCAGATGCACGGCGTGACCCGTCCGAAATCCGGATCGCCCACCGGTACGTCCTGCTGCACATACCCCAAGCCGCCGCAGATCGGACAATCCGGTTTTCCCGGCCCCAAGGGCTCCTGTTCGGGCAGGTCAGTGTTCGATAAAATCCGCATACTCTCCTTCGATATAGCGCCGCCGTTCGTCCTCCGGTGAACTCTTCCTTGCGCCCCGGCCTTCCTTCTTCCAGCGTTCGAGGACCGCGGCGACGTATTTCCAGGACCGCGCATTGTGCTCCACGGCGATGCGCACGGCCTCCTCGATCCACCCCGCGGGATACGTCTTCTCCGCGTCGCGCAGGATCTCCGCCATCATCGGGGTAAGCATCCCGATGTTCTGTTCGTACAGGGAAAACACATTCGGACGCTCCAGCGTCCGCGCGATATGCGGGTGATCCCCCGCCCGCCAGGTTCCGTCCGCCAATCCTTCGGCGGCGGCCTTTCCGCGGGGGCTGTTCAGAAAATAATACGCCTCGCCGGTCCCGGTTTCACGGACCGTCAACAGCGTTCCCCGGGCCACGGCCCGTTCGAGCGCATCGTCAAGCGCCTTCTCCCCGGATTCCCCGATACCGCCCAGCCCCGCCAACAGATCCGCATCCTCGCGGAGTTCGCTCAGCGAAAGGTATCGCTGGGGTCCGTCCTGCCGGGCGAACCGCCAGAGTACATACAGGGTGATTTTTAATTCGCCCAAATGGTCGATCTGCGGCAGCAACCCGGAAAAAAACGGTTCCGGGACCGGGGTCATCCGGACCGGCCCCCCGGGAAAACCCGCAAACCCTTTCATTCCGGACGCGCCTGGGGAGGAGCGGTTTGGATCTGGCTGGCTGTTGCGGCGTTCTCGAACCGCGTCCGCGAGGGGAAGAAGATCAATTCCACGCTGCCGGTCGGCCCGTGTCGGTGCTTGGACACGATAATTTCGGTGACGACCGCCTCCATCTGCGGACGGGAAGCCCGCTGTCCGTAGGCCGCCGCTCCGGGGCCGGCTTCGCCGGAACTGGGTTCGTCTTGGCGGTGTATGAACATGACAATGTCGGCATCCTGCTCCAGCGACCCCGATTCGCGCAGGTCGGAGAGCTGCGGCCGTTTGTTGGTTCGCTGCTCCACGGCGCGCGAAAGCTGGGCGGCGGCCACCACCGGAACGTTTAACTCGCGGGCCAGAGCCTTAAGGTAGCGCGAGATGTACGACACCTCCTGCACCCGGTTTTCGCTGCGGAAGTCGCTTCCCATCAATTGCAGATAGTCCACCAGCACCAGATCCAGGTTGTATTCCAGATGCAGCCGCCGGCACTTGCTGCGCAGCTGCAGCGGGGTCAGGGCCGGCGTGTCGTCGAGGAAGATCCTCACCTCCGATAGTGTCGACGCGGCGTGTGTGAACCGCGCCCATTCCTCCTCGCTGACCTTGCCCTGCCGGAATTTGTGCGAGTCGATCCGCGTTTCCTGCGAGATCAGGCGCTGGATCAGCTGCTCATTCGACATTTCCATGGAGAACATGGCCACATGCTTCTTGTGCGTTTGGGCCACATTCTTGGCGATGCTCAGCAGCATCGCGCTTTTCCCCAGACCCGGGCGCCCGGCGATGATCAGCAGATCGGAACGTTGCATCCCGCCCAGCAGTTCGTCCAGTTTGCCGAAGCCGGTCGGGATCCCGAGGGATTCTTCCGGATGGCGGGTGAGGTATTCCAGGCGGTCGAAGTATTCGCTGATCACGCGGTCGATCGGTTGAACGTCGCGCGCCAGCCGGCGTTGACTGACTTCGAAGACCGCCTTTTCCGCCTCCCCCACCACGTCGGTGACCGATGTACCGGCATTATGGGCATGCGCGGCGATTTCACCGGCCGCCGCAAGTAGCCGCCGCCGGACGGACTGCTCCTCCACCATGCGTCCGTACGCTTCGGCGTGCAGAGAGGTGGGGACATTGTCCATCAATGCGGCGATGTACGCCGCTCCGCCCGCCTCCGCCAGCCGTCCGCGCCGTTCCAATTCCTCCGCCACGGTCAGAGCGTCGATCGGCTGCTGCCGGTCGACCAAATGCTGGAACGTATCCCATATCCAGCCGTTGCGGTGAATGTAGAAATCGGACGGTCCCAGGAAGGAAGCGACTTCGAAGAAGACTTCCGGGTTGATCAACACGGCGCCAAGCAGCGCCTCCTCGGCTTCCCGGTTGTGCGGTTCGACGGGAATCCCGGAAGAGGTGGTGGTTGCGGGAGAATCCGCGCCGGGCGGTGGCATGTCCGTCATAGGGTTGGTTATGAGAAGAGATTTCTCCGGCCGCGGCCGGGAAAGGACAACGGCGGGTTGCCGTCCATCCTGAAAATTTTCCGGGATGGATTCGGACAGGAATCAGCTCTTCGGATTAGGATCCGGCGGCTTGTCGTCCCGGTCGAGCCGTTGGATGAAATCCTTGAATACGTCCAGTCGTTCGTCGGCGGAATCCCCCTCCGCCATGCCGGACGCACCGCCTTTTTCGCGGATGTCGGCTTCCGGCGTCGCGCCGGCCTTCTGCATCACTTCCTCGGCGACGTAGATCGCCGCATGGGCTCGAACCGCCAGCGCAATCCCGTCCGACGGGCGGGAATCCACCTCGATCCGATCCTTGCCGCTGCGGATGATCAACCGCGCGTAGAAGACGTCATCCCGGAGGTCGTGGATTTCCAGCCGCTCCAGCGTCGCCCCCAGGCCTCCCAGGACGCTCTTCAACAGGTCGTGCGTCATCGGCCGGACCGCCTCCACTTCCTGCAGGAACATGGCGATGGCTTCTGCCTCGAACTGACCGATCCAAATCGGCAGGAACCGGTTTCCTCCCGTTTCTCGGAGGATGACCACCCGGCTTTGCGACACCAGGTTAACCTGGATTCTGTCCACGGTCACTTCGATCATCGTTCCTCCGAATCCGAACGGACGGCCTGCATGCTTTCGATCTTATTTTAACACAGTGTCCGGGATATAATCCGGGTATGACACATCCCCGGAATTCCCTGCCGGCAGCCGTCGTTGCCATCCCGGTCTGTTGGATTCTTGCGGCATGCACCCCGTCGTCCGTTTCCACGGGAACCGTATCGCTGCCCAGCCCTACGGTCTCCCAAACCGCGACCTGCACCGGCATCCTCTGCACGCCGAAGGCCGCGGAAACGGAGGAATGCACGCCGTGCGCCAATCCCGGCACGCCTGTCCCGTTTACGGGAGATACGTCTCCCACCGCCACGCCCCGTCCCGGACAGCAATTCACTCCGCCGCCGCTTCTCTCCCACCAGGGAATGCTGGTACTGGCCCAGCGCAACAGCGGGTATTCGCATATCTGGCTGTGGCCGATGGGATATCCGGACCCCATCCAATTAACCAGCGGTGATTTCGATGACCGGGATCCGGCCATCCGGCCGGACGGCGGCGCCGTCGTGTTTTCCTCCCAGCGGAACGGCAATTGGGATCTCCATTTGATGGACCTTTCCACAGGAGAGATTCAGCCTTTCACTGAATCGGCCACCTTCGAGGCGCACCCCGCCTGGTCGCCGGATTCGCGCCAACTGGTGTACGAGCGATATACCAACGGCCATCTCCGCCTGGCGATCCGCCGTGTCGAGGATCAATCGCTGATGTGGTCTGGGCCGGACGGGATGGATGCCTTCGAACCCCATTGGTCGCCGCTGGCCCGCTCGATATCCTTTACCGGCCATAAGGACGGGCACACCGACATTTATCTTCTGAACCTGGACACCCAGCAGATTCTCAACCTGACGAACACACCCGATATCGACGAACGGTATGCCGTTTTCTCCCCGGACGGCGAAACTCTCGCCTACGCCTTGCGGGAGAACGGATACTCGTGGATCTACCGGATATCCGTTGTCGATCCCGATGCTGAACCGGTCCTGGTCGGCCAGGGCGATCGGCCGGAATGGAGTCCGGACGGCCGTTGGCTGGCGGGCGTGTTTCAACCGGATCCCCTCCAGTCGTATCTGCTCTTCTCGTTGGCTGAAGGCCAGGTTCTGTCTCCCGCCGCCCTATGGATGGAAGGCAAGATCGAACGGCTGGCCTGGTCGTCGGCCGCATTGCCCGATCCGCTTCCCGATTGGCTTCAGACCCGCATGGAAACCGATCCGACCCAGGCCGCCACGCCGTATCCCGCCGGCACGCCGTTATCCGCCGAATTGGTTTCCATAAACGTCAACGCGCCGGATCCGCGGATGAGTTCCGCGGTCGTCGAAAGATTCCAAACCCTGCGGGATAAGGTGAAGAAGGCCGCCGGTTGGGATTTCCTCGCCACGCTCGACAGCGCTGTGATCGACCTGGATACGCCCATGCCGCCGAAGGAATTGCTTTCCTGGCTGCGGACGGGCAGAGCCTTCGCCGTCTCGCGCGGCGCCGTTTCCAAAGGCTGGCTGGTCGTCGTTCCCGATCCGCTGGGCCATGTGGTGTATTGGCGGCTGTATGTCCGCACTGCTTTACAGGACGGCACCCAGGGGGAACCGCTCCGCGACCTCCCGTGGGATTTCGATTCGCGCATGTCCGGCACTCCGACCGTGCGGGATAGCGGCGGCCGGTTTTACGACCAGATTCCAACCGGTTTCTTCATCGATTTTTCCCAACTGGCCGCTGAATTCGGATTCCAACGCATTCCCTCCGATTCGGATTGGCGGACGTATTACTTCGGCATTCATTTCTGGGAGTACGTTTGTACCGATGGCTTGGACTGGTTTGAAGCCATGAGCGAGATCTATTCCCCCTTTACCTTTCTTACCCCGACTCCCAGCGAAACCTCCTGATTGGCATGGGTTTTGCAACACAATCCGTAAGTAATAGGCACAGGAACCGCCCGAAAAAGCCTGTATGATATAAACGGACCGCGGCGATTTCAGCCTGCGGCCCGGCGGGCGGTTGCCGTTGCACATCGTATTAAAAAGAAGGCGCAAACATGAAACCGTCGGAGAAAAGGACAGGCTGCTGGCTTCCCGGCCTGATCGTACTGGCCATTGCCGTGTTTGCCGTCCCTGTGTTTCCCGTATTGGCCGGTAAGTCGTTTCAGACATCGGCGACCCCGACTGAAGACATGCTGTACGAAATGTACGCCACACCGCCGGTGCTGGAGCCCACCTCCCTGCTGGAATATCCTCCCATCACAGAAGAGCGGCCCCCCTGCTATGCTCCGCCGCTCCAATTACGGCCGGAAGATCATTATTGGCTTTCCCGCCCCGTGCCGTCCACCGCCGTAAACTGGGTGGATCCGGATTACCGCTACGGCAGCGATTACTTCGACCTCTTCAAACCGCACAACGGGGTGGATTTTCCGACCGGCGCGAATGTGCCGGTGCTCGCGGTCGCCGACGGCGTCGTCAATTGGACGGGAATCGGCCTGTTCGGCCACTTTCCGAATATCAACGATCCATATGGAAACGCCGTCTCCATCCGGCATGATTTCGGATATCTCGGCCAGCCCGTGTTCACGGCTTACGCCCACCTTTCACGGATAGACGTCGTCGAGGGGCAGCGGGTCAAGACCGGCGACCAACTCGGATTGGTCGGCAGCACGGGAAAGGCAACCGGTCCGCATCTTCATTTCGAGGTCCGCGTCGGCGAGGATTCGTTCTATAACTCGCGGAATCCTGAACTATGGATGGTTCCTCCGGTCGGGTACGGCGTACTGGCCGGCCGGATCGAATCATCCGATTCCTGGCCGTTGGTGGAATACCCCTTCCACCTGTGGCAATTCAATCCGTGGCATCAATGGAACGGCCTGACATACGTCGGCAACGTCACCCATCCGGATGAAATCTATCAGGAAAATTTCGTCATCGGCGATCTGCCGGAGGGCGAGTATTATTTCGACACCTGGTTATGGTGGAGACACTATTACTTTCCGTTCACCATCGTCGCCGGGCAGACGACCTTCATCGTTATACATTCCGGGCTGGACCCATTGATCAATCCCCCGATGGTCATTCCATAAAAACAGGTGGTCCCGCGGGACCGCCTGTTTCAACCTTCACGCAATTCCGCGATCGCATGCTGAAGAAAAGCCGCTACTTCGCGCGCCAATACCGAGTCGGTCGTTCCGCCGTGTTCGGCGGCCAGTTCGCCGGCTCGGCCGTGAAGGCATACGCCCAGCACGGCCGCCGGGAACCCGTCAAGGCCCTGCGCGATCAAACCACCGATGACGCCGGCCAATACATCCCCCGTTCCGGCATGGGCCAGAGCCGCCGTCGCAAACGGCGCTACCGCGCAGCGGCCGTCGGGATCGGCCACCGCCGTAAAGGCTCCTTTCAGGACGACCACCGATCGCCATTCCCGTGCGAACCGGATCGCCGTGTCCATCCTCGCCTTTTGGATCTGCTCCGTCGGCATGCCGGTCAGGGCTGCCATCTCCCCTGGATGTGGGGTCAGCACGCTTCCGTGCGGAAGCATTTCCGGTCCATCCGGCTGTTCGGCGAGCAGCCGCAAGGCATCGGCATCCACGACCATCGGGGGTCTGAGTCTTTCGTGCGGGGATCCGCTCGGTTGAGCCGCTGAGAAACCGATAGGCGCCTTTCGTCCCTGTTCGCGGAAGAGAAGCTGCTTCAGGAAGGCCGCGGTCGGTTTTTCGCGTCCGAATCCCGGACCGACAATCAGCGCCTGGGTGTTGGCCAACTCCGACTCCAGTGCTTCCATCGCCCCGGCCGCAATCACACCCATATCCTCGGGAAGGACGATCCAGGTCGCCTCCGGAAGTTGGGAAACCGCTGCCCCATATACACAGCGCGGGACCGCCAGCGATACCAATCCGGTTCCGGCTCGGTACGCACCCAGTCCCGCGAGTACGGGCGCGCCGGGATAATTCACCGAACCACCGACCACAATCGCTCTCCCGAAGGTTCCCTTATGGGCATTGCGCGGCCGCCGGGGAAGCCAATTCCGGACCCACCCGGGATCCGCCAGCAGCGGTCCCGGCACGTTCAATGATTTCAGATCCTCCGGAAGGCCGATATCGGCGACGATCAAGCTGCCCGTTAATTCCGCCGCCGGAAAGGCGATCAGTCCCGGTTTGGCGGCCCCCAACGTCACGGTCAGATCCGCGGGAAAAGCCTGCGGCGCCGCCTCGCCCGTATCGCAATCCACTCCCGACGGGCAATCGACCGCCGCAACATACGGCCGCCGCGGAATGCGGGAGAGCCTGTCCTGCAGAGTCTCCAGGATCTCTGCCGCCGGGGAACGCAACGGCAAACGAATGCCGGTTCCCAGCACGGCATCGATCAATATGTCCGATTCCGCCAGGGGCTCCAGAGCGGTTGCGCGCTCGGATTCCCCCACGGCGCTGACGATCGTGCAACCCGCCTCCGCCGCCGCCCGCAGCCGTGGATCGCCGTCCTTTCGGCCGGCGGCGAGAATTACATGGACGTCGGAGCCGGCCCGTGCGAATAAGGAAGCCGCCACCAGACCGTCTCCGCCGTTGTTGCCGCCTCCGCAGACGACCGTCACGCGTTTTCCCCGCGCCGGCCCGCGCCGGCGCAGGATATGCGCGAAGACCCCTTCCCCTGCACGGTCCATCATGGCGTCGTAATGCACCCCGCGGCGATCGGCTTCGGCTTCGATTGCACGCATCTGTTCGACGGTCACGATTCGCGCCATACCCTATCCTCCGTAAAGTATCTTCGGCTGCCGATGGATTGCATTATACGACCGCCGCCAAAGGGAACAAACCGCGGCGGGAAGTTGGGAGGGCAGCGGATTCACGCATCCGTTTGTTCGTCATTTGCCTATCCTCCAGGTGATTTCGCCGCTGTCCGCCGCCGGCCAATTTATCGCGCGTTAATGGAAATCCTACGAACAGAGATATAGGATGATGATACAAGCCGCCCACCGCTGGCATAGGGCGTCGGGAGTCAAATATCCTCTACGGATAGAAGGGGTCCTTGGCCGAGCGGGAGCCTTGTCTCCCTGCCCCAGCCCCCATAATGAATTCTCGTGAACTCCGAACGCCGCCTTCGGGCGGCGGCTTGATGTTCTGGACAGGAGAAAAAGGAAGAACTACGGCCGGGGCGATTGGCCCCGGCTGTTTTTTCTCTTTATGTGCAGGAAGATGAATCGAAAAAAGGCGCCCCTGGCGGGATTCGCCCGCCCCGGCTGGGTTCATATTGCTGTGGGTGGAAAATATTAGTCTTCGATGGAGGCGCCCCTGGCGGGATTCGAACCCACAACCACCGGATTAGAAGTCCGATGCTCT